>JAKVCR010000146.1 GCA_022448985.1 Roseibacillus sp.
CGACCCGGCGCTGGGATAACCAAGGAAGGGAAAGCCGGTGTGCATGAAGAAATTGCCCTGCGAGTGCTCACTGAACTTGGCTGTCATGGAGCGCACGATGGCGAGGTCATCCGCGCATTCCGCGATCTTGGGAAACATGTCGGTCATCTCCAGGCCTGACTGCCCCCACTTTTTCGCCTCCCATGGAGAGGCCATGATGTTGCCATTGGCATCGAACTGCGTCCGCTCGATCGTCATCGGCAGGGGCTTACCGTGCATTTCCTTGAGCTTTGGCTTCGGATCGAAGGAATCCACGTGGGACACCCCCCCCGACATGTAGAACAGGATCACCGACTTGGCCTTCTGCTTATGATGCAACTGCGGTTCTGCCTCCCCCACCTGGGCAGCCGACCCCTTGTTGATCAGGCTGGAGAGTGCGAGGGCACTCACCCCGCTTGAAGTCAGCTTGAGAAATTCGCGGCGGTCCGCGGACAGGATCGGACGGACCGGGTCAAAGGAGGGGAGGCTAGGATCAGTAGACATAAATCAGTTCCTTGGAGTTTAACAGAGCGTGGGCAATCTTGAAATATGGATCCCCGCCGGCGTTTTGCGCTTCCTGCCGGATCTTAATATCGTGATCGAGCTTCATGAATTGCTGCTCCAGGGTTGCGATCCTGGAGTCGAACTGGTTCAGGGACTTCTTCTGGCCCGGATCCAGCGCCTTGGCGAGCAACTCCTCGGTCACAACCTCCAGCAACATCCCCGACGAGGCCGCGGCCACTTCCTCAGGGGTGAGGACCCGGTCATAAAGCCGGGCCTCAAAGATCCGTCCGGTCAGGGCCCGCCCTCCACCACCGGGAACCAATCCATGGCGCACCCCGAAAACAACCTGTGCCTGTCCCTTCTTGTATTCGACCCTGCCCCTCTTGATCGGCTTGCCATAGGGCTTGCCGTCGCGATAGGCAATCGTGGTTCCATCGGCCTTGTAGACCATCACCATCCGTACTGGACGCCTGTCAGCTTCCTTGTCTTCAAAACCCCCGAAGGGCGCGGTGCGTTCATGACGATCACTCCCCGTCAGCCAGGTGTGGGGCTTCACTTCCGCATAGACCACTCCATCAAAGACCTTGCCATCGCTCCGCTGCAGGATCATCGCTCCTCCCCCAGCCTGGCTCCCATTGTCCAGTTGGGCCTGGACCTCCAACGTGAACTCCCGCAGGTCCTTCGACAACGGCTTGGTCCACATCCCCCCGCCCCGCAGGAAAAGTGATCCGTCGAGCACCTTGGCTGCACCCTTGGTCTCGCCGTGCATTCCTCCCACCGCGTCCCTCGCATTACCGTCGAAGTCCCAGCGCGCGAGAGGCTTGAGATCAACCTTCACCTCTCCCTTCTTCTTCTGAGCCTCATTGCGGGCATCAACTTCAGCCTGCAGCGCGGTACGAACCGGGGCAATGGCTTTCTCCCGGTTCGCCCTGAGCGTGGCCAGTTCCCGGTTCATTGCCTCCTGCTCCTTGATCAGCCTGGGCAGCTCATCACTCGCCTTGCCTGCCAGATAATCCAGACAGGCCGCGACCTCCTCCTCGCTGGCCGGACGAGAATAGGCCTGCATGAAGAAACTCTGGATCCTCTCGCGATCAGTTTTCAAGCCCGGATCTCCTTTCACCCGATCGCACCACTGCTGGGCCGCTCTCCTCGTGGTATCACCATTCATCAACAGCAGCGCCTGGGCTGGCACATTGGTTACATTGCGCACTCCCACCGTGCTCGTGGGGATCGGGTAGTTAAACGCCGTGAGAAACCGGTTGAGCCCGTTGCGTTTCTGGTTGGTGTAGACAGCGCGCTGGCCCGCTTCATTAGCAGCCACAAAACGGATGGTATCCAGCAGCGCTTCCGCGTCGAGACGCCTCGGGGTGTAATAGGCCAGCTGAAGATTGGCATCATCCTTTCCCCTGTTCGCCACCGGCACCATACTGGCAGAGCGGAAAGCCCGGCTCATGACCAGTTGGCGGATCGTTCGCTTCATCGACCACCCGTTCTCACGAAAATCCGAGGCCAGGTAGTCGAGGAGGCCGGGATGGGTGGGCTTGCTCCCCAGCCGTCCGAAATTGTCCGCTGATGCAACTAGTCCCCGTCCGAAGACATGGTGCCAGAGCCGATTCACAATGACGCGGGTGGTCAGGGTGTTATTCTTCCCCACAATGTCCTCCGCCAACTCCCGGCGCCCGCTCCCGGTCTTGGTATAAGTCCGCCCCCCGAACACTTCCAGGAAGCCACGCTCTACCGGATCCTTCTCCTTCTTGTAATCGCCGCGGTCCAGAAGGGGTTGGTCCCAGGGTTGCCCATTCATCACCCCGGGAACCCGGACCGGGTTCCGGATCTCCGCCTCCAGCTTGCGATAGCCCTCCACCAGGGGCTTCAGTTTCCCGGGCAGGCTTGCTACTTCGCTAGGCAAAAAACCTCGGCTCACCATTGAGTTCAGCAGGAGGGCCTGCGCATCGCTCATCTTCCTGCCTCGCCAGTCGGTCAGCGCTTTCACCAGTGACCGACGATAGAATTCCTCCAGCGACTTGCGGTCCTTGATTGAACTCAGGTCGCCCGGCAACGCCACCACCGGCGCACCCAGTTCCCGCATCGCCTCGTCTCCCGCATACACTTCGAAGACCCCGAACCACGAACGGGCGTTCCCTCCATTCCGGAAAGTTGAATCCGACGAGGTGTTGACCTGATAGTAACCCTTCTCTCCGTTCCAGTACTTGTACTTGTTGAGATTGATCCAGCTCACCTGGGGCCGTAGTCCCGGAGTGGGATGAAGTCCCCCGTGAGAGAGAGGATAGCTCCGCAGGGTAAAACGGGCAATCGAGCCCTCCCCCATCGCCCGGATGGAATTGCGCCCTCCCTTGGCGAGGTGGAAAACCGAGCTCAGGGTAGCACTGTGCTTGTCCGAGAGCATATGGGAATAAGCCCCGGCGGGGTAGATCGCCTTCAGGGCACGCCCCCCTTCCGGAGCCACCACGAACGATCCCGCGGGACTCACCGCGTCACTCAATCCATTCCCGCTCTTGAACCACTTGTCATAACCCGCCTGCTCACGAAGATCGGCATAGAAGGTGGCCTTGTTTTTCACCTTCTCATTGTGAGCCAAACCCTCTTCATGGCGTTGGCGCATGGCCACCAGCTCCCGTACCAGCTCCTCCGGTTCCCTGTCCCGCAACCTGGCCCACCCGGCCAGGGGATCGGTTTCCGGGATCTTGTCCAGCTTATCGCTCCCCAGCTTCCCCATCGCGGAATCCACCTGTTCCAGCCAGAACGCCCCCAGGGAATCCCGGATCTGATCCTTAAGACCGAGCAGCTCCTTTCTGTGCAGATCCTTTAATTTCGGGGAATCCACATTCACGATGGCCGGTCGACTACTCACCACCATCCCGTAGAACTTGTAGTAATCCTTCTGGCTGATGGGGTCGAACTTGTGGTTATGGCAACGCGCACACGATACAGTCAGGCCCATGGTGGCCTTGGTCAGCACATCAACTGCGTTATCCGTAAAAGTGATCTGCTCGTCGTAGGCATCAGTAACCCCGAAGCCATGCGGCACCATGCGGAAATGAGCGGGACCGATCGCACTCTCATTGAGCCCCTCCTCCTCATTGACACGGGGCTTCTCCAGCAGGTCCCCCGCCACGGCCTCCCGTAGCAACTGGTCATATGGCACATCCTGGTTGAGAGCCCGGATCACATAATCCCGGTAGCGCCCGGCGTAGGGAACATTCGGGTCTCCCTCGCTTCCGTAGGACTCCGCATAACGAAACCAGTCAAGCCAGTAGCGACCCCAGCGTTCTCCATAGGCTCCGGAGGAGATCAGGCGATCAACCATCTTCTCGTAGGCGTCCTCACTGGGATTCTTGACGAAGGCGTCCACCTCCGCCGGCTTGGGAGGAAGTCCTGTCAGGATCAGGTGCAGGCGCCGCACCAGGGCACCCGGTTCAGCCACCTCCTGCGGCTCCAGGCCATTCTCCCGCAGACCGGCATGGATAAAGCGGTCGATGTCAGTCTTGTTCCACCCTGCTGCATCCGCCCGAGGGGGCGCTTTCTTCATGATCGGGCGGAATGACCACCACTCTGACCGCTTATCACGTACTGCTTCCCAGTCGACCTGGCTTGCCAGCTCTTCCTTGGTCGGCTTGGTCGTCCGGGGATCCGGTGCGCCCATCCTGATCCAGTCCTCAAAGTTCTTGATGATCAGCTTGGCCAGCTTGGGGCTTTTCGAAGGCATTGGTTCATAATCATCCTCATGCCTGATCGCCTTTATGAGAGGACTCTCCTCCGGTTTGCCCGGGACAATGACCTCGGATTTTACGATGGGTTCCCGCCAATCCAGTGCCAGGTCCCCCTTTTTCTTGTCGATGCTGTTATGGCACTCGTAGCAATTCTCAGCCAGGACCGGACGGATCTTTTTCTCAAAGAACTCCACCTGCTCGGAGGTCAGATCCTCGGAAAGAACAGGCGAGAGTCCGGATCCGGAAAGCAGGAACACTAAGGCAGCGATGGGTAGTCTCATGGGCAACAGCCGATTGGACCCCGCGTGGCGGCGCTTTTCAAGCGCCAAGCCCACTTCCTCGATCACACGATCCTTTTAGAACAGCTTCCTTCCGGCCTCACCACTCCCCATCCTTCCCATATCGCTCCCTCGCCCGGCGGGCAAATTCCGTTCCGGCTTCGTTCACCTGCTTGAGAATTTCCCCGGTACCCAACCCCTGGACTGAACGCGCAGCCGCAATCACGGTCTCGCACTCATTGCTGTCCATGAAGCGCGCTGCCTCCAGCAACGGCTCCTGGTCCTCTTGCGGGATGACCAGGAAACCGTGCTTGTCAGCATGAATCAACTGCCCCGGCTCAACACCTGTTCCAAAAACCTCCACCGGAACGTTCCACTCGACGGGAACCACATGGGCGTGGCCCACACAAAGCCTCCGCGCGAGTGCCTTGAACCCTGCATCGCACATCTCATCCACATCACGGATGGCGCCATCCGTGATGGTGCCCACACACCCCAGGGCACGATGCGTGTTACTGTTCACCTCGCCCCAGAACGATCCGATCACCCGTGGTTTGTCGAGATCCTCGATCACGACAATCTTCGGTCCCGGTACGGAAGCCATGTATTCTCGGTAGTCCGCCCAGGCTGTTTCAACCGTCTTGTGCTCTTTCACGCTCGGCTCGATCTTCAGGGTGACCGCATAACCGATCATCGGCCCCATCTGCGGCATGAAGTCACGGCATTCCTCAAGGTTGAATCCCCCGGCCCCGGCATCACACGAGGTGATCTGCTCCCAGCCATTGTATATGGTTGGTGTATTCCACCGTTTCAATTCCAGGAGTTGGGCGTGAGTCAGCTGCGACATGGCTGGTTTTCAATACTCCGGATCCCGCCATCTGTGAAGGCCCGCAATTCCCACTCCTTCACTTCTCCGGAAATCCCGGTGTGCCCAGAGGACGAATGCAACCCACAGTAGCAACCCCTAACCCAGCAACTCCCGCACCACTCGAGCCTTCTCATCTTCCACCAGACGTATATCCCCCGGTCCACTGCGGAATTTCAACTTGTCATGATCCAGGCCGAACTGGTGAAGGACCGTGGCCAGCCAGTCGTAATGATGGACCACATCCTTCACCGCATAGTGGGAGAATTCATCGGTCTCCCCGTGAATATAGCCCTTTCGAAATCCGCCTCCTGCCACCCACTGGGTGAATCCATAGGTATTGTGGTCCCGTCCCACCGCATTCCGGTTGCCCTTGCCGCTCCGGAACTGGATCACGGGAAGGCGCCCCATCTCGCCACCCCAGTGCACGATCGTGCTGTCCAGCAGCCCCCGTTGCTGAAGATCACGGACCAGGGCAGCTGCCGGCTTATCCACCTCCGCACAGCGATCCGGGAGCGAGGTCTTGATTGACCCATGATGGTCCCAGTTCTGTCCTGCAGCGAAGATCTGCACGAAGCGCACACCCCGTTCCACCAGGCGCCGTGCAATCAGGCAGCGCGTGCCGTAGTTGCGCGTCTTTTCCTGGTCGATTCCGTACATGCGCCTGGTCTCTTCCGATTCTCGGGAAATATCAAAGGCCTCACGAGCGGCTCCCTGCATGCGGGCCGCCAGGCCGTAACTCGCCAGGCGGGCTTCCAGTTCGTTCTCCCCCGGATGCCGGTCGGCATGTTCACGATTGAACTTCTGCAGAAGATCAAGCTGCGCCGCACGGGTATCGCCGCGCAGGTGTTTCGGGGAGTCCAGGTTGAAGATACGCGGCTCAGAGGAGCGCACCATGGTCCCCTGATAGATGGAAGGCAACTTGCCCTGGCTCCAGTTCTCGTTGCCCTGCTGGGGGAGGCCCCGTGGATCGGTGAGAGCCACGAAGGCCGGAAGGTCCTGCGAGGCACTGCCCAGGGCCTGGATGAGCCAGCTCCCCAGCACCGGACGTCCATTCACGGGTTTCCCCGTCGTCATGGAACGGGTGGAGGGCACATGATTATTGGATCCGGTCTGCATTGAGCGGATCAGCGTGATCTCGTCGGCAATCGAACCAAGGAAAGGAAGCTTCTCGGACAGTTCCATCCCACACTGGCCATAGGTGTTGAATTTCCAGAGCGGCCCCATGATCTCACGGCTGGCCTGCGCCGCGTTATCCCACTTGAGTTTCCCCTTGAAGGTTTCGCCGTGACGCTTGACCAGTTCGGGCTTGGGATCGAAGAGATCGATCTGGCTCGGACCGCCGTACATCCACATTGAGATCATGGCCTGGGCCCGGGGTTCCCTCGGCGGAGCCTTGGGCAGGAGATCGTGAATGACCGGCTCCAGTTCCGGCTTCTCCAGGGCCGCGTTGACATCAGCTGCCAGCAGGCCGTCCTCCTTCAGAAGCCAGGGCGCCGCTACCCCCGCCAGGCTGAAGGACGAAAGACCAAGCCACCTGCGACGGCCGAGATTGGAGGAGTCAGTCGACATAGAGAAATCGGTTGGATGCTAACAGCACCTGGCACAGGGAAGCCAGCGCGCGATGCTCGGCATCAGACTTTGGATCTGCCTTGGTAAACTGCTCCCGCTGGCTGGCGAGGTACTCCTCACAGTCCTGGAGTTCAGACGGGGTCGGGGCCTCGGCAAAAAGCCGCAGGTAGAGTTTCCCCAGGCGCACCGAACTGAAACCCGATTCCTTCATCAGGGCCCGGGCCAGGGCATCGGCATGATCAAGCACCTCCGCATCATTGAGGAACCAGAGCGCCTGGGTCGCTACCGTGGTCTGTCGTCGATGATTGCAGTTTGGCGTCATGACCGGTTGATCAAAGGTCTCCAGCATGTTGAGCGGCAGGCGTCGCTGCACCTCCACGAAGGCACTGCGGCGATTCTTGTCACCGCCCAGCACCGCCTTCCCCTCCCCGTTGGCGGTGACCGGACTGGGAGGGCCGCCCAGAGTAAGATTGATCTTCCCGCTCACCGCCAGGAGGGCATCACGGATGGCTTCTGCTTCCAGACGGCGCAGGTTGGCTCGTCCCAGCAGAATATTCTCCGGGTCAATGCTCTCATGCGCTACCCGTCGCCGCACACTCTGCTGATAGGTCTGGGAGAGAAGGATCATGCGATGCAGTCGCTTCAGGTCCCAGCCGTGCTCCATGAAATCACGGGCCAGCCAATCCAGCAGTTCGGGATGGGAAGGTCGTTCCCCGGCAATCCCAAAGTCACCAGGCGTGGCCACCAGTCCACGCCCAAAGTGATGGGCCCATACCCGGTTTACAAAGACGCGGGCGGTGAGCGGATGGGAGCCTCCGATCAGATGACGCGCATAGGCCAGCCTCCGGCCTGTGCTCTGACGCGACTCCACCTTGGGAGGAATACGAACATCACCCATCCCGCGTCGAATCACCATCAGTTCGGCAGGATCCACCGTCTCGCGGGGGCTCTCCGGATTTCCCCGGAAGAACACCTTACTGACCGGAATTCCACCGGCAGGCTCGTTGGTAACCATGATCATGCGCAGGGGCGGTTTTCTCCCCCGGATATCGGCCACCTTCTTCTTTTCCTTCTCAAAACGCTGATGAGCCGCGCCGTCATACTCGACAAGCAACCCGCTGATAAAGTCCACCGGTTTCACCATGGGATATGCCTCCAGAAGATCCTTCTGCCGCTGCGTCCTCTTCTTTTCCACGGCAAGCACGGCCTGACGGGTCTCCTCCCGCTCACTTTCCGGCACATCCGCCAGTTTCTTTTCCAGAATTTCCGCGCAATGATTTCGACGACGTTCCGTCATGGCGTCCTCCTCCTTCTTCGCCTCCTTCTCAATCTTCTCCCTTTCTGCATTAACCACTGGCGAGGTCATGTCCACGAGCCGGTTACCTGGTTGCTTCCAGTTATGGAGAGGAAAAGCGGGGTCAAAAATAGCCCGGAACCTGTAATAATCATCGATCCCAATCGGGTCATACTTGTGGTCGTGGCACTGGGCACAGCCAACCGTAAGACCCAGCACACTGGTGCTCACTACCTTGAGCGCATCTGCCACTGCCGTGTTGCGGTCGGTCAGGCTATTGCTGCGCTGGGTGATATCCGGAGCCATCCGCAGGAATCCGGTTGCAGTCAGAAGCTCCAGGTGACGGGGATCCCCCACCTTGAGTTCACCCTCTATCAGTTCATCGCCCGCCAGTTGCTCGACCAGGAACTGATCGACCGGCTTGTTGCTGTTGAATGCCTCGATCACATAATCACGGTAGCGCCAGGCGTGACCCCGCCTGCGATCCTCCACGGCATTACCATCAGACTCGGCATACCCAGCCGCATCCAGCCAGTGACGTCCCCACCGCACTCCATACTGGGGCGAGTCCAGGAGTCGGTCCACCACCCGCTCCAGCGCGCCTTCCTTCCCGTCCGTCAGGAAGGCTTCCACCTCCTCCGGGGTAGGCGGAAGACCGGTCACTCCGAAGCTCATACGTCGAATCAGGGTGGACCGGTTCGCCCGTTCCGACAGTGAGAGGTCCTTCTTCCCCAGCCGGGCCGTCACGAAGGCATCGATGGAATGCCCTGCCGCAGGCGGTTCCACTTCTCTCAGTGGCTGAAAGGCCCAATGCGCGAGTTCCTCCACCGTGAAGCGGGCCTCTTCCACGTTCTCGGGCTCAGGCCTCGCCGTCCTGGCTCCCTGCTCAATCCAGCGCCGGACAAGAGCCTTCCTTTCCGATGACAACTTCTTCTCGCCCTTGGGCATCTCATTGCCCGCCAGTTTCTCCCACAGCAAACTCTTGTCCGGGGCACCGGGAACCAGCACCGGACCGGACTCTCCCCCCTCCTTCATCAGGCGAACCAGGCGTAGATCCAGCCCTCCTTCCCTCTCTCCACCTTCCCCATGGCAGTGGAAGCAAGCTTCCTTGAAGATAGGTCGCACATCCGTTTCAAAGACGAGCTCTTCTGCCGGGAGGGGCAGGACCACCAGGGGGAAAAAGATCATCCCCGTCCGCCTCAGGGTTCTCTGGCCCACTGGTTTCATTAACGGCAACTGCTCGTGATGGAGCAGCCTTGTTATTCTTCCCCTCCAGCAATGATACATCAACGGAAAACTTGTCCCACAAAGGGTGGAAGAGAACGGTTCAATGCGACGCCGGGAGCACCTGGAAGGAATAGATTACCGCATTTTCCAGATGAAACCGCAATCGCACGGTCCGTCCCTTCAACGAGGAGAGCGTCTGCCTCCCGCGCCAGGCGGGCTCCAGTCTCAGCTGGTCGACCTGCCGATGCCGCACGGCCTCTGAAACCGAGAATCCCGGGAAAGGGTCCCCCCCGGCATCGAGCACTTCGACTGCGAACTCCTGCCCTTTCACGTTCACCTGCAGAAGGTCCCCTTCAAGTTTGAACGGCCTGGTGGTGATCACCCCTGCCTGGCCCTTCGCTTCCAGCCCGACGAATCCATCCAGCCTCAGGGTCGCGAGCCCGATCCCTCCCCGCGCCTTCTCATCATCCCGCCGGAAAACCCCGTGCCGCTCATTGTAACCATCGTAGTAAAGCCAGTGCTTGTCCCCATGCGTAATCACCGCCGAGGCCGGGATGATCATGTCCTTGTCCCAGGCCCCGTCGCCCCCACGCGGGATCATTGTTTTTCCGTCATAGACCCAGCGCAGGTCCCAGCTGTCCCCATCCCGGCTGGTCGCAATGTAGAATTCCAGCAGGTTGCGTTCGTGCCGCTTGTGATAGTCCTTCGGCCCCTCGCTCATGTCCTCTGGCCACTCGATCACCATCATGAGCGCGAAGTGTACGCCCTCGTAGATCCAGTCGGTCAGTCCATAGATCTGGCGCCGCTTCCACTCCTCCGGGTCTTCCCGGTCGAATCGCCAGTTGCGCACCACCTTCCACCCGGTGGGATCAGCCTTGGGATCCGGGTTGATCATGCTGCGCGTCCCCCGCACCTCCATTCCGGCCTTGAGCGCGCCCCGGTAATCCGTCCGGGTAAAGAGCCGATAGACCCCTGCGCCCTCATCCCACACGATCTGGTTATAGGTGTCCGCGGCCCGGTGCGTCACCGGCCTCCCCTCGTTGTAGTCCTTCCAGTGAATCCCGTCCCCTGAATAGGCCAGGGCCGCCCGCATCGTCTTGTGTGCGTAACAGGCCTTGTAGCGATGGGCCGGGTCCATCTCGTGCGGATCGACATAGAAGGTCGCCCCTTCCGCCGGAGACTTCTGGGTCATCCCCGTAAGGTCCGCCACCTTGCGGAAACTCACGCCATCCTTCGATTCCGCATAGCCATACGGGTGCCCGCGATACCACAACTTGAACTTCCCTTCATCGTGCAGGACCGTTCCGTAAAAACTCCCGTCGAACACGGGATTCTCCCTGCTCACCTTGTCCACCGTTCCCAGGACGCGGTCAACGTGAACCATTCGATCAATGATATGATCATCCACCAGCAACTGCTTCCGGGTCCCTACCTCCACCAGTCGCGCGGTCACCCCTTCTTTCCCCGGCTTAACCTGGTCAAAGTCCAGGTTGTCGACCGCCAGTGTGGTCCGCGTCCCGGTATGGACCAGCTCAAGGACGACCGGACCGTGGTGCGCCTCCTTCATCCTGAGATTAAGCCCGGTGAGATCCCCGGTGAAATTCCCCGTCGATCCCCTGGCCAGCTCTCTTCCCGTCCGGCTCCCGGCCCGGATCCTCCAGTCGATCCGGTTCGGCACCTCCCTCGAGGCCTCAAGGTCGAGCGAATTGATCAACACCCCCACCCCATTCTCCGGAGTGAAGGTGTACCAGTAGTAGTAGGGACCTCCGTCATCGCCATCCAGCAGGTAGTTGGCTCCATCCCCGCCATCCCAGCGCTCCCGCCACGAGTTGACCGTCTTGACGTCGTGACCGCCCGCGAAGTCAAGGAGGACATCAGGCGTCCATCCATTCCCCTCCGCAAAGGAGTCCCTGAAACCACCCGTACTCGGCTCCTTCACCCGGTCGCCATAGCCTTTCACCGACTGCAGTCCCCGCAGTTCCGTGGCCGGGGTGAGGCCAACCTTCTCAAACTTGATCACCGTGGCCTCCACCGGAAGCCCGAGACAAAGAAGGGCTGTCGCCATTGCTCTCCTCATCCTGCTGGTAAACAAAACGACAGGCCTCTTGTCGAGCCCGGCAGCGTCTCTCCCCTCCTACTCGACAACCAGCACGCCCTTCATCACCCTCCAGTGTCCCGGAAAGGTGCACAGGAACGGGTAGCGGCCCGATTGCTCCGGAGCGATGAACTCTTTTTCCACCTGTCCCTTGCCATTCACCAGGGGGGTGGCCCAGAGCACCTTGTCGGAATCCGGGACGAACGCCTTCTTCATCGCATCGGGATCCTGGGCCATCTGATCCGCGAGCTGCCCCACCTCCTCTTCCGCCCCCGGCCTGACGATCACCAGATTGTGAATCTGGAGATCCGGATTCTGGAAGGAGATCCGCACTTTACTCCCCGCCTTGAGGCGAAACTCCCTCGGGAAAAATGCAAGTTGGTTCGGGACCGCACTGATCCTGATGACTGAATCGTTCACTCCGTGATACCGGTCATGCTCAGTCGCCATCGTCCGGAGCTCCGCCTCCGTCCCCGCCGTGATGAGTCCTTCCAACCGGGCCCCGAGAGGATCATACAGATAGACGGGCGCATATCCCCGTGCTCCCCGTCCCTTGACGTAGCGGGCCTCGACCTGGTTGATTCCCTCCTGCAGTTCGACCTGGACGTTCCAGTCGGAACTCCACCAGTTGGCCGAGGAGATGACCGGGGTTCCATTCAGGAACACCTTCACATAACTGTGCCTGATCGAGAGCACCGCCTTTCTCTTTTCCGGAGAGCGCACAAAGGTGCGCATGGTTCCGAAGGATCCTGCCTTGCCCCCAAAGGTAAAGAAACGCTCCTCCTTTCCATCCTCCTTGAGAAGCCAGTGACTTAATTTTCCTTCTTCAGGCTTCTGCAGAACGGGAATCTCAGGCCCCATGCCCGAACTCACGCCGTAACTGGCATCCTTCAGGATGGTCTGGAGATCCTTGTTACCGGAAACATCAATCTGACCGAGGAGTGCGGCATAGGCCTGGTCTCCCTGCTGCAGGTGAGACACGACATGAATCACCTCCGTGCGCACCCGCGGATGGGGATCCCGGGTCATTTTCCGCAGCAATGCAAGGGGACTCTTCAATTGGGTTGCCTGGAACCGCACAAGGTGGGTGGCCGCCGCCCGGATCCGGTGATCGGACGACTTCATCAGCTTCTCCAGCAGGTTTTGCCGGACCTCCCCCTGATCGTGCAGGATCCAGAGGCCCTCCAGGATCGCCTCATCCTTCTCCTGGCCCTGCAACCAGGAGTCCAGAACCTTCACCACTCCCGGGGTATGGCGCAGTTTCCGCCTCGCATGGTCCCGGGCGAGGTCCTGCGGATGCTTGAGCAGGGCAAGGAGTTCCCCCGTATTCGCGCCCTCGATCCGTGGCCAGTCCCTGATGACAGGCTTCTTCCTGTAGGTCACGCGCCAGATCCGTCCCGTGTGGGGGTCCCAGCGGGGATCCCGCATCGAGTTCTGGGCATGCCCGATGATCCGGGTGCAGAAATCCGAAACATACATCGCCCCGTCGAACCCGAAGGCGATATCCACGGGGCGGAACAACTGGCTGGGCGAGGAGAGGACATCAAGACGTCCACCGGCCTTGTAATAGGCCCCCTCGGCCTGGTGCCTTGAAATGGAAACGAAGCACTTCCTCAATAACACCGCCGAGGCCATCCCCTGCTGGTACTCCTCGGGGAAATTCGGACTGGAAATCACGCACGCGGCAGACCCCTTGCCGTAGGCGATGGTAATGGCCCGCCGGAACGGATGATACACCCCGAAGGGAGTCCACGGGACGGCATGGCTATCCTGCACGAACCCGTCGCCGTACATCTGGAAAAGATTCCCCCAGCGATCCCAGGTGATCTTCCATGGATTGGGCGTCAGGGTCTGGTATTCCCGCTCGACGGTCCCCCTGCGCAGGTCCAGCCGGTAAGTGGTGGCATCAACCCCCCGGGTCACCCCGTGCGGGGTTTCCAGCTGGGAACGATGAAAGACCCCGTCGCAGAACATCACGTGCCCCATCGGCCCCATCGCGATCATCCCCCCGTGATGAGCGTCGGTGACATCGATCCCACGCAGGATCTCCTCCTGCACATCCGCTTTCCCATCGCCGTTGCTATCCTTCATGAAGACCAGCCGCGGTTGATGGGAAATAATCACTCCGTCCTCATGAAAGGCCAGGCCATCGGGAACGGTCAGGTGGTCGGCAAACACCGTGGACTTGTCCGCCCGCCCATCACGGTCGGTATCTTCCAGGATGATGACTTTATCATGCGGGACATCCCCGGGAATAGTGCCTGGGAAAGACGGCATGGTGACCACCCAGAGGCGCCCCCGGGCATCAAAGGCGATCTGCTCAGGGTTCCGCAATTCGGGAAATTGCTGCTCGGAGGCGAACAGGTTGACCTCGTAACCCTCCGCTACCCGGAAGGACTTGAGCATCTCTTCCGGTGAAGGCAATTTCGCGGGGTCTCTCTCGACGAGGGGAGGGAGGGTGAGGGGTTCAGGATCAAATGCGATTGCGGCATCCTGCAGCATGGCATGAATGCGGGCATCAGAACGGGCTATCAATTCATGGTAGCGGGGAATCTCGGCATTGTATTCGTGGGCTCGTCCCGGCACCCCGAAATACAGGACCGTATTCACGGGACGCACCACGGTGGCCACGTGGCCCGCCTTGCGCCTGACCGCCCTGGCCACCATCCCGGCCCGCGTCTGGTCCACCCGGGCGTGGACTTCCCCCCCAAGAAGCTCCCGGGCCAGATGGCTGGCGATGATCCCGTATCCGAAATCATTGAGATGAATGCCATTGGATGTGAGCGGAGGATCCTGTTCGGCATACGCTGCCAGGCTGGGAGTAAACAGGTCCACGAAACGGGCCTCCTGGCTCGCGGCGACCTCGCGCATGACCTGCAGGTAGGACCGGATCTCCGCATTTCTTTTTTCCACCTCGGGATAATGGGGATGCCCGAGGTCCTCGGTCGCGATCGGTGAAAGGACCACCACTTCCGCCCCGGGATGGCGGCGCTCCATTTCCCGGAGATACCCATCCAGGTCAGAGCGAAATGCACTGGCCCCCCCCGGGCCCGCAAAGGACTCATTGAGTCCGAAACCAAGGATCACAACCCTGGCCGGCCACCTGGTGAGAAGTTTATTCAGGTGGTTGACATAACGCTCCGGCCGCAGGCGATAACCCACTTCGTCCCCGGTCCACGCAAGGCTGCGGAACTCAAGTTTCTTCCCCGGATGTGCCAGTTGCAGGCTGGCCTCAAACAGACCATGGGCCTGCAGGCGCTCAATGAAGGAATTCCCATAAAGCAGAACCCTGTCTCCTTTTTTGAAACTCAGTTCGGCCCGGGCAACCTGACTGAGGAAACCGAGCAGAAGGATAAAGATGATTTTGGACATTGGATCTTCTCAACCAAGGATCTCCTTTACGACTTTGCCGTGTACATCAGTGAGTCGGTAATCGCGCCCCTGGAACTTAAAGGTGAGCTTTTCGTGATCAATACCGAGCAGGTGCATGAGGGTAGCGTTCAAGTCATGCACGTGAACGGGGTCCTTGGCCACATTGTAACAGTAGTCATCAGTCTCCCCGTGCACGTGACCGTTCTTCACCCCGGCCCCGGCCAGCATCTGCGTGAAACACCGGGGATGGTGATCGCGACCGGCCTTGTCACCCGGCTTCTGCGCGTAAATCGTACGGCCGAATTCCCCGCCCCACACAATCAGGGTATCCTTCAACAGGCCCCGTTGCTTGAGATCCGTGATCAACCCGGCCACCGGTTGCTCGGTATCCCGGCACTGACGGGGCAACGCCTCGGTAAGCTTCTCGTGCTGGTCCCAGCCCATGTGAAAGAGCTGGATGAAACGCACGTCCCGCTCAGCCAGGCGCCGGGCCACCAGGCAATTCCGGGCAAAGGTCCCCTGCTTGCCGACATTCGGCCCATAGAGCTTCAGGACGTGCTCTGGCTCCTTTGAAATGTCAGCCAGTTCAGGCACGCTGGCCTGCATCCGGAAGGCCATCTCATACTGCGCGATACGGGACTCGATGGCAGGATCTCCCACCACCGCGTGACGCCTGCGGTTGAGAGCCCCCACGTCATCCAGGATATCGCGACGGATTCCACGATCGATCCCGGGAGGATTATGGAGGTAGTAGACCGGGTCCCCGGTGTTGCGCAACTTCACCCCCGAGTGCTCGGCAGGCAGGAACCCGGAATCCCAGAGCCGGCTGTAGAGCGGCTGCGCTCCCCCGGCCGTTGCGCGCGACGTCAGCACAATATATGCCGGGAGGTCCCTGTTCAGCGCACCAAGCCCATACGACACCCACGACCCGATGCTCGGCCGACCCGCCAGCTGGAACCCGGTCTGGAAAAAGGTGATGGCAGGATCATGATTGATCGCCTCGGTTTCCATGGATCGGATGAGGCACAAGTCATCGGCAGCCTCTCCCCAGTGGGGGAGCAATTCGCTGAGTTCCATTCCGCATTGCCCGTGCTTCTCAAACTTGTAGGGACTGGGCAGCACCGGCAGGGTCTTTTGCACGGAGGTCATGGTGGTGATCCGTTGGTCCCCGCGCACCGACTCCGGCAATTCCTTCCCCCGCTCCTTTTCCAGTCCGGGCTTGGGATCAAAGAGATCCATCTGGGAAGGTCCGCCTGACATGAAGAGATAGATCACCCGCCTGACCTTGGCGTTCTCCGGCACCACCGTGGCGGCCTTGCCCTCCTCGTCGAACAGGAGGGACCCGAGAGCCAGGGCCCCGAACCCATGCGCGGAGGTCTGCAGGAAGGAACGCCGCCCCAGGAGCAGGGGATCGCCGGTGAGTGTCGTTCCTGCGGGATCAAAGCTCCCCGTATGTTCGTTGCTCCCCTTCATTTGTTAATCACTTCATCGAGGTTCAGGATCACGTTTGCCACCGTGGTCAGGGCCGCCATCTCCGGCTTGGGAAGATAGCCAGGCACCTTGGATTCTCCCTGCCCGAGGAGATCCTCCGCCGCTTTGCCGTTCTTCCGATAGTGTTCCACCCGCCTCTCGTAGCCCTTGACCAGGATGTCCAACTCCTCCCCATCAGCCACCCGTGAGGTTGCACAGCGAAATCCCCATGCGATCCGTTCCTCCGGGGTCCCACCCTTCGTCATCATCCGCTCCGCAAATTTCTTGGCCGCCTCCACATAGGTCACCTCATTCATGAGGGCGAGGGCCTGCAGGGGCGTATTGGTCAAAGTCCTCTTCACGGTACACATCTCCCGGCTCGGCATGTCAAAGAGGAGCATGCTCGGCGGCGCCACCGTGCGGCGAATGCGGGAATAGAGGCTGCGCCGGTAGAGTTTCTCACCGTGATCCTGCACGAAGGTCCCCCGTTTCTCCACCTCCAGCCAGAGCCCCGCTGGCTGATAGACCCACCAACTCGGACCACCAAGACGCTCCACCAGCAAGCCCGAGATAAAGAGGGCCTGGTCACGTAACATCTCCGCCTGCAGGCGGGTCCGGGGCCCCCGGCTGAGCAGCCGATTCTCCGGATCGCGACGCAACCTTTCTTCATCGACCACCGCGCTCTGCCGGTAGGTCCTGCTCATCACCATCAACTTGAGGAGCCCCTTGACGTCCCAACCCGATTCCACAAAGTCCACCGCCAGCCAGTCGAGGAGCTCCGGATGACTCGGCCAGTCGCTCTGCCGTCCCAGGTTTTCCGAGCTCTTGACGATCCCCGTTCCAAAGAACTGCTCCCAGATCCGGTTCACGAAAACGCGGGCTGTCAGGGGATGATTCCCAGCCACCATCCACTTCGCCAGATCGAGACGGGTCAGATTATCACCTTGCGGGATGGGAGAGAACGCCTGGGGAAGTCCGGGCAAGACCTCCTCTCCCTTGGAATCATACTGCCCCCGCTTCAGCACAAAGGCCTTTCGGTCCACTTCATCCCGCATGACCATGACGTGTGGGTGCCTGGCCTCCAGGTCCTTGACCTTCCCTCCCCGTGCCTTCGCATCCGGGATCTCCGTTTCGAGCTTCTTCACCGCCGCCTCAAATTCGCTCTGCCGGTAGCGATGGCGGGGCTCGGCGCTTCCCCGCAGGTTGTTGATAAAGCCCTTCTCATTCGGTCCATCGAACATGGCGAAGAGCTGGTAGAACTCCTTCTGGCTGATGGGATCATACTTGTGATCGTGACAGCGCGCGCAACTCAGGGTGAGTCCGAGAAAGACCGATCCCATCGTCTCCACCCGGTCCATGACATACTCCGTCCGCCATTCTTCCTCAATGGCCCCGCCCTCGGTCTGGATCCGGTGATTCCGGTTGAAGCCGGTGGCCACGATCTGGTCATCACTCGCATCCGGCAGGAGGTCGCCCGCCAGTTGCCAGGTCACAAACTGATCGTAGGGCTGGTTTGAATTGAAGGATTCAATGACCCAGTTCCGCCATGGCCACTGGGCATTCTCGAGATCATTGTCATACCCATGGCTGTCCCCGTAACGCGCCCCGTCCAACCACCACGCAGCCATGCGCTCCCCGTAGCGTGGAGAGGCCAGCAACCGGTCAACCACCTTCGCATAGGCCTGCTCCGACTGGTCGGAAAGAAAGGCTTCCACCTCCCCGGTGGTGGGAGGAAGCCCTGTAAGATCAATCGACACGCGCCGGATGAGCTCCTCCTTCACCGCCTCCTGCTGCGGCTGGAACCCGGCCTTCGACACCTCTTCGTGCACGAAGGCATCGATCTCATTGACACCCCGCTCGCCCGGGTCCGGCACCTCACTCTTCACCGGGGTCTTGAAAGCCCAGTGCCGTTCATACCTGGCCCCCTCCCTGATCCACTGCTTGAGCAGTTCCTTCTCGCTCTCGGTGAGAGCCTTCCCCTCCCCGGGGGGCGGCATCACTTCCTCCCCGTCTTTCGAGAAGATGCGTCGGATCAGTTCACTCTCTTCGGGGTTCCCCGCCACAATGGCCCGCACTCCATCGCGCTCCGCATAAGCCACCTCCCTGTCATCGAGGCGCAACTTCGCCTTTCGCTTGGCGGCATCCGTCCCATGACAGGCCAGGCACTTGCTGGCCAGGAGGGGCAGGACCTCCCTGTTATAGCTCACCTCGGCCGCGACGGTCGATAAACCGCCCAGGAGCAGGAGCAGAAAGGGCTTCAATCTCATCGACTCGGAATTAATTCAGGGACACCGCACGATGGCAATGGGGAGATCATCATCCGATCATGGCCGGGAGGAAAGCCGGAAGGAACAGTTTGAGATTGCCGGGGCCTTTTTGCCTCCCTAATCGTGGGTATGCTCCTCATACGGAACCTGCTCCTCGCGGCCGCCATCCTCCTTGGTTGCTCATGGGTCCCCACCACCGGAGCCAAACCTGCCTTTACCACCAGTGAGGACCAGGACGGAACGGTCCATCATATCGATTTCGAACAGGTCCGCTCCCCCGCGACCTGACCGCCATCCCGGGCATCAAGGTGGCCTGGTATCAGCACGGTGCCCAGCTCAACGGCTGGCTCGCCAACGCCGGGGACGTGGATGGTGACGGCACCGTGGAGCTCTTTCTCTGTGCCGCCCGGGACGATACCCGCCGTATTGTTTGCTACAACCAGGACGGATCCCGGGCCTGGGAGAGCGTTCCGATCGGCGATCCCCTCGGGGGCGAAAGCGGTCTCGCGATCGTGGATCTCGAGGCCGACGGCTCCTTCGAACTCGTCTTCAATCTCAGCCGCGAACTCTGGTGCCTTGATGCCCAGACCGGCAAGACCAGGTGGAAACTCCCCCTCCCGCGCTCCCACGACAACTACCAGGTCTCCGTGGTGGGGCACTTCCTCGACAAAAAGGAACAAGCCGTGGTCTGCCGAGTCGGGGCCGAGGTCAGCTGCTATGACGCAAAAGGCGAGAAGAAGTGGGATTACCGGATCCAGCACCGGAATCTCTATGGCCATGAAATGACCCACTACGATGCCGACCAGGACGGTATCGACGAGGTCTACATCTCCCTCAACGGAAAATTCATCGTCCTCAACGGGGACGGAACCCTGCGCTGGTCCGACGACACCGTGCGTAACCACACCGACTTCATCCTCTGCGGGGATGTCGACGGGGACGGGGAACTGGAGATCGTCTACGACCGCAATGGCTGCGATGCCCTCAAGGGGCCGATCGCCTGCGTCGACGGACGCACCGGCAAACCGGAGAAACTGTGGAACTACCGCCGCCCCGGGGTCGACCACCTGCAGCGTGCCACCCTCGGCGACTTCGACCCCTCCCGCCCCGGCCTCGAGCTCGTCGCGGTCGGCAAGCGCCAGATCCGGGGAGGACTGGTCCTCTGGAGCGCGGAAGAGAACCACCTCTGGCACAAGGACATTCCGGCGGGCTGGGTCACCTGGGGCGACTGGAACGGGGACCGGAATCCGGAAATCCTCCTCAGCGGTGGCATCGGGGGACAGAACGGTTTCGAGGTCTGGACCGGATCCGGAAAGCGTCTCTACGCCCTCGCCGGCACCGGGGCCACTCCCATGGGAGTGGAATCCGCCGGCCCCCTGCGCCCCGATCTCGATGGCAACGGCAAGACCGACCTGCTCCTCTGGACCCGGCGGGGCTACATGCTGCTCCTGGAAGCCCCCTGAAC
>JAKVCR010000147.1 GCA_022448985.1 Roseibacillus sp.
GCCCCAGAAAACCGCTCCCAGGGAGGCGATGAGCAGGCATTTGCGTCCTAGCCCGGGGCGACTGGGTCCTTTCTGTTCCAGCCACCGGATCAGGGTGAGGACAGAAATCCTGCGGCAGGACCATGGAAGAAAGACCATCATGGGAGAGATTGCTCCGGTATCAGCGGGCGGCGGCCTTGAGTGGGTTGGGAGTGGTGAAGTGACGACTTGCGGAGAGGGCGAAGAATTCCGGCTCATACATGGCTTCTACCTTCGCGGGAGGAGCAACCGCTGACCCTGCAGACGTCACGCGGGCGTGATAGGATAGCGTGTAGCTCCCCGAACGGGGCAGGTGGTTGATAAAGAAAACCGCGCGGTCATCACGAATCTCCTGATGTGAGATGCGCCAGTTGCCTTCCTTCCGCAGGCGCCCGGCCTGGCTTGCGAACTCGGTATTGACGGCTTCGAATATGGAAGGGAGGGGATCGTCGATGGCAAGATATCTTGTGCCGTCCCGCGGCATGGTAACCTGCAGGTCCACCCGGATGAGATCTCCCACTGCAGGTTGGTCCAGTCGTTCGGTTTTCCCATCTGGAAGCACGCGATGGTATTGGCGCAGGATCTGCAAGCCATTGCTGGAGACTGCTTGTTGAGGAGCCAGTTCGGGCTTGGAGGCAAGCTTCACCCGGGCAAATCCTTGAGTGGAGGTGGCAGCATTGGCTTTCAGCCCCTTGTGCAGCGGGATCCGGATGAATGCGGAGGGGGACTGGTCGTTCAGGGCGAATTGCTGGCGCCCTTCATCAGTTTCGAGGGTGATGGTCGGGGGAGCATTCCCGGATTCGACAAGGCGGGCATACTCCCCGAGGGCGAATACGGTCCAAGCGTTGCCCCAGGTGGTGCCCCAGTGTCCCGAGCGGCGCCCGCGGGATTCCAGAATCCGGGAAATGGCCTCATCGCATTCGGGAGACTTCGGGTTGCTGTTGACGAGGGCGAGGAGCCTGCAGGCCTGGACAGGATGAGAGCTCATGAAATGTCCACTGCGGGGTCTTTGTTCTGTCTGCAGGGTGAGAATTTCCTGGGCCTGTGTGGTTGCGTTTTCTACCCCTGATTTCGCAACCGCGAGGGAGAGGAAGCTCAGGGCATTGGGAGTGAGCCGCTGTTGAATTTCCAGGAGCTTGTTATGATAAGAAACCTGAGGGTCCCCGGTAAGAGCCAGGGTGTAGCAACTCCGGCAGGCGGTCTCGATATCCCACCAGTCTCCAGACTGGATCACTCCACGTAGCTTCCCGGCAAGGTAGGTGCGCAGTGCCTGCAGGGCACTTTCCGGGACGCTGGCACCGGCCTCCCTGCAGAGCACGAGAGCCATTCCTCCATAGGCAGATCCCCATGCCTCAGAGGTGCTGCCGCCTGGCCAGTAGGCCAGACCACCATCGTCACACTGCATGGAGAGGAGTCGGTTGGCACCGGCCTGAATGCTGTCTTTGATTTCCCTCACAGTCTTTTTCTGGAAGGCGGGGGCGACATCACGAAGGTTCAGGGCGGCGATCCAGGGGATGGTGCTGGAGGTCGTCTGTTCCACGCACCCGTAGGGGTAGCCAAGCAGGAAATCCAGCGCTCCGCCGGCCTCCAGGAGAAGAGAGCGCCCGAACTCCAGTTCAATTTCACCGCGCCCCTCAAGCAGTTTCCTGGAGAGACCTTCCAGCATATCCTGCCGGGCGCTCGGGTTCTCGAACTTGATGAACCGGGTTTCCCTCAGCAGGGGCATGGGATACTCGACCGCGAAGTTGCTGGCCACCGCATCGGAGAGTTCCCGGCGAAGCTTTTCATCGAGGGCCACCCCCTCGAGGGAGCGCGGGATGGCAGTCCACTGCCAGTCCGTCTGACCGGTTTCGCCAAAGGACAGGTCAAAGGTGACGGTGGCGTTGCTGTCGGCGGGGATGGTGATGGATTTCGTCTCCTTCTTTTCGTCGTGCTCGACGAATTTTGTAATACTGCCGGTCTTGAGGGAAATGTCCCAGGTGCCCGTGTAGGAGGTCGCATTCTGGACGAGGACCTTGGGCTGCAGGCGATCTCCCTGGTGGGCAAAGCGCGGGGTGGAGGGCTCCAGCATGAGAGGTTTCTTCACGGTGAACCCGGAAACTTCCCGCCCGAAGCGTGCCGGTCCATGATGAGCCACGGCAATGACCCGGTAACGGGTCAGGGTATCCGGGGACGTGAACTCTATCTTGAATCGACCATCCCCGGTGGTTGCGAGGGCGGGCATCCAGACGGCACAGGGATTGAAGTCCTTCCGCACCTCCGGACCCTCCAGGTTGCCGAGGAAATCTTCTCCACCTCCTCCAATGAAGAAGCCCTTGTTGAAGGTCTGGCGTTGGGCGGGATTCTCGGAGAGGATATTCCCGAGGGAAGTGCCTGCCTCGGTGCGGAGACTGCGGGGTGCGTAGAACAGACCGACGGGATCAGGGTTGGCGTAACCTGCTACCGCAAGCGTGCCTTCGTCTTCAGCATAAATGGTCACCTCGGCCCCACTGACGGGGTTGCCTGCATGGTCACGAACGAGCCCTTCGATGGTGACTTCCTCGCCCGGGCGGTGGTAGTCCCCCGGGATCTTGAGTTCGACCTCCAGGCGCTCTTTCAAGACCTCGACGGCCAGTTCGCAGTAACCAAGGCGAAGGATGGGTTCCTTGTGCTTGCGCAGGTTGTCCTGCGATCCCTTGATGACGAGGACGGAGACGAAGGTGTTGGGAGCGTCCTCGTCGGTAAGGGGTATTTCCACCACCGGGTTTTCGGCGGTGAGCTTTTTCAGCATGTGGCGATGCACCCCTTCACGTTCGAGGGTCACGAGGGCGGTTCCCTCGATGGGAGACTGCACGAGGATGCGGGCAGTTTCTCCCGGGCGGTAGCGTTTCTTTTCAGGAACAAGCTTGATGAGCATGCCGTTTTCGTAGGCCCAGGGATATTCCTTGGAGCCGTAGACCCGCTGGGTGACGGAGGTCCGGATAGAGCGTCCGCGGGAATCGCTCCCAGAGAGGGTAAGGATATAGCTTCCCGCATGCTGAGGGTTGAAGGGTAGGACCGATCCTCCGTCAGCTGCCTCCCCAGGGTTGATCTGGAAGGGTTGATTCTCGAGGACGGTTTCAATCTTCCTCTCGTTGCGCACGGCGATTGTCCCGTTCGCGGTCCTGGTCTTGATCTGTTCGTGTATTTCACGTTCGATCCGCAGGTTGAGGTTGACCGGGTCTCCGGTGAGCAGCTTGCCGTCGGAGTTCACCGCCACGGCACGCAGTTTGATCTCGTCCCCGATCCGGACGAGTTTGTCGAGGCGGGAGATTCCCACGTAGTAATCGGAGCTGTGGACGGTGGTAGCCGCCTCGGCGGAGAGGGTCTGGTTTCGCTGATCGCGGATTTCACTTGTTACATTCACCGTGCGGGGGGAGGGAAAATCTATTTCCTCGAGGTCGAAGGTGATGTTTGCGTGGCCATCCTGGTCAAGGGTTGAGGTTCCGTCCCGGGTGCCGAAGGAGCGGCGATAGGAATCTCCACCGTAGCCAAAGTAGTGAGACCAGTAATAGGCGTCGTAGGAGCGATGGTCGCAGAACAGATAGTCGCGGAAGTTGGGTGGATAGAATCCAGCCTCCCGGCTGCGATAGAACCATTCGACGTCGGCCCCGGATACCGGTTGTCCCTGAAAATAGCTGGCCTTGAGCGACAGCTTCACGGTGTCATGACTTCCGGAGTCGACGAATCCGGCCTCCGTTTCAAAGGCATTGCGCCGGAAGTCCTGGACCGCGATACCATGAGTGAACCGGGCATTATTGAGGTGTGCCTCCCGGATGTACCAGTTCTCCATCGCCTCGGCCGCGGCGACCTCGTCGG
>JAKVCR010000148.1 GCA_022448985.1 Roseibacillus sp.
TTTTATCTGCTTTTTTCTCCCTGGGTTCCGTTCCGGTTGGAGCCGAGAAGATTGTTCTCTTCGACGGGAAATCTCTGGAGGGATGGCAGTCGGTAGGATCTGCCAAATGGAGGGCAGAGGATGGTGTGATTATCGGGGGGCAGGATGGCGATCCCAGGAAAAGCGGAATTCTCATGACAACCAGATCCTTCAAGGACTTTGAACTGGAGCTGGATTTCATGATCGATGAGCACGGAAAATATAACAGCGGGGTGTATCTCCGGCATGGCCCCGGGCAAGACCGCCAACGTGGATACCAGGTGAACATTGGCAGGGGAGCAGCGGAGGAGTACATCGGTCTTCACTACAAGAAGTGGCTCGACAAGGGCGACGAGAAGGATGAGATCCGCAAGCCGTTACAGTGGAATCACCTGCGCATCCGGGCGGTGGGAGCTCACATACAGGTATGGCTGAACGGTCAGCCAATTGTCGATTACACCGACCCCGATCCGAAGCCCGAGCACGTGGCTGCCGGAGTAATTGGCTTCCAGACCTACGGGGCGGAAGGCCACGCAGGATGGGTTAAATTCAGAAAGCTTGCGATCGTAGACCTTGCCGCCAAGGGCCTGCCTGCAGCCCAGGCTCTGGCCGAGTCCCGCACCGAAGAGCAGGACCCGCAATTCTTCGAGCGCAGGATTCGCCCCGCCCTGGTGACCCACTGCTACGAGTGTCACTCCGCAAGTTCCAAGAAGGTGGGCGGCAAGCTCTATCTGGATCATGCCGAGGGACTTCTCCAAGGCGGGGAATCAGGCCCTGCGATTGTCCCCGGCCGCCCCGGGGAGAGCCTTTTCATCCGGGCAATCCGGAAAGAGGACGACGATCTTGTCATGCCCCCCACCGACAAGCCTTCCCTGCCGGAAGCTGTCGTCAACGATCTTGTCGAGTGGGTCAAACGTGGGGCTCCCGATCCCCGCACCTCCCCCGGGGAAAAGAACCCACCGGAAGTAAAGTCCGATGAGTCCGCCCTCTGGTCCTTCCAGCCACTCGGCAAACCAACTCCCCCCCAGCTGCGCGACCAGGACTGGCCCAGGGATGACATCGACCGGTTCCTCCTTTCCCGGCTGGAATCACGGGATTTCCGGCCTGCCCACGATGCTCCTCCCTCCACGCTCATCCGTCGACTCTACTTCGGCCTTACCGGACTGGCTCCAACCTATAAGGAGATCAACAGCTTCCTGGAGGCCTGTCGCGAGGACAGGAGAACCGCAGTCGTCAACCTCGTCGATCACCTCCTGGCCTCCCCTCATTTTGGCGAACGGTGGGGGAGACACTGGCTTGATATTGCGCGTTACGGGGAGTCAAATGGCAATGATGGCCTGGGACGCAATCCAACCTTCCCCCACGCCTGGCGCTACCGGGACTACGTCATCCAGGCTTTTAACGACGACGTCCCTTATGACCTCTTCCTGAAGCAGCAGATTGCCGGGGACCTCCTTTCCTCCTCTTCCCCCGGGGAACGCCACCGCAACCTCACCGCCACCGGATTCCTCGCCATCGGGCATAAACCGGCTGCCGCAATGAACCAGAACTTCGCGATGGACGTGGTGGACGACCAGATCAACACCGTGACCACCGCGACGATGGGACTGAGTGTCGCCTGCGCCCGCTGTCACGACCATAAGCACGACCCGATCTCTACCCGGGACTACTACGCCCTCGCCGGCATCTTCAAGAGCACCGAGACCCTCTGGGGAAAAGCGGCCAACGAAAAACTCACCGCGCCACCCACTCCCCTCCATGACCTGCGGGTAAAAACTGACCAACCAGGAAAAATGCCACCCCCGGAATTTGCCCGGGATTACGGTGAGGCCATCAATACGTTGAAACCCGTCCTCCATGCGTCCCTGTCGGGCCCGGCGGAAAACCTCGTCGTTGAGAAAGGGGTGAAGCTCTCCCCGAAAACTTTTGCCACGACAGATAAAGGACGCCTGCAGGCTGGGCCTGCTCTTCCAGCCAACAGCTACACCGTCTCTTTCTGGTTCCGCAACGATCTCGCCAATACCGCCCGGGCCATTACCGCCTACCTCTTCTCCCATGCCGTGCTCGGTGACAAGGAGCAGAAGGGAGATCACCTCGGGATTGGGGGCACCCACGAACCGGGTCGGTCCGGCAAACTCTTCCTCTGGAACGGCACCAGGCAGAACGAGGGCGCAGCCGGCTCCAGGATCCTCGCTCCCGGCAGCTGGAATCATGTGGTCCTTGCCCGCGACGGCAAGCGCATGCGTCTCTACCTGAATGGCGAACCCGAGATCGATTCCGAGATGCAGGTCGCGGCCCCGGCCAACGGGACAATCTGCATCGGTGCCCGCAATGACCGCTTCGCTCCTCTCAAGGGATTCCTTGCCCACCTGGCCGTCTTCGACCGGGGCCTTGGCCCGGAGGAGGCCAAACGCCTGCACGCCGCTTCCGGGCAGGAACCCGGCACCAAGGAAGCACCCAGGCCGGCCTTCGCAATGGGAGTGCGGGAAGGCAAGGCAATCGCGGACTGCAAGATCAACATCGATGGCAACTCCAAGAAACTCGGCCCCAGCGTCCCGCGGGGGTTTCTGCCTGCCTGCGCAACCAAGCTGGACCCTCCCACCATCACATCAGATACAAGTGGACGCCTGCAACTGGCTGAATGGCTCACCCGGGGCGATCACCCGCAGACCGCCAGGGTCATGGCAAACCGGATCTGGCTGCATCTCTTCGGACGAGGACTGGTGAATACCCCGGATGACTTCGGCGTCTATGGGGCCCGCCCCTCTCATCCGGAGCTCCTCGATCATCTCGCCCATCGCTTCATGGACGGCAACTGGTCCATCAAGAAACTCATCCGGGACATTACCCTCAGCCGGAGTTACCAGCTCGATAGCGTCTGCGACGACAACCGGTTACTCAACGCAGACCCGGCAAACATCCTCGTCGGCCGACACACACGCCGGACCCTTGATGCGGAGTCCTTGCGGGACCGCATCCTGCAGGCCGGGGGCAGCCTTGACCTCAACCCCTCGCGGGGTTCCGCGATCGCTGATCTCGATATTCTTCTGAACTGGCCACCTGGCGAGGCCAAATACCTGCATAAACCCAGCCAGCATCGCAGCGTCTATCTCTGCATGCTGCGCAACGCGCTGCCACAGGAACTGGTCGCTTTCAACCTGCCTGATGGAATGAAGGTTACAGGCAGTCGTAACACATCGACCCCACCCAGCCAGGCCCTCTTCTTCCTGAACAACCCCCTGTTAATCGCCCAGGCCCACTCCATGGCCGAGCAAATCCTGGCTGAGCCACAGGCCCATCCTGCATCCAGGGTTACTGCAGCCTACCGGCAGGCCTTGCAACGCGACCCTTCCGAAAAGGAAACAACGCGCGCCCTTTCCCATATCGATGAACAGGAAACAGACCTCTCCGGGGCTGACTCAACCATCCGGGCATGGGCAAGTTTCTGCCAAGCGTTATTGGCAAGCAACGAGTTTCGTTATATTGACTAAGTGAACGAAGCGATGCGAACTCCTTCCCGACGCACATTTCTGCAGACCGCTGGCTGCGGCTTCGGCTCCCTCGCCTTCAATGCCCTCTGTGGAACCGGCGCCTCCGCAGGCAGCCTCCATCAGAAGACACCTCCCATTCAGCCCCGGGCCAAACGAGTGATCTTTCTGTGCATGCCCGGCGGCCCGGCACACCTCGACACCTTTGACTACAAGCCACAGTCTGGCAAAACGGAGCATCCGGGATCGGCCTTCAAGTTCAGCCAGCACGGCGAAAGTGGCCTCTGGATTTCTGAACTGTACCCCGAAGTGGCCCGGCATGCCGACAAACTGTGTGTGCTCAACGGAATGCACGCCGATACCGGCAATCATGCGCAGTCCTTCCGGCAGATGATTACCGGCGAACGCCTTCGCCCCCGTCCCAGCATGGGGTCATGGATAAGCTACGGCCTCGGTACCGAGAACGAGAACCTTCCCGGGTTCGTCAGCCTCAACGCCCATGAACAGTTCGTCTCCTCGGGGGAATTTCTTCCCTCTTATTTCACGGGAACTCCCATCGGAACCAACGGGGAGAGCATGTCTCTCGCCACTATCCCCAACGTCACAAGCGACCACCTCTCGCAGCGGACCAAGCGCAGGCAACTTGACATCGTCCAGGCCATGAATCGCGATCATCTCGGGAGCCGGTCGAACGATCCGCGCCTCGAAAACGTGATCGAATCCATGGAACTCGGCTTCCGGATGCAGGCCCTCGCCCCCTCCCTCCTCGACGTGAGCACCGAATCGCAGTCAACCCTTGAACGCTACCGGGTCGGCAGGAATATCAAGGTGGGCACCTGCCGCCCATCCGACTTTGGCCGCCAGTGCCTTCTCGCCCGGCGCTTCGCGGAAGCAGGCGTGCGCTTCATCCAGGTTTCCCACAACGGCTGGGATCAGCACAAGAACCACCGCCGCGACCTCAAGGCCAATTGCGAATCGACAGACGCCCCCAT
This sequence comes from Roseibacillus sp., assembly GCA_022448985.1. Classification (GTDB taxonomy): domain Bacteria; phylum Verrucomicrobiota; class Verrucomicrobiia; order Verrucomicrobiales; family Akkermansiaceae; genus Roseibacillus_B. Next base: position 4,499 of record JAKVCR010000148.1, read on the forward strand.
TGCCGCGCTCCTTGGAGACCTTGGCCAACGCGGCCTCCTTGATGACACCCTTGTGATCTGGGGTGGCGAATTTGGCAGACCGGGCCTGAAACCATCCGATAAAAAGGATGAGACCGGCCACCAACCGGCCGGATTCACCTTCTGGCTGGCTGGAGGCGGCGTGAAACAAGGCCTCGCTTACGGCAGCACCGACCAGACTGGCTCCAAGGCCGTGGAGGGCAAGATTCACTTCCGCGATCTCCACGCCACCATCCTTCACCTGCTCGGACTGGAACACGACAAGCTCACCTTCCCGCACCAGGGACGCCTCCATCGCCTTACCGGGCCAGAGGGCGGAAAGGTCGTCCACGAGATCTTCGCGTAGGGCCTCTCTTCACAAGGGTCGGGTAAGCCCCCGTCTTCCCGGGTTCAGATTCAACCGCACAATCTGGAAAACCGCTGTCTTTCCCGCCCTTGTTGGTCCCGGCGTCTATGCTAGGATTCTCCTTCTTACAATGAAACCCACGGCTACCGTCCGCCTCCTGCGCACCCGTGACCTGGGACTTTTCACGTTGGCGATCCTGCTCACCGCCTGTGGGGAGCAGGGCAGAAACCCCGAGAACGAAACCGTTCCTCCCAAGGAACAATCTTCCCGCCCGGACGAGAGCTCTATCGTCCCGTCCGCCCCTTCAATTGCGACCCCCGATCCTCTGCTCCCCCCAAGCCCTGCACTAAAGGCCGGACCGACCAAAACCGCTCCTGGCCTGGGCGAGGGCAACCTCATCGCTCCTCTCCGCGATGCCTACGAACGGATGGACCCCAGCAAGGACGGATGGGCCTCCGAGGCATTCAGTGCTGCAGCCGGGGAGCAGTTGTACATTCTCCAAGACCTCCTCGGAGGTCCCGTGGACATACAGGCTGGCGCCCTGGGGGAACTGGCTGTGGCTGACGTATCCACCACACCACTGCGGCCGGAGAACCTGTCACTCACTTTCGACGACGGCCGCTTCCTCGTCCGGCGTCCCCCTGCCTTACCGGACAATAAAACATCCGGGATCGCGGCCCTTGCCACCACCCTGAACAAGCTTCGCCCCGACAAGGGCTCCATCGATCCCCATATGAAAATCTTCCGCGTTTTCCCCGGGGAAAAAGGCACGGCCAATTGCCTGGTCCTGGTGGACATCCTCAACCACGGCGAGCAGTCGCGGACCCAGATCAACGCGACCTGGTCCTGCACCTGGAGGATTTCACCCGACCAGCCCCCGATCCTGACCTCGATCGCGCTCACCAAATACGAGGAGATCACGCAATCCATCGGCTCCCAACCCCTCTTCGCCGATGCGACCCGGACCCTCCTCGAGGGAGAAGATGCATATCGCAGACAGTTCCTTCATTCCTCGGACCATTGGAGGGCCCGCCTGCCCCGCGAACTGGGGCTCGATCCGGTGGCCAATCATGGCCTTGCCATTGGCGACATCAACGGTGACGACCTCGACGACCTCTATGTATGCCAGCAGGGCGGCCTCCCAAACCGGATGTTTCTCCAGAATCCGGACGGCACGCTGCGCGACATCACCAAAACCAGTGGTGCCGGGTGGCTTGAATACTGTGCTGCAGCGCTCCTCGTCGATCTCGACAATGACGGCGACCGTGACCTGATCGTTTCACAGGATTTCCGGGTGATGGTCATGGCCAATGATGGCAACGGGGCCTTCACCCTTGCATTCGGCTCCTCCACCAAGGCCCAGTCATTCTCACTGGCAGCTGCCGACTATGACAACGACGGCCTCGTCGATTTCTACATCTGCGGATACAACCCGTCCCATTCCGAACTGCGGGGCGGAGCAATGGGAGAGCCCATGCCTTTTCACGATGCCAACAACGGAGGCCCCAACATGCTGTGGCGTAACGAGGGCAACCTGGGATTCAAGGACGTCACCGGAGTCACCGGTATGAATACAAACAACTCCCGCCACTCCTTCGCAGCCTCATGGGAAGACTACGACAACGATGGCGACCAGGACCTTTACGTTGCCAATGACTATGGCCGGAACTGCCTCTACCGCAACGAAGGCGGCTCCTTCTCTGAAATTGCAGCCGGGTTGCACCTTGAGGATACCTCTTCCGGAATGTCGGTGAGCTGGGCCGACTTCAACCTCGATGGCCAGATGGACGTCTACACCAGCAACATGTTCTCCAGTGCCGGAAACCGCATCACCTACCAGAAACAGTTCAAGTCCAACCTCCCCGAGGACATTCGGAGACAATTCCAGCATCTCGCGATCGGCAACTCCCTCTTTGAGGGCGTTGCCAGCAAGCCCTTCAAGGACGTCGGGATCGGGGCCGGGGTTAACATGGGGCGCTGGGCCTGGGGCTCGAAGTTCGTCGATTTCAACAATGACGGCCGGGACGATATCCTGGTCGCCAATGGCTTCATCACTACTGCGGACACAGGAGACTTGTGAAGTGTCTACTGGCGACAGGTCGTGTCGCAATCGCCCGTCGATGATTTCTCTGAACCCGCTATCGCCTCCTACAAGCAGGGTTGGCGGGCCCTGAGTCGCCTCCTGCACGAGGACCGCACCTTCAGCGGCAACGAACGCCACTGCGCATTCCTCAACACCGGTGGCAAAGAGGCCAGTTTTGCGGATGTCTCAGCCCTCACCGGTTTCGGCTTTCCCGACGATGGCCGGGGACTTGCCACGGTCGACTGGGACTTTGATGGTGATCTCGACGTCTGGATGACAAACCGCAACTCACCCCGGGTGCGTTTTCTCACCAATCACACCCCGCCCGGCCGGAAGTTCATTGCCATCAAGCTTCGTGGTGACGGCAGGACCTGCAACCGTGACGCCATCGGGGCGCGCCTGGAGCTAACCCTCGAAGGGGTGACCCCGGCCACACGCATCCGCACCCTGCGCTGCGGGGAAGGCTTCCTTTCCCAGTCCAGCAACTGGGTCCACTTCGGCATCGGCAAAGCCACCGGAATCACCAGGCTGGTGGTCAAATGGCCCGGCGGACCGGCCGAGAGCTTCACCGGCCTGCAGGCGGGTACATTCTGCCTCATCGAGCAAGGCACCGGGACGGCTCGCCTCTTCTCGCCACCAGGACAGCGCGTTGTCCTGACCCCTCTGGAACAGACTCCCCTTCCTCCCACCGGAACAACGCGCACCATCGCTCCTGCAGGGCTTCCCTTGCCCCCCCTGGAAGTGATCGGGAAAAACGGGGAACCGCAACCCTACGTCCCTGACGAAAAACGCCCTCTCGCCATCAATATCTGGTCAAGTACCTGCGCCGCATGTGTGGCCGAATTATCCGAATGGTCAGCTCACCGTAACGATCTCTCAGGAGCAGGCCTCGACGTGCTCACCCTCAGTACCGACCACCTCCACGGCGGGGCCCCACCGGAAGCGACACGAACCGCCCTTGCCCGGGCCAGTTCCCCTTTCCCCAACCTGTCCATCTCGGAAGCAGCCCTCAAGGGCCTCGACTTTCTGCAGCGCTCCGTCCTCGATCGCAGAACTCCCCTCCCCGTTCCGAGCACTTTCCTGGTCAACACCGACGGGGAACTGGTGGCCTTCTATCGAGGGCCGGTTGCGGTCAACCAGCTCCTCCAGGACCTGCGCCTGACGAAAACGGACCAGCCCCCTGGAGCCCGGCGCAATGCCGCCATCCCCTTCCCGGGACGCTGGATTGGTAAGGCCGTTCCGGGTCGACCCACCCGGGTTGCTTCCATCATGGCCGACCACGATGAAGTCGAACTTGGTGCCGCTTATCTGCAACACTGCGCCTCCCTCCTCGAACCAAAGGCAGATGACCCCGGGAGCAGGCGCAATCTCGGTGACATCTATTACATGGCCGGTCTCCTGAACGGGCTCAAGTCCGATCGCCGCAAACTCGCCATCGAACAGTTGTCCCGCGCTCGCGACCTGATACCGGAGGACGTGCGCATCCGACTGGAACTCGGACGCCAGTATTTTCTGGTGGGGCAATTGCGCAGGGCCGAGCAGGAGATGAGCAAGGCCGCGGAACTCAACCCTGGCGACCTGGCACTCCTCATGGACCTCGGGCTGATGCGTTTTCGACTGGGAGATTTCAAGACATCGCACGAGGTGTACATGAAAGTCGTCCGGGCCACACCCCGCAATGGCCTGGTCCGCTATCACCTGGCAAATAATGAAGTCCGGCTCAAGCGATTGCCTGAAGCCATCGAAAACTATCGCAAGGCCCTCGCACGCGTCCCGGATCTTGCCCAGGCAGCCAATAACCTTGCCTGGATTCTCGCCAGTCATCCCGACGAGAATCTTCGCTCCCCCCAGGAAGCACTCGCCATCACCACGCGCCTCTGCCAGCAGACCGAGGAGCGATCCCCTCTCTATCTGGACACGCATTCGATCGCCCTCGCCAATGCCGAAAGATTCCAGGAGGCCATCGTGGCCGCTAACAAGGCTATTTCTCTCATCCCTCCACAAAACAAACCGGCGATCGATGCCATCCGGGAACGAATCTCCCTCTACTCCGGTGGCATGCCCTATCGCGAACGTGGCTGGTAGCGGAATATCTATCAACTCATCAGGAATATCCTGACTGGTTCGATTTCCTGCTTTGCGCAAAAGAAATCGCTTACGGAGCCTGTCCCCCAGCGCCTCACGCTTCTGAGCTTTGATCTGATTCTGATTCCCATTGACCCCCATCCCCCGATCAGATCAGCATTAAGCCTACTTTGGGGATTGCGCCATGACCTTTCCTGCAGTGCAGGAAATTGTCCGCAGCATACCTCTAAAACCCAATAACAGAACCCAACCATCGAACGATGAAGACCCATACCGTAATCATCTCGCTTCTCTGCGCGGCCCTTATGTCTCCGCTTCTGCTCGCGCAGCACACTCCGGAGAGTCTTCTCTACCGCCGCACGGACGGTCTCAACGTCGGCGGCGATGACTACACCGGCGCGCAGCCCGACAATGTTGACCAGGAAGCTCCCTTCGGCGAACTGGACGACCCCAATTCCAGCCTCATTACTGCCCTTGATGTAGACCTTGAGCCCGGAAACGGGGGCATTGACCTCCTTGGCGACAACTACGACCTCGCCTTCATCTTCCAGTTCTACGATGCCGACGGCGTCTTCGCCTTCACCGAGAACTTCGACGACCGCGTCAAGGTGGTGGCCACCCCGATCAACGGTTCCGCCAACCTGACCGCCACCGGGGCGCCTGCTGAGCACACCGA
>JAKVCR010000149.1 GCA_022448985.1 Roseibacillus sp.
GCTGACTCCGGACCATCCGTCGGCGCCTCCGGTGCCGTCAGCGACGGCGACGCCGTCTCCGATAACGGTTGCTGCGTTTGCCATGCCGATTCCAGCGGCAAGGATGGAAAGAGAGGTGGGGATGGATTTCATGCGCATAACGCTGGTAGAGTGAAGAGGCTCTATTCAATCAATAAGAGGGCTTGTTTCTAGATTTTCTTGGCCGGGCATAGGTAGGAAAGGGGAGGGATCGGTGTTGCCGGCAGTGACGATGACAGCGGAGGTGCTGAGCAGCTCATGGTGAGCAGGGACGAGAGGGCCAGCAAGTGGCATTGCATTAATCTTGATCTGGTTGGAGCAGTCCTGTTGCTGGCAAGGCGCACGTCCGGTGTAAACGACAATTCACCACTTTGGGGGAGAGGGTCCAAATTGTTCCGAAATGTCAGATTGACCTTACTGCCAATGATCTGTGAGATGATGGTTGGTCACGACCACGGGCAGGAATCAGCTCCTCCTCCCGCGTTCTGGAGCCCCCCCTTCCTGACTCATGAAGTTAACCCCGCTTCTCACCCTGCTTCTCCTGTGCCTGATCCTCCCCGTGCCGGCCGAGACGGTCATTGCGGGGAGAAACTCTCTCGATGACAATGGGGGGACGGACGGGTGGTCCGGGCTCTTCGTCATGGATCCTGCCATCACCGGTCCGGGAGGCATCGACCTTGGCACGGTGACCACTTTCAACTTCTGGGCGGACTCGAACCGGGCGGATGGTCTTCATCATGTCACGCCCATTCTGGTGCGGCGTAGCGGGGGAGACTACCGTGTCCATGGAATAGGAACTCCCAACGCGCCCAACAGTCCGGGCTTGAAGTCGGTATCCTTCGGGTTGACGGCGGGGAGCGCCCAGGTGGATCTGGGCGACGGCTCGACCTACCACATCGCGGTGCTGCAGCAGTGGGAAGGGGGCGACGACAACGGAGGGGGCCTGATTCCCTTCGGTGGGAGTGGGGGCGGCGGCATGTTCGTGGAGAACACTCCGGGCCCCAACCACGAGCCGGCCGTCAACGATGCTGTGAGGGGCGACTTCTCCTCCGGGGCCGGGGGACGGAATTATTCCTTCAACTTCGAAATCGAATTCGTGTCCGATCCGGAGGCCCCGCACGACATCTTGTTGGCGGCGGGGGATCTCTTTCCGGGCCAGCCGGCTGGAACGGAAATAGGGACATTCACGACGGACGACCTCAACTCGGGGGACACTCACACCTACACCCTGGTCTCCAACCCCGGGGGTGTTTTCGCGATTGCCGATGACAGGCTCACGCTGGCCGCAACGCCCGGTGCAGCGGGGACGAACCATGCTATCCGGGTGCGGACCACGGACAGCGACACGCTCACCCTTGAAAAGGACTTCGTCCTGACCGTGACCGCGGCACTGGCCCCGAGCGCCCTCAACCTCTCGGCGAGTGGTCTTAACACCGATGCGCCGTCCGGCGCGCTGGTGGGCACCCTGTCCACCACGGACGGGAATGCAGGCGACCAGCACGAGTACACCCTGGTTCCGGGCCCGGGTGACACCGACAATGGTCTCTTCACGATCGCCAACGGAAATGAGCTGCGCCTGGCGTCGCCCATTCCTGTCGGAGCAGATGGCCTCGGCCTGCGGGTGCGCACGACCGACCTGGCGGGGCTCTGGCAGGAAGAAGCTTTCGCCATCGCGGTGCTCGATCCGAGTTTCCGCATCAACGAGTTCGTGGCCAGCAACGGAACCGGGCGACAGGACGAGGATGGGGATTTCCCGGACTGGATCGAGTTATACAACGAGCAGGAATCCACGTTGAACCTGGATGGATGGTTCCTCACGGATGATCCGGACGAGCTCACCAAGTGGCAGTTTCCCCCGGTAGAGGTGAGCCCCAACGGCTACCTCCTGATCGTTGCCTCGGGCAAGGACCGTGCGGTGGCAGGCGAGGAGCTGCATACCAATTTCGAGCTCTCGAGTGTGGGTGATTACCTCGCCCTGGTGAAGCCGGACGGAGTCACCATCGCAGACCAGTATGCGTTCGGATTCCAGTTTCCGGATGTCGGCTTCGGCTACGATCGTTCCGGGAGCGGGCAGGGGTTTCTCACCCCGACGCCGGGGGTAATGAACGGGTCTGCCTCCCAGTATGGAGCCAACGAAGTCACCTTCAGCCGGGAGCGGGGATTCTACGACACAAGCTTCAACCTGACCCTGAGCGCGACGGTGCCGGGGTCGGTCATTCGTTATACGACCAATGGAGCCAGGCCTTCCGCAGACAGCGGCACGATTTACAGCAGCCCCATCAGGATCAGTCCCGACAGCGGGGGTAGCGACCGGGGCTCACGCATCATCCGCGCCGTTGCGGTTCACGCCTCCGCGGCGGTGCAGCCGGTGGGCACTCATACATACCTTTTCGTCAATGGCGTGAGCAGCCCTGCCCGCGACGGGGTGGTGGGGCAGACCGTCTTCCGCTCCAGTATCGTGAATCATGCAACTTACAGCGAATTGATGGACGATGCCCTCCTCGCGCAGCCCGCGATCTCGATCGTGGGAGGCCTGCCCAGCAGCGGCGAGTCAGAACGGTCGGTGGAGTTTTTCACCCCGGACGGATCAGAGCCCGGCTTTCACATCAATTGCGGAATGAAGTCGGTGGGTGGTCACAGCGTGGGATCTCCCAAGAACAACTTCCGTCTCTACTTCCGCGGTGAATACGGCACCTCCAAGCTACGCTACGATCTGTTCAAGGATCACCCCTACAGCACTGGCGCGGCGGATGTCTTCAATCGGTTGAACCTGCGAAGCGGCTCTCACGACTCCTTCTTCTGGCTCGCCAATCCGGGTAATCCGGGCAACAGCGGGGGCTCGCAGAAGGGCGATGCCCAGTACCTGCGCAACCGCTGGATTGGAGACATGCAGTTTGCGATGGGACACGAATCGCTGCACGGCCGCTGGGTGCATGTCTACGTCAACGGCTCCTACCATGGGCAGTATCACCTGCATGAATGGCCCAACGATGACTTCATGGCCTCCTACCTGCCGGGTCCGCCGGAGGACTACGAATACACCAACGGGGCGAACGGTTCCAAGGCGGGCAGCGACAACTGGCAGGCGACATGGGCCTCGGTTAAATCGGCCGCCAGAGTCGGCAGGGCGGCGGCTATGCGGTGGATCGACCTCGAGAACCTCATCGACTACCAGATCCTGAACTATTACGCAGGAAATCCGTGGGATTGGAATCCAAACCAGAACTGGATGGCGGCCGGACCGGGCCGTTCAAGTTCGCCGTCGGGCGGTTGGAAGTTCTTCGGCTGGGATTCCGATATCTGCCTGCAGGATCCCAACGCCAACGTGCTCGGGAAAGACGTGCCTGACGGTATTTTCCGGAGCCTCATGGGTGACGAGGAGTTTCGGATCCTCTTTCGCGACCGGGTCTACAAGCACTGCTTCCACGATGGAGTGCTTACGCCCATCAAGGTGGCGCAGGTGCACAAATTCAGGGCGGACCAGATCCGGACCAGCATCATTGCGGAGACGGCGCGATGGCAGGGGGGCGCGGCTCGTGCTCCGTGGGATCGCGATGGCGAATGGCAGAACGAGCTGAACCGTATGGATGATTATTTTCAGGTGCGCACCAGGAACCTGCTGCGGCAGCTGCGGAACCATTCCAACTGGTATCCCGTGGATGCCCCGGAGTTCGATATCCGGGGTGGTTTCGTGGCGCGGGGGTTCGCGCCCATCCTTACCGCACCGGCCGGGACGATTTACTACACTACCGATGGGAGAGATCCCCGGGCCCGCAGGGGCACAGTGAGCCCCACCGCCACCGCCTTTACCGCCGGGGAACTGATTATCGACGAAGCCACGGTTGTTCGCGCCCGGGTGTTCGATGGTACGACCTGGTCAGCCTTGAACGAGGCAGGCTTCACCCTGGCAGGAACGCAACTGGCGGCCGCGGCCAACGCCACCATCACCGAAATCAACTGGCATCCTTACGATTCGGAGAGCTACGAGTTCATCGAGTTCAAGAACACCTCGGGAGCAACGGTCGACTTCACCGGGGTGACGCTCTCGGATGGCGTGCACTTCACCTTTCCGCTGGGATCGGTGGTGCCGCCGGGCGGACATATCGTGGCGGTTGAAGACACGGTGGCGTTTTACGCGCGCTATGGGGGCAGCGGGTCGCCCTGGTACTTCCCGGGTATCCAGGTTGCAGGGGCCTGGTCGGGGGCTCTTAATAATGGCGGGGAGAGGATCGTGGTGACCGATGCGGGTGGCGTCCCCCTGCAGACGATCACCTACAACGATGCCGGATCGTGGCCCGGCCGCGCAGATGGGCGTGGCAGTTCGACCGAGGTGGAGAACCCCTCCCTGGTGCCGGTGGCGCAGCCCGGGAAGGATCTCTATCTCGACAGCGGGAACAACTGGCGGGCAAGCAGCGAATTTCACGGCTCCCCGGGAAGGGATGGAGCAGGACCGGACAATCGTGTGGTTTTCAACGAGATTCTCAGCAACTCTGATCCTCCCGGGGTGGATGTATTCGAACTGCTTAATACGCAGGGTAGCGATCTCGACATCGGGGGTTGGTTCGTGAGCGATGACGCAGGCGATTTCAAGAAGTACCGCATTGCTGACAACACTGTTCTGCCGGCGGGCGGGTTGCGGACCTTCGACGAGAGCGAATTCAACAACGTGTCGAATGCGGAGAGCCTTGTGCCGTTTGCCCTGAATGGATCACAGGGAGACGACCTTTACCTCCTCGAAACGAATGCGGCGGGGAACCTGTTGCGCTTTGTTGACCGGGTGGAGTTCGGCGCGGCGGCAGCGGGGGAGTCGTTCGGACGCTGGCCGGACGGAAGTTCGGGGGAGCTCTATCCCATGACGAACCAGACCTTCGGCCTTCTGAATGAGAGCGGAGGCAATGCGGTGCGAGTGGGCTCGCTGGTTATCGCGGAAATTCATTATAACCCGGACGGGGCCGACGAGGGACTCGAGTTCATCACGATCTGCAATGCCGGAGAGATGGCTGAGAACCTTGCGAACTGGAAGCTTCGCGGAGAGGTCGACTTTGACTTTTCCGCAGCCACTTCCCTGGGGGCGGGCGCCTTCCTCGTCCTTGTCGATTTTGATCCGACGGACGCAGTGGCCCTGAGCGGATTCCAGAGCGAGTATGGGCTCGACCCGCTCGTTCCCGTCCTCGGTCCCTGGACCAACGACGGGGCCGTGCCCACCAGGCTGAACGATGGAGGGGGCTCCGTGCGGCTGCTGCGCCCTGATGCCCTGGTGGTTCCCGGTGATGGTTCGCCCGCTTTCTACCCGATGCTGATTGAGGATCTGGTCAACTACAATGACGTCCCCCCCTGGCCTCTCTCCCCGGATGGTGCCGGGGACTCCCTGGCACGGGTGGCGGTGGGGATCTACGGGGATGACCCTCTCAACTGGGAGGCTTCGTCAATACCCCTCGGGGGCGTTTCATACGCCACCTGGGCGGCCACCGCCTTTCCGGCGGGAACTCCCGCCCCCGATCGCCTTGCGGAGGCCGATCCGGATGGGGACGGAATGAGTAATTTCGGGGAATTCGCTTTTGTTCTCGATGCTCTCAACGGCGGTGGATCCTCCGATGTCCTTTCGGTGGGCCCCGAGGAGGGCGGTAATGCCATTCTTGTTCGCTACCGGACGCGCCCGGGTACTCACGCGCTGACCTACGAGGTGGGGGTGAGCAGTGACCTGGAGGTCTTCGATTACAGCGAAAGCGCCCTGCAGTTTGTGTCCGCCGAGGTGCTGGGCGATGGAGCGATGCTGGTGAGCATGCGCTATCCCTTGATCGATCCCATTGCGGAGCGCCTCTTCTTCCAGATCAGGGCGACCGCGAACTGAGCTGAGTGCAAATGCCAACGCCGCCAGTGAGCCGGCGGCGGAGATGGGGAAAAGCGGTTGAGTAAAGCGCTCCAATTAACTGGCGGTGGCGCAGGAAAAAGGAGAGGCCGCCTGACGTCAGGACGGCCCATGCTGCGCCTGGGTCCTTACTTCAACAATTTGGGGTTGTTTTTGACCATCTTCTTGGAAAGTTCCTGAGCTTTGGCGATTTGTGCGGGAGTCATGGTCTCGCCCATTAAAGACTTCATTTGTTTTGCCTCCTCTTGGCCATTCGCCGCAGAGATGTTGAACCAAGCGTATGCGGTAACATGGTCTCTGGGAACTTCGCCGCCTGCCCAATACGCTGCCCCAATCGCCCATTGCGCGTCTGCATGGCCCTGTTCGGCGGCTTTGCGAAACCACTTTGCCGCTTCCTTGTCGTCCCGGGAAACGCCGTGACCTCTCTGATACATCTCCCCAAGCTTCAGTTGGGCTTCGGCATTTTCCTGTCCGGCAGCTTTGCGGAACCACTTTATCGCTTCCCTGTCATTTTTGGGAATTCCTTCGCCTCTGACGTATGCCATCCCGAGGAGAACCTGGGCTTGCGCGAGCCCCTGTCCGGCAGCTTTGCGGAACCACTTTGCCGCTTCCTCGTCATCTTCTGGAACTCCCCTCCCAGCGGAATAGAGCAGCCCAAGGATAGTTTGAGCTGCGGGGTCTCCCTTTTCAGCCTCGACTTTAGTAGATTCAATCTCTGCCCGGATGGCCTCTGTAATTTCCTGACCCCCAATCAGAGGGAGGCACAAGCATACAGCTAGGAAGGCAGTTAGTAGGGATCTCATATCGCCCCACATTCTGCAAAAGAGACCGGGGGATCAACACTTCAGTTCGGGCGGTTGCGTGAGAGCTAAAACCGAGAAGCATGGGCCTGTCTCCCCGCGTCATGAAAAACATTCAATATGGTTACTTGTTGCGCAGCTGGTTCAGGAGCTTGAGGTTGCGCTTGGCGAGGGCATTGTCCGGGTCGATCCCGAGAGCCCGGCGGAAGTGGGTTTCGGCCTCTGCGAGTTTGCCCTGGTTGGCGAGCAAGGCGCCGAAATCGT
>JAKVCR010000015.1 GCA_022448985.1 Roseibacillus sp.
CCTGTTCCTGTTTCTCAATCCCGGGCGGCACATCATCCTTCTGCCCACAACCCAGAAGGGCAACAGAGAGCACTAATGGAAGCAATCGGTTCATCACCAATCCTCTTATCGTATGACGCTTCCTTTCCAAGCCTCAAATCCTTTCCCCGAGCTCATCGAACACTCTCATGCCGGGCATCCCTGAGCGGACAACATCACTCGTCCCCGCATCCTGACCAGTTCACCTGATTCTATTCTTGGCACTACTCCCGTCCGGCATAACCTGAACAGACAACCGCAACTCGACCAAGTATGGGAGAATTCAAGTCACCAGAAACGAAGGAAGCCGAGACAATGCTCGGGCAGGCGGCCAGCATGATGATGGCTGACGGCAAGATGGAGGAGAGCGAGCTTACCATCCTCCGCGGAATCGCCGCCCGCCTCGGGATCGGGCAGGCCGACGTCGAACGAATCCTGAGCGATCCGGGAGAGGTTGACCTGACCCTCCCGCAGGACCCCTTCAAACGCGCCCTGTTCCTTATTTTCATCATTTCAATGATGTGTGCCGACGGGACGACTGGTGAAGAAGAACTCAAGGCCCTCCACTCCATGGGCTCCTCCGTGGGTTATACTACTGAGCAGATCGAAGCAGCGGTGGAAGCCTTTGCCGCGGCCCTTGAGGAGCAGAAAGAGGACATCGATCCGGCTCTCATCGCGGTAGGAATCGCATCCCATTTCGGGTAAGCGCCTCCGCGAGAGTCCTGCCAGACTGCAGGGTTCGCAACACGGGTGTGCTCGCTGCCAGAGCGTGACAGCGACAATCCAGGGGGGCGGGGAGGGAGGATCCTTTACCGCTAACTTCGGGCCCAGCGCCCCCAGACGAGGAGATACTCGGGGACATTTAACTGGCCGTCACCGCTGATATCGAGGGCCTCGAATACCGCTTGTGCCAGTTTGCCGTCCTTCAACTTCTTGCTGGCGATGAGTTCTTCAACCGTCAGACGGCTATCATCATTCCGATCGATCGATTCGAAGATTTCCTTCGCCTCGTCGGTAATGACTCGATTCACGACATACTCCTTCTCAGAAACGAATCCGTCGCCGTTAACATCGGAGGCTTGGAAGATCCCCGCCCTTGACTGACGAGTCAGATGGCGGCCGCGATCGACATATTCCGTTTTGGAATGGCGCCCATCCTTGTCAAAATCGGTGAACCCGAAAACACGCCGATATCCTTCAAGAGTGCGCTCAGCAGCGCCTTCCAACCCCCGGGCACCCAACATCTTGAGAATCTCGCGGGGCGCAAACCCTGCAACTGCCTTGGGAGCAGGAGCGCCTGGTGGTCCGGGACGAGCATCATTGGCGGAGGGGGGAGGGGTTGACTCGTTGCGACCAGGTCGTCCAGAAGGGGGGGCGAACCTAGGGCGGAGCTCATCCCCGGTCAGTTTGCCATCCTTGTTTTTATCGAGAGTCTTCAACGCCGCACTGGCAGCCGCAATTTCAGCAGCTGATATCTCGTTATTTCCATCAGCATCAAGTGCTGCCAGAACAGGAAAGTTCTGCATCAGGTTCCGGGGACTATTTCCACGACTGGATTGCGGCGGCCGTTCCCGGGAACCCTGCTGGTCGGGTTTTTGCGCAAGAAGCGGACTTGTCACCATGACAAGGCATGTGGCAACCATGCCAGCCATGGGAAAAGATCTTTTAACTGTGCTCATAACGCATGGTACCACACGGGCTGACTACCCGGAAATCACTTTCTTGATCTTCGCTCCCCAGGAAGATCGGAACCACTCACTCTCTCCTCTCCCAACCGTCAGGGTGCTGCAGGCTCCGTCTTCGCTGGTTCCTTAGCTGGTTGCTGGGTATCCACCCGGGTCCACTCCAGCTTGTCATCCTGGAGAAACTTGCCCCGGTAGATCCATGCTTCGCTCGTCATCTGACTCGTCCAGGTAAAGCTGCCCCCGGGCGGCATGCCTTGGCGGACAATGCCAAGATACGTCTCTGTGCCTGGTTCATAGGCCTCTTCAGCGCTCGGTTCGACTGGAACCCCCTCGCCGGGCAATCGGCGCGTCAGTAAAAACAATCCCTTCCCGCTATCATACCACCTGGTAAACACGAGTTCGCGATCACCTTGCGGAAGTTTCTCAGTGACCCGCATCTCCTGCACTTTCGACTCCCCGGACTCCTTCCCGTTTTTTCTGAACCCTTCATCCTCCTCCTCAAGCCAGCGCACTGTGGAGACAAGCGGGATCTCGGCTAACACCTCGCCATCGGGGCCCTTGATAACACCGCTGCCCTCCCATTGGCCAAGACCCCGGGCCAGAAGAGCCTCCGCCTGTTCAGTGCTGAGCGAAGAATCAACCCCAACCGGCTCCCCTTCAGGCGTCACTGATGCTTCTTCGACCGGTTGCAGTTCCTCGCTATTTGCCTGCTCCTCAGTCTGCTGGGATCTCTCACACCCTGCCAGAAGGAGGGCCCCGGAAGCTAGTAACCACAAGGAGGTTCTCATACTCCATGTATCCAACGGATGAAACCCAGACAACACAAGATAACTTCTGCTCCATCCCAGTGCCAGCCGCGCCTTACTTCATCGTGTTGTCCTTGATCGGCTTCCCATTGGTGGTGAGGATCTGGAAGTGGTGGAAGCCGTGTTTCCCTCCGCTGTATGTCCAGACAACCTTCTTATCCCTCGTCACCTCGGTGAGTTTCACGCGATCACCAGTGGCATGGTAACTGGTGATCACCGTGTTTCCATTGGGAAGGCGCTGCACTCCACAGGCATCGTCCAGAAGGTCTTCTCCAATGTCGGCGTTGTCCACTTTCCAGACAATCTTCCCCGCACCATCGACCTCAATCACGCGGTTGCCGTTGGTGCATCCGATCAGGGTGTTCCCATCCGCCAGTCGAATGGCAGTAAAGGGCCAGTCCCGTTTCTCCCGGCCCCGGTCGTCGGTCGGAAAGGTCTTCAAGACCTTCCCTGTCCCGGGGTCGTATTCCTTGACTGCGAAATCAAGAAGGTGAGGGGCGATATAGTTGCCATTCGGGAGTCGCCGTAACATGCGGGTCTGCATGTGGCTGTTTTTCTTCTGACAGGACAACGGCATATCGTGAAGGACCTTCCCCTTGCGGTTGATCGTCCGGGCGCGGGGTTGGGGGCCCAGTTCAGCAACAAGGAAGTTTCCACCGGGGAGGAGTTGCACAGTGCTGATCTCCTTCTGTTGTCCCTGATAGGAGAACACCGTCCTGTTGGATGCGCGTTCAATCTCAGCGACTCCACCTTTCGGGTATTCCCTGCATGGATAAACCGCCAGCAGGACATTGCCGCTTGGCAGAACCCAGCCATCACTGGCTGGAAGGTCGATTTTCCATGAGACCTTTCCGTCCTCGCCAATGATTGAGCTCCGGGCGCCTTTTCCAAGTCCCAGGAAGGAGTGCGCCACCTTTCCCTTGTGGTGGTCGGAATAGAGCGGAGAGGCGAGAAGAAAGAAGAGGAGGAGGGCTGTGCGCGTCATTCTGATGGCTTGGCCCAAGAGGGAAGTCAGGGCAAGGACGGAGTTAGGGCAACCCGCACTTCAGGAAGAGGACTCGCCTTCAGTCTCCGAACCCTCCCGCTCCCGCAGGAGCTCTTCCACACCATCAACCTTGCCCGCGTCCTCATTCGCGCTTTCCCGGTAGATGCCAAGCGCAATGAAACTCATGTAGGCCAGGAAGCATCCCGCAATGAGAAACGCCTTGCGCCACGGAAGATAGAAAAACCGATGGAGCAGGGGAGCGAGGGGAAGGAAGAAGAGGAGAAGGACCAGGATCTGACCCGAACCCCAGTGCAGGTGCATCAGGAGACGGCAGAGTGCAAATTGTGGAAGAAACACGAGCACCGCCTTCGGGTTGAGATACCAGAAGTAGATGCCGGAGCGTGCGGCAGTGGATTCCCAGTCCGCCTCATGACGTGCGAAGGCGAACATCAGGACGAGGAGCACGATCAGGTCAATAAACATGGAGCCGGGTAAAGCATCTTGCCTCGGGAAGAGCCGCTCTCCTCTTCTTTCGGAAAGTAGCACCAGCACCCCGCCAGATGAACTGAAATCGGAGGTCGACCGCGATGCAACCCGTCAATAGGCACCCCTTCAGCGACTCCGGTCGAGGTCCGCCCAGATCGCCTTGATCGTTTCCTCCTGCTTCATGCCGCGGGGAGGAGTCCTGCTGGCGCTGTAGTGCTCAAAGCGACGGAGAGGGAGCTGAAAGTAGCCATTCGGGTCGGTGTCCCGCACCCACTTGTAGGCATAACGAAGCCATTCATTCCGGTAGTCCTCGGGTTGCTTCATGAACCAGTTGATCTCATCCCACCCCCAGACATGAAACTTGTCACTGGCGCGGTATTCACCCGGATGATCGGAAGGCCCGAAATTGTCGATCTCCACGATATAGGGCAATGATTCGCAGCGCCATCCGCTCGGGGTTAGCCCTCCCTTGCTGCGGCCGTAGATAGCATCACTGAATCCCTTCTCGAGAATGGCCCTGTGGGGTTGACCCTTCACGGACTTGGGGCGGGACGGAAAGGAGTGCAGGTCAAACATGAGTTTCCCATCATGCACGATTCCTCCACTGGGAACGTGAGCATCAATCAGAACAAGATGGCGGCGGGCATGCTTCCTTGCGTAGGCCCGGATCCGGGACATGAGATCCCGCCAATGCCGATGGTCCCGGTCCCAGTCGTCCATGATCTCGACCTGGCCCAGGTGAATGGCCTCGAGCCCCATGTCGATCCATCGCTTCGCCACATAGAAGAACCACATCCTGGTCTCCAAGCGGCTCATGTCAGGCACGGAGGCATTCTCATACCAGTGATTGTGGCGATGTCGGAACCCGTAGAGCATCTTCCTGTAACTGAAGTTCCGCGGTGTCACCGACAACCCGAACTCCTCAAGCACTGCTCCCGGGATCGCGATCTTGTTCACGTCCGTGGTGACCACCTCGAAGATCGCCCCCTGCAGGATCAGGTCTGGATCCATTTCATGGAGGCGTTTGACAAAAAGGGCTCCCTTCGTAACCAGTTTATCGATACGGGACTCATTGCCCCACATCCAGATCACGCGACCGGCAAACTTCACCCCCGTGTTCTTCATCATGCGGAGATCGTCATCGGAGGAGATGTGCAGGAGAGAGGCCACGGTGGCGCTCCGGGCGAGATAGTTCTCCAGCACTGGGCGGGAGATTTTCCCGTCGAACTCATAATCCACCTTCGTGGCGAGGCTCTCCTCCGCGGGCAGCGAGGAGAGGGTAGAAATCCCGAAGAAAATCGCAGTCAGGCGGAAGATCTGCCAGAGGCCAAAGGCCCGGAATGCAGGGCGGGGGGTAGGTTTCATCCCGTGCATGAGCTTGGGGGCCTTTTAGATGATCCCCGTCGAGCGCGGCAAGTTCAACCTCAACCTGTACAAGAAACGAGGCAGCTTCCTCGAAGGAGTGAGATCGCTAAAGTCTTGAGTCTAGTATTTGTTTTTATGGCAGAACCTTGGATCTCACTCCCTCGATTGACTGCCTGTTACCAATCCAACCGCACTGGCAGATCGCAATTTTCAACTTGGTGAAAAAAAATCCGGGGGCATCGTATCAGCTCCATGGGCCTCAAATCCGCACTCCTTCTCACCACCCTGGTTCTCACCTGGCAATCCAGCCTCGCCCAGAAGGCAGCCCAGGCTCCAACTGGAGGGCAGACTCATATCTACAAGACGGTCGGAAACCTCGAACTGCCCCTCTACCTCTACAAACCGGCCGGACAAAAAGCAAAGAAACCGGCACCGGCCGTCGTCTTCTTCTTCGGCGGGGGCTGGAAAAGTGGGACCCCTTCCCAGTTCGAGGAGCAGTGCAAATACCTGGCAAAGCGGGGGATGGTCGCCATCACGGTGGAATACCGAGTGTCCACCCGTCATCAGTGCAAGATCGAGGACTGCATCTCGGACGCCCGCTCAGCCATGCGCTGGGTGCGGGGAAACGCCAAGCGACTGGGAGTGGATCCCACCCGTATCGCCTCCGGGGGCGGATCGGCCGGTGGTCACCTGGCGGCGGCCGTGAGCCTGATGGACTCCTTTGACCGCAAACAGGATGACCAGTCAGTGAGTGCGGAACCGGATGCCCTCGTCCTCTTTAATCCGGCCCTCGCCCTTGCCCCCCATGACGATCTTCCCGAGGCCTATGGCGAGGGTCTCGCTAGCCGCCTCCAGCATCGCGCACGCGGTCCTGTCGCAAAGGTGTCTCCGCTTCATTATGCCAGGCAGAAGCAGCCACCCTGTATCATGTTTTTTGGCACCGCCGACAACCTCCTTGTTGGAGCGGAGGCTTATCGGGCGGCCTCCGTGGCGGCGGGCAACCAGTGCCACATCATCACCTATCCCGACCAGAAACACGGATTCTTCAACTTCGGGCGCGGTGGAGGCAAGTATTACAAGCTGACTGTAGCCGAAATGGACAAGTTCTTTGTCTCTCTCGGGTGGCTCAAAGCAGATGGCGCGACCAGGTAAAATCTCTCTCCCGGGACTACTCATTCTCCTCGAGACCCTCCTACTCCTGGGCCTCCTCTGTGTCGCTCCCTTCGCGTGGATTCTCAGGGACGGACTGGGCCCCGATTCTGTCCAGAGCACCGGTTTTGCTGCGGTCGGAAAGGCCTTCATGACATTCTACACGGGCCCGGCAATCCTGCTCCTGGCCGCGGTTCGCCTTCTCCTAGGCGCATTCATTCCAAACAAGCAACCCGATAAGCGGAAACGAGGGGCAGCCTACCGCTTGGCGGCAGTGCTCATTCTCTTTTCAGCTCTCACCCTTCTCATCGTGGGGTTCCTGATGGATTGATCTCAATATCCCGCAACCTTTTCTCCATATTCTGGTCTCATCTTTTCAGCAATAGGTGAAAATCATCCCCCACGACTGCGATTGAAGTGATGATGCGTTACGCGACAATCGCTTTTCTTGCCCTTCTGGGGTTGCTGGGGACACGTGAGACCTTGTCCGCTGACTCCGACTTGGAGCAGGCCTCCGAACCCGTCCCCGCTACCCTGGATCCCGACGAGACCGGATGGGCCTCGGTGCGTAATTACACCAGCGAGGCATTCGCGGCTGATTTCAATACCCGCAAGGACGATTATATCCTGCTCGACATCGAGGTCGACAACATCAGCGGCAAGGAACGTGTGAGCGGAGTCTGGCAGGAGAACCTTGATGGCCGCCGGTGGTCCGAGCACCGCAACATGACGAGCAGCCTTTTCAACGAAAGGTGGAACGAATACAACGACGCTGGCTATCGCCTGATCGACCAGGAGAGCTATGTCCTGGGTGGGGATCGATATTACGCCGGCATCTGGATCGAGAACCTGGAGGAACACGCATGGGCGTCTTACCGCAACCTCACCAGTTCCCAGTTTTCAGACTATTTCGAACTCTTCAAGGATACTCATGCTCTCATCGACTTTGAGGCTTACCCCATGGGGGACTCTATTCGCTACGCAGGGGCGTGGGTTGAAAACACGGGGAACACGGAATGGCTCCTTCGTCGCGACCTGACAGATGCTGAATTCTCGGCAGACTTCTCCGCCTACAAGGAACTATACCGGATCCATGACGTCGAATCCTACCAGGTTGCGGGCGAACAGCGATATGCGGCCATCTGGATCAGGAACACCAACGGTCGTAAATGGCTCGAGATTCGTGACATGGATGCCAAGGACTACCGTAACCGATGGCTCCGCTATCGGGACCTCGGTTATCGCCTGACCGATTTTGAACAATATGAAACCAGCGAGGGCCTCCGTTACGCCGGGGTGTGGCGCCAGAACAGCGATCGACCGGACTGGGCCCTCCGTGCAACCGTCAATGACCTGGCCGGGACATTTCTCGACACCAACAGCGTCTCGGGCCTCGGGGTTGCCATCGTCCACCAGGGAGAGGTCCTGTACAAGCGGGGATTCGGCTACCAGGATGATGATGACACCTGGTACTCGGCCCAGACCTTGAACCGCCTTGCCTCGGTCAGTAAGGCAGTCGGGGGAGTACTGCTCTACCGCCTCGCTGAACTCAACCAGATAGATCCCCTGGCCGCGACTTCCGACTACGTTCCCGACCTGCCCTCCCACCACACCCACACCCTGGCCCAGCTCGCCTCGAATCGGAGCGGAGTCGGCCACTACTCTGAACACGGTCTGGGCAGCCTTTCCACCCAGTATGATACCGCCCTGGAGGCCTCCGATCTGTTCTGGGATGACCCCCTGACAAGCACCCCGGGCACCGCTTACAAGTACAGCACCCATGGCTACACCCTGCTCGGAGCAGCCATTGAAGGGGCCGCCGAGGCTCCCATCGCCGATGTTCTCGACAACCTACTGGGTAGCGGGCTCGGGTTATCCGATCTGCGGGCGGAGGATCGCAGCGTGGCAAACGAATTCCGTTCCGAGGTATTCAATAACGACAACACGGTAGCCATTGCGGACAATATCAGCTGGAAGCTCCTCGGTGGCGGGATGGAGTGTTCCGTTGAGGAGATGGCCCTCTTCTGCGAAAAGCTGATGGGAGGGGAGATCCTCTCTCCTGCCGGGCTGGATACCCTCTGGATCCGCCCCGACAACTTGTGGACCTATGCCATGGGATGGAACAGTCTCATGCTCCGGGATGATCTCAACGTGCCCTGCGTGGTGAAAAGCGGAGCCCAACTGGGCGCCGACACACACGTGCGGCTTTTCCCCTCTCTTGAACTGGGCATCATCGCTTTCTCCAATACGAAGCAGAATACAAATACCTCCACCCTGACCCGTGACATCGCGAGCGCGATCCTGCCCACCCTCCCGCCGGTCCTCACCCTGCAACCGATGAGCGGAACCGTCCATGTCGGGGACGCCATCAATCTCATCATCAATGCGGTCAGCAGTGAATCGCTAAGCTACCAATGGCACAAGGACGGGGTCGAGATCCCTAGCGCCACCAGCCCAACCCTGAACCTCCCGGCCACGAACCGGGGCGCGGCCGGGCTCTATTCGGTGGTGGTGACCAATTCTGCCGGGCAGGCCATCAGCAGCAATGCCACCATTCGAGTTCTTGCCCCCCTCCTCGTCGAACCCCTCGGAACGCTCCCCGGGGGAGGGTTTCAGCTCCAGTTTGGTGACCAGGATGGACATCCTCTCGAGGAGGCCGACAAGGATTACTTCACCGCCGAGTGGTCCAGCGACCTTCAAAGCTGGAGCGCCGTGGAGAATTCCACCCTTACCCTCGTGGAGGGAAAATTTGTCCTCGACGATCCCGAGGCGGCCGGAGTCCCGTATCGCTACTACCGGATTCAGCAGGATTGATCTCCGGCCCACCTGAAGGCTCCTTCGCGGGTCATCCCGTCAGACCGCGGTGCGGTAGTCTCCGTTACGCCGGGTTTTCCCTTCGGCATCCATTCGCTCCAGGAGAGGCATCATGACGCGTCGACTGGTGCCGAGGTGCTGACGGAGGTCGCTGGCGGTGGCTTGGCCATGATCCTGAAGGTAGGCGAGAACCTGCCCACAGGCCTGCTCGTAGGACGAGGTCAGGATGATCACCTTGTCGCTCAACTCGGTGGCGGCCCCGCTCCGGACAAGGAAGGCGAGGGCTCGCTGGGAGGAAGACTCGGTAGCGAGTTCGGCCCGGCCCGGGGGATTGAGCGGTTCCTGGCGAAGAGCACTTTCAATACCCTCCGCGGCCCCCCTGATGTCATCGGCAAGGGTCGGAGTAAATGCCTCTTCCGCGAGAATCGTGCCCCGCTGGGCGACCCCTCGATCGCCGAGATGCTCCACGACAAGATCAAAGAGGTCGGCATGAGGCAACTTGCCCAGGAGGCTTTGCCGGAGATCATCCAGGGGGAGGCCGGGCAGATCAGGGTTTGTCTTGTGAAAGGCGCCCACCAGGTTGGCAGCACGGGCGAGCAACTCATCCCACCAGGAAGCGGCCACAAGATGATGCCCTATCTCACGGGCGACCCCTCCCGCGAGGAGTTCCTGCACCGCCACTCCGACTTCCTCGTCCGAGAACTTCAACCGCAGCTTCATACCGGACAGCTCAACCAGCGAGTCGCGCTCGAGAGCCGAAGTCAGGAGAACGGTGAGATCACCTGGCGACTCGGCTCTCTGCCGTAGGAATCGCACCTGCTCCTCGTTGCGCAGTCTCCGCCGACTGGCATCGGCATCGAGAACCATCCCTCCGCCAACGGTGGCCTCTCCCGACCAGTCCCGGAGGACGACATGATCTCCCACCATCATGAAACGTGGTTCATCAAGGCGCAGCTGTGCCAGCATGGTCTGCCCGGGGGAGATGCTCCTCCCCTCGATAAAATGGATGCGCGCGCCGGTCGATCCTGAGCCATGATGCACACGCACCCGACGCCCGGACGGGAGATCCCGACGGGTGGCAAGCTGGCCTGGAATCTCGCGACTCAGGCGCTGCATGCTGATGTTGATGGTGTCCGCAGGTGATCCTGCCTTGGTACTGGTCAGGAGGGTGCCTCGACGTACTCCCAGGCGGTCCCGGGTGGAAACCTGCAATTCGGGGACGTTCAGGGCGGCTCGCATGCCCGGTTGAGCAGCCTCGACCGACTGGCTGTGATTCTGGATAGCCCGGACGTGAGCACTCAGGCCATCGGGTTGCAGAAGAAGCGAATCCCCGACCTGGAGAACACCACCGGAGAGGGTGCCGGTCACTACGGTTCCAATCCCTTTCACTGAGAAGGCCCGGTCCACCGGCAGGAGAGGCTTGCCGAAATCAGCCACGGGTGGAGCAGCGCTCAACTGGCTGCACAATGCCTCCCGCAATTCAGAGATACCCTCGCCCGTAATGGAAGAGACCGGAACGATGGGGGACTTCTCCAGGATAGTGCCCTGGAGGCTGTCCCTGACAAACTCAAGGGAGAATTCAAGATCCTCCGCAAGGTCCGACTTCGTGAGGGCCACCACGCAACGCTCAATACCAAGGAACGTCAGAATATGCAGGTGCTCCTCTGACTGCGGCATCCAACCATCGTCAGCGGCCACCACGAAAAGGGCGAGATCCATGCCTCCGACTCCCGCCACCATATTATTGACGAAGTCGGCGTGACCCGGAACGTCCACGATCCCCAGTTCAAACCTGCGACCTTCCTCAGATTGATCCTCCAGGGTCAGGTGAGCAAAGCCCAGTTCGATGGTAACCCCGCGTCGCTGCTCCTCGGGAAGACGATCCGGATCGGTTCCGGTCAGGGCCTGGACAAGGGACGATTTTCCGTGGTCGATATGACCAGCGGTTCCGAGGATATAGTGCCGCTCGTCACCCATCGGCATTGTCGGCACAGCCCACGATCCGGGCTTTTTCGAAGTCAAAGGGCGTCATTTCCAAATTAACACGGATGCTGGAGGCCAGTTCCTCTGCGAGTCCCGCAAGACGCCCGGGGAGATGCCCGATTACCAGTTTGCCGTTGGGCAGTTCCACACGAAAGACGCGATTGGAGAGGATTTCGCGGATGACTCCGGTGGTCATAATAGGAAGCTCAGACATAGGCGGGCGGGAAGGCAGCATGGAACCCAGGTGAGTGGACTGCAACCGCTTTAGACTGCCCACCAGCAACATGAACCCGCTCCCTGAGGAAGATCGATTAATCACTGTGCCGGGGAGATCTGGGCGATTAGTCGGGAGGCCCTCACAGATCAACGAATTCCCTCTCCAGAGGAGCATGGCCGGGAAGGGAGGCTTAAAAAATCAACTACCAGAATCGGACCGGAGATGACCTCCATCCGCCCGTTTCAACGCCCATTGCTTGATTCATGCCTTGAAAACCAATGAATTGAGCTCTCCTCACGCCATTTTTGCTCTGTTAGATTGTGCCGCCCCATGGCTTGACTCCTCGAAAAGCTGAAGCATGATGTGAGCAACACGAAATGCGGGTTTTCCCGCCGTTCCGTGGATCTCCGTTTAGCCATGAAAACAAAGCATCTTTTCCTTCCCCTGGCTCTCATTGCCATGGTCTTGAGCTCCTGCTACTATCCTTATCCGCCAAATCCTAATGGTCCACGTGGATACCCGGATCCGGCTGGAGGCTCTGATCTTACAGCCGGAGACCAGGAAGACATTCGCGAAGCACGTGATCGGGCACGGGAAGGGGAGGCTAATGGCAATCCTTCGACCGAACCCCAGGATCCAGCAACCAATCCACCGGCACGAAAGGACTATCGCGTGGCGGTTCCGATCCCGGGCAAGGAGGGATTCGTTTTCAATCCCTTCACTAATGATCCAGTTGATGTCAGGGCCATCCCCCCGGGAACCCTGGTACGCGATCCAAACGATCCGGATCCCGATCATAAGTTCCGAGTGCCCTGAGCCTGCTGCCATCCGCTCCCGGGGTGCGGCCACTCACTAGGCCTTGTCAGAAGGCTCTGGCCTTGTTTTGCTCAACACTCGTGTGACTGAGTTTCGCCGTATTGCTGTCCTGGGACCCGGCGTGCTGGGTGGTTCGGTGGCATTGGCTGTCACTAAGCGCCACGCGGAAAGTTCAGTTGCCCTCTGGGGACGTAATCCCGAACGGGTGGCAGAAATCCGGGCCACCGGTTTCGAACAGGCTACCGACGACCTCGCACATGCAGTCCAGGACGCGGAATTAATCATTCTCGCCGTTCCGGTCGGGGCTCTGAGAGCCCTGGGCGGAAAACTGGTGGAAATCGGCCTGAGCCCGGGGACCTGTATTACTGACGTTGGCAGCGTCAAGGCAAGCCCCCATGAATCCCTCGGCAAATTCATGCAGCAACATGGCATCTGCTTTATCGGAAGCCATCCCATGGCCGGATCCGAGCGCACTGGTTTCGCAGCCGCAGATGCCGATCTCTTCGTGGACGCCCCCTGCATCCTTACAAACGATAATCAACAACCATTGGAGCAACTGGATCGCCTGGGAGCGTTCTGGACGGGACTGGGAGCGCGATCGGCCGTCATGAGTGCCAGTGAACATGATCGCCTGGTGGCCCGTATCAGTCATTTGCCACATATCCTCTCCTCCGTTTGTGCCCTGATTGCTCTCCGGAATCAGGAAGACGGACGCTTTGCTGGCCAGGGATTACGCGATACCAGCAGGGTTGCAGCAGGTGATCCCGCGATGTGGGCAGAAATTCTCCTTGAGAATAGGGATCAAATTGCAGAACCCCTCCGAGAGGGCGCCTCGGTTCTCAGCGACCTCGCCAATTCCCTGGCAGCAGGAGATGCAGAAGCGATCCTGAGGATCCTCGAAGAAGGACAGACCCGACGCCACACCCTCGACGAGACAGAGTGATGAGTGATCTCAACTCATTGAAAGTAAGATCGATAGGGGAGTTCTCGGCCGAACTCAAGATGCCTGGAGACAAGAGTATTTCTCATCGCGCCGCCATTATCGCAGGCCTCTCCAATGGCCCCTGCCACATTCGCAATTATCTCCCCAGCGAAGATTGCCTGAACACCCTGCGTGCAATGGAGAGTCTCGGTGTAAATTGCGACTACCTCGCGAGCAATGACTACGGACCAACTGAAGTGGTTGTCCACGGCAAGGGAATGCGACTCACTGCTCCGGGCGAACCCATCGATTGCGGAAATTCCGGCACCGGAATGCGACTCCTCGCAGGGGTCTTGGCCGGACAGGAATTCGAAAGCACCCTCACCGGTGACGAATCACTCTCTTCTCGCCCCATGGGACGCATCATGCGTCCGCTTGAGTCCATGGGCGCGCGTATCGTCGGGAAGGGGGAGGACGAAGGCTGCGCTCCTCTGCTCTTTCACGGAGGAAACCTTGTCCCAATTCATTACGTCATGCCAATGGCGAGCGCACAGGTAAAGAGCGCGGTCCTCCTCGCCGCTCTTTTCGCCCCGGGGAAAACCACCGTGGAGCAACCGGCCCAGACCAGGGATCATACCGAGCGCATGCTTGCCCAGTTCCAGGTCCGCAGTATCTGCAATGGGAATGAAATCACCATTGACGGGGGACAGGTTCCAGTCGCCATCGACATCGATATTCCCGGTGATATTTCCAGTGCGGCCTTCTGGATTGTAGCGACCGCAGCCAAGCGGAATTCAAATCTTCTTATTCAAAATGTAGGATTGAATCCTACTCGCACGGCTCTTCTTGGGGTCCTGCAGCGCATGGGCGCCACGATCAGGAATACGGTGCACTCTCCAGATGAAATGGGAGAACCTGTGGGCAACCTGAAAGTGCAGGGCGGGGAACTCTGCGGGACCGAGATCCGGGAAGACGAGATTCCTAATCTCATTGACGAAATACCTGTTCTTGCGGTGGCAGGGGCCCTAGCGCGCGGGAAAATGACAATCCGCAATGCATCCGAATTACGCGTCAAGGAAAGTGACCGGATTACGACGGTGGTCGATAACCTCCGAGCCATGGGCGCCGATGTCACCGAGCATGATGACGGCATGAGCGTGGTCGGTGGCAACCAACTCCATGGCACAACTCTTGACTGTTTTGGTGATCACCGGATTGCGATGGCCTTTGCCATAGCGGGACTCTTCGCAGAAGGAGAAACCGTTATTCGAAACACTGAGTGCATAGCCACATCCTATCCGGGTTTCGGGAAGGACCTGGACCAGATTCGCGGCCAGTAGAGATCGCTCCTCCATATGTCCTCACAAACTCCTCCATTTGACGCCATTGCTATCGATGGGCCAGCAGCCTCCGGCAAGAGCACTGTGGCTCGGGTCCTATCTGAGAGACTGAACCTTATAATGGTAAATTCGGGTGAAATGTACCGGGCTGTAACCCTGGCTGTATTACAGCATGGGGCGGATCCCCACGATGCCTGCGTAGTGACCAACCTTCTCAAGGAGATTCAACTGCGCTGTGCGATCAAGGATGGAAGCTCCCGGATCCTTCTCGATGGAATATACCCCGGCAACTCCCTGCGCTCTGATGATGTCAACGCCACCGTCTCAGCAGTCGCATCCGTTCCCGAGGTGCGACATCTCCTTGTTTCCCTTCAGCGGGGCCTTCTCCAGCACGGGGACCTTATCATGGAAGGACGTGACATTGGATCAGTGGTTTTCCCGGACACTCCCTACAAGATCTATATTGAAGCATCCGAGGAAGTCCGGAGGGAACGTCGCGCGGCTGAGGGGCAGATGGATCCGGTGGGGGACCGGGACCGGCAGGATAGCGCTCGGAAAACATCCCCTCTGGTGGTGCCGGAGGGAGCGGAGGTGATTGACAGCTCCCAGATGATCATCGAGGAGGTAGTAGAAGCCACGATCGAGGCCCTCCGTGCCCGGGGTTGGTTTGACCGGGAGCAAGAAACCCATATCCCATGAGAACGCTTTACTGGATCGCCCGCGCCCTGGCCCGCACGGTGTTCAGTTCAACCGTGGGGGATATTGAAATCCTGAATCGCGGCAAACGCATTCACCGGGGCGGGGCTATCGTGGCAGCCAATCACACAAGTTATCTCGATCCGCCCATCGTGGCCTGCGCCTATAATTCTCCAGTTTCCTTTCTCGCGCGAAAATCCCTCTTCCAGAGGTTCGGTGCATGGCTCTATCCACGGCTCAACGCCTTTCCGATCGATCGTGACCACGCCGATCTCCAGAGCATGAAGTCCATCCTGAGAAAATTGAAAAACGGTGAACGTGTGCTCATGTTCCCGGAAGGGACACGCAGCCCAGATGGCCAACTACAGGAGGCCAAGGCCGGTATCGGCATGCTGGTGGCCAAAAGCGGTGTCCCGGTGCAGCCAGTCCGAATTTTTGGCTCGTACGAATCGTGGCCCAGGGGAGGAAAATATCGACCCCATCGTATTCAGGTTGTCATCGGTGATCCAGTCAAGTTCGACCCGGCTGATCTCAAGGACCGATCACGGGAAGCCTACCAGCGCATCGCGGACCAGCTTATGGCTGCCATTGCGGAGCTCGAAGTGAAATAACCTGCCTGTGACACCAGGAACCATCCCACCCCGGGAATGAATTACTCCGCATCACGGATCATTTCCCATGCCCCGCCCACCCGCAGGACTGTCGCTTCCGCAAGATGAGGCCCGAGAATCTGTAGTCCAACTGGCAACTGACGTCCTTCCCGCTCCACGGTCCCACATGGAACGCTGAGACCGGGAATCCCTGCCAGGTTTGCGCTGATAGTATAAATGTCGGCAAGATAGTCCTGAAGGGGGTCATCGGCAAACTCGCCGATCCTGCGGGCAGGAGCGGGACTTACCGGCCCTACCACTGCATCCACCTGCCGGAAAGCCTCCCGGTATTCCTGCTGGATCAGGGTCCGGGCTTTCTGAGCCCTCAGATAGTATTTCCCGCTATAACCGGAACTGAGGACATAAGTGCCAAGAATAATGCGTCGTTTCACCTCCGGACCGAAGCCTCGGGCCCGGCTGCCACGGTACATCGCGATTACCCCTCCACCATCGTCAATCCGATTTCCATATCGCACCCCATCGTAACGGCTGAGGTTGGACGAGGCCTCCGCTGGAGCCAGGATATAATAAGTCGCTACCGAAAATGAAGTTGAAGGCAACGAGATTTCGATCAACTCGGCTCCCTCCGCTTCAAGTTTGCCCAGAGCTCCCTCGATGCGCTCGCGCACCTCCGGCTCCAGTCCCTCATCTGCAAAAAACTCCCGGGGGACACCCAGCTTCATTCCAGAAACTCCCTCCTGAAGTCCGGCAGTAAAGTCAGGAACATCCACATCCAGGCAGGTTGAATCCCGTTTGTCTCCACCTGCACAAGCCTGAAGAAGCAGGGCCGCATCTTCCACTGTCTTGGTGAGGGGGCCAATCTGGTCCAGAGAGGATGCAAAGGCCACCAGTCCATAGCGGGAAACCCGTCCATAGGACGGCTTAAGCCCTACTACACCACAGTGGCTGGCAGGTTGCCGAATAGAACCCCCAGTATCCGACCCGAGTGCTGCCACGGCCATATCGGCAGCAACCACTGCTGCCGAACCGCCAGAAGAACCCCCGGGAATCCGATCATGATCGTGGGGATTGCGGGTTTGCTGGAGAGCCGAATTTTCAGTCGACGATCCCATCGCAAACTCATCGAGATTGGTCCGGCCATAAAGAACCGCACCCGCCTCCTTGAGCCGGGCTGATACGGTAGCATCGTAGGGAGAGAGATACCCGTTCTCCAGGAACCGCGAGGCACAACTGCACGGATGATCCTCCGCATTGATATTGTCCTTCAGGGCAATCGGAATTCCTCCCAGCGGTTTTTCAATGTTGGCAGCCTCCGCATCCACCAGAGCCCTTTCGAAGTCGGAACTCAGATATCCGCCGATAGACTCATTCTCCGCCGAGATGGCAGTGGCCACGGACTCCACGATCTCGCGGGGAGTCGTCTCTCCCGCGAGGAGCATGCGCCGAAGAGTGGCAATGCTGTTGGTGGCGAGGTTCACGATACCAAAAGCTAGGAATCCACCACCTTGGGGACTCGCACCTGGTCCATGGCCGTGTCCGGTGCATTGCGCAGGAACTGCTCACGAGCCAGACCCTGGCCCGCCTCATCTTCACGGAAACAATCAATTACCGGGGCCGGATGCGCGGTTGGATCCACCCCTTCCACCTCAAGAGAAGAGAGGGTATCGACAAACGCAAGGATATCGCCCAGCTGCTTCTGAAACTGAGCAGTCTCCTCATCAGTGAGCTCCAACCGAGCCAGACTGGCTACATACCCGACGTCAATCTCCGGGGGCCCACTTTTGCTGTCGCTCACGCGCGGGATGTTCGGAGGAAAGCTCCAGGATTAAAGATTAAAGTTCACCCCTCACGCAGCGAGGCAAGGGAGGGCCCGGCATAAAGGGAAGACCCTATACCGCTTGCAGAACTGAATAGATCCAGAAGGAGAGCATCAGGATGGCCGTGACGAGCAGCAAAAACAGGAATGCGCTCTTGGTCTGGTAGCGATGCTCATTACGAATCTCCCCCCGACTGAGCTGGGAGTAGAATTTGTGCTCCCGCCGACGGTCCTCAAGGTCGTCCGGCGGTGGCATGGTAGTGATCTCCTTCTCCATTTCACGTCGGATCCTCTCAGGAGCTCCTTCAATGAACTCCTCAAGCTCAGTGATACGCATGAGCAACTTTTCCTCACGGGAAGTGAGAGGGCAGTCAACCTTCGGCTTTTTACGGAAGAAACCCATTACTTGTAAAAGAGTATGGCAAGGGCAAGCGTGCCCAACACGAGCAGCGGCAGATTATAAGCGAGACCGGCCCGAAAATTGGCTCCAAAACCTTCTCCGGTGCGCGACCTGGCCCCAGAGGCGGGTTGACCGAACACTCCGCGGGTTCGCCCACCGGCAAAGTGAGCCACCGCGCTGTCGAATTCCTCTTCGGCCTGCTCCAGCATGCAGACGGCCCGGTTCAGTTCCGTATTGAACGTCTCGCGTTGCCAGCCTTCCGGTTCGACCTTCTCGATTCGAACAAGATGGGCCGCGAATGATTGCCTCGTCTGCTCAAGATCCTCCAACTCCTGACGCAATTCGAAAAGCTCCCGATCAATCGAGGTTACCGAACCCGAGAGGCGTTCGGTAAGCTCAATCTGGCCGTTTATAAAGTCTTCCTTCTGCTGGTTCAGATCGTCCATCTCGCACTTCTGACGCTCCAACTGTTCGCGTTGATGCTGAAGCACCTCCAACTGTTGTTGCGCTTCCCGCAGCTGGCCCTCGAAATCCTCACTCTCAGACGAGGAGTAGGGGTCTGCATTCAGGTTCATCTGGGTCTCCTTCAAGCGGAGATGTTGGGTGTGTTCGGTTCCAGCAGCCATAACGAGATGCCCCGGGTGAATTTAAAAGGGCAGGGGACGCCTTAGAAAATACCCAGAGGTGTTATTTTTGGCTAGTAGATATTTTATATTTGTTAACTAAATTGGTCTGCTACCCCTTGTTTTAGTGCATTATGCACCTGCGTCCACGGGCAATGCGCGCCGGAGAACCAGTCCTTGTGTGGCCTCAAGATCCTATCGGACAAGCCTTGCCACTAGGTCCAGTGAACCGGGAAGCCGATACAAGGCCCCCGAAGCGCCTGCATCCATCAGTTCAAGACCGCGCCCCGAATCTAGAGGGCAAATGCGGAATCTTTCTTACAACCTCTCGACGATGGCAGCTCCCATTCCGGCAGTGCCAACCTGTTTTTCTCCTTCCGCCCCACTGAAAATATCACCGGTGCGAAACCCATCTCCTATCGCCTTCTCCACCGCAGCCTCAATGCTATCCGCGGCAGCCGTCTCGGCCAACGAGTAGCGAAGAAGCATCGCCAGGGAGAGGATCTGGGCAATCGGATTGGCGATTCCCTGTCCGGCGATGTCGGGGGCCGATCCTCCACTGGGTTCATAGAGACCGAAATTACGCCCATCTTCGTCCGGTTCACCCAGACTGGCACTGGGAAGCATCCCGAGGGAACCCGAGATCATTGCCATCTCATCGGAAAGGATGTCTCCGAAGAGATTCCCCGTCACGATAACGTCGTAATCAGGCGCGTAGCGAATAAGTTGCATGGCGGCGTTATCAACGTAGAGATGGGAAAGTTCGACATCGGGATACCCCTTGGCCACTTCTACAACGGTTTCCCGCCAGAGCCGTGAATTCTGGAGGACGTTGGCCTTGTCAACCGAACAGAGCTTTTTCCGGCGTCCCTGCGCGGCCTGGAATGCCACATGGGCGATCCGTTCAATTTCACTGCGGCGGTAGACCATGGTGTCTATGGCAACTTCCTCACCGTTTTCTTCACGCCGCTCCTTGGGCGAACCAAAGTAGATGCCACCCGTCAATTCGCGCACGCACAAGACATTGAACCCATCAGGGATCAGGCTGTTTTTTACTGGCGAGGCGTCAATGAGCGAAGGGTGACAGACGCCCGGTCGCAGGTTCGCAAAAAGACCGAAATGCTTGCGGAGGGGAAGAAGCGCACCCCGCTCGGGTTGTATATCGGGCGGCAACTCCTCCCATTTAGGACCTCCAACCGAGCCAAAGAGAATGGCATCGGAAGACTCGCAACCATTCAACGTCTCCTCAGGCAGGGGAGTAGTATTGCCGGTGGCATCCAAGGCTGCTCCTCCAACCAGGAATTCTTCACTGCTGATCGCGAAGTCAAATCGAGCAGCGACCACCTCAATTACTTTACGGGCTTCTCCCATGACTTCCGGACCGATCCCGTCGCCGGGAAGAACCGCGATACGATGCTGTGGCATGGGGGGGAGTTAGCCTGTCTCCGCATGGAGGGAAATGGAATTCGCGCAGGATTTTATAGTCGAGTTTCGGCGATGATTCGACAGGCTCATGCAGAGTGGACATTCTCATCGATTTTATCTGGCTCCTGCTTGGCCTGATGCTCCTCTATCTTGGCGGGGAATGGCTCGTAAAGGGGGCCCGGGAAATTTCCCTCAAGATGGGCATCTCGCCCCTCGTGGTGGGCTTGACCGTGGTGGCGTTCGGAACGAGTGCCCCCGAGCTCCTCGTAAGCCTGCAAGCTAACCTGCAGAATCCGCCCAAGGGCGACATGGCTCTAGGGAACGTGGTTGGCTCTAATATCTGCAATATCGCTCTCATCCTCGGAATGGGTGCCGTAATTCGACCGATGGGGGTAGCTCTTCAGGTCTTGAAACGGGAAATGCCCTTCCTCCTTGTGATTTCCGCCGTCTTTGTGTGGTTGCTGCGTGATGGCTCGGTTAATCGCGTGGAGGGGATCGTGCTCTTTGCCGGAATAATCTGCTACGTGGGGATCAGTCTCAGGCAAGCCCGGAGGGAACCTCCAGGCCTTTCTCTCGATGCCCCCCCGGATGAGAAGGTGGAAACTGTGCGCCCAGAGAGAGGCGGCATCATGCTCCGTGATATAGGGTTCATCCTGCTGGGTATCGGGGCCCTGGTTTACGGAGCTGACCGCCTTGTGCTGGGCGGCAGCAACATAGCGCGGGTACTCGGTGTCTCCGAGGCCACGATTGCGTTAACCGTGGTGGCCTTTGGCACTTCGCTCCCCGAACTATCCACTTCAATCGTGGCGGCGGTTCGCAATCAGGGGGCCCTCATTATTGGCAATGCGGTGGGCTCCTGCATTTTCAACATCCTGTGCGTGGTTGGATTGACCGCGACCGTCTCTCCCCTTGCACGGACGCCTGAGTTGCAGGACTGGGACCTCTCGGTAATGCTCGCTCTCACGGTCGCCCTCTTTGCCCTGGCCTGGATCCGCCGCACCCTTGCGCGCGGGGAGGGGGGCCTCCTGCTGGTCATTTATGCAGGCTACGTCTGCTACCTTGCCCTGCGCTGATCAGCTCTGGGATATTGCGATCTGCTCACTTTCGCGATCAGGCAGCAACTCGGGCTCCCTCTTTTCATCAAAGGCGGAAGTCACTTCTGCAAACTTATCGTCTTCATCCTCCTTTCGAACCGCTCGAACAGATGCGACCATGCGCCGGGTGGTGTCGAGAAACCACGATGCATCCCTCTCCGTGACCTCGTCGCGACTGTGCACCGCACGATTTCGAGCAATGCGGAGTTCGTGGAAAATGCCCACAAGGTTTTCCGGGATAATACCGGCACGGGCCGCAATGGGGATGAGTTGATTGGCCCGGGTGCTGGAGACATGCACATTGTCGCTGAGGAGAGCTCGCTGCAATACGCTTTCAATACACCTATAACCTTCGAGAGCCACCAGATCATAATGCCCGGCAACCATGAGTTCCTCCGCCCGTTGAAGGTGGCTCTTCGACTGGAAAGCAAGTCGATCGACAATGTCCTCCCGGTCCCTGCGGTTCATATGCGCAGATGCCAGCTTGGCGAGGAGAAGACCTGAACAAGCTGCTATGGTGGCAAGAGCGAGCTTGGAGATCTCCCCTGCAAGAGGAGAGCTTGAGATCCAGACCACGCCTTCAGCCACCTTGATCGAGAGCGCAACGATGGCAAAGACCGGTGGAAAGAGCAGGGAGATCGCGTAAAAGAGGTTTCCCACGCGGTGCGCAAGCCCGAGAGGGTTGTCGGTGATGAAATCGATCGCGTAGAAGTAGATCACACAGCTCAGCAGGCCGAGCATGAGGAAGTAAATCATCCGGAACTGCAGGACAGTCCCAAAGAAGGAGAAGCCCGCATCACCAAAATCCCGCACTGCAGTATGGATCGCGAAAAGGACTGCTACCAGAGCGAGGGCGAAGAGGATCTTGGCTTTGGCGAAATCACTCACGGGAAGGGTGAACCAGTTCGTGGTTCCAAAGTAATACGATAACCAAAATAGTTTGGAAAGTCAAAATAGATGGCGGATTGCGTCGGTCACTCGCTAATCATCGGGACCCGAACCACTAGGCACCCGGATCATTGCAAGGGGCGGAAAAGCAACAGAGGGCGCATTCTAGGTCGCTTGGCCGAGTCTTGCCCCGCCCGGCCCCTACATCATTGACCATTCCAGTTCCTGGGCTTCCGGATAAAGAAACTCCTTGCCCTCGTAATTCCGTAGCAGGGTATTCCGTTCATCACTGCGAACCACGTAGTCCGGGTTAAGAGGGATCTTTCCGCCTCCCCCGGGAGCATCGATCACAAACTGAGGAATGGCATAACCGGTGGTATGGCCTCGCAATCCCTCGATGATTTCGAGCCCCGCTTTAATCGAGGTGCGGAGATGGGCAGAGCCCTTGATGAGATCGCACTGATAGAGGTAGTAGGGCTTAACCCGGCAGAGGAGGAGTTTGTGAACGAGCGCCCGTTGCACCTCCACGCTATCGTTGACTCCCTTGAGGAGGACGGACTGATTGCCCAGCGGAATCCCGGCATCAGCCAGGCGCTCGAGACCTTCCCTGACTTCGGAAGTCAATTCGCGCGGATGGTTACAGTGGATCGAGATGAAGAGGGGGTGATACTTCTTCAGGATGTCACATAGATCCGAAGTGATCCGCTGGGGGAGAAAGACCGGTATGCGGCTGCCGATGCGAACAAACTGGATATGCTTGATACTGCGCAAGCGGGAAAGGATTCGTTCCAGTCTCGCATCAGAGAGGAGCAGGGGATCCCCTCCGGACAAAAGAACATCACGAACCTTCGGGGTGTTCTCGAGATACTCAAAAGCTGCTTCCCACTGCGTCTCCAATTGCTGTTCGCCCGCACCTGATACCACCCTCGAACGAGTACAGTAACGGCAGTAGGACGCACAACGATCTGTTACCAGGAAGAGGACGCGATCCGGGTAACGGTGTACAAGCCCCGGCACCGGCATGTGGCTGTCCTCGCCACAGGGATCAGTCATCTCCCGGGGGTCCTCAAAAGTTTCTTCAACCCGGGGAATAATCTGTCGGCGGACCGGGCAATCGGGATTGTCAGCCTCTATCAGGTTGAAATAGTGGGGGGTAACCGCGGAAGCCAGCTTCGTTCCAGTGAGCAGAACCCCCGAACGCTCCTCCGCGCTGAGTTCAAGGTGCTCCTCAATCCGCTCCAGACTCTGCACCCGGTTTTTAAGCTGCCAGCGGTAATCAGCCCATTGGGCTGGGGAAACATCCAGGGAGGACCAGTAGCCCGGCGCTGCCGAACTGAACCTGACTTCCGTATCGTAGTCGAAGGTGGCCATCAGAAGGGCCGAATCTAAGGGAGAAGTGAGCCTTGTCAAAAGTCGGTTGACAAAAAAACGGAAAACTTTACGGTTAAGCCATCTTAACTATAGGAGGATAGAGTCTTAACACATGTTTTCACAAGCACTGCGTGATATTGCACGCCCAACATATGCCGACATCCTGGAAGCGCTGAAACGATCAGACGGTATGGCCGTCTCCGAATTGGCGAAAGAGCTCAAGATGAGCTACATGGGAGTCAAACAGCACTGCGTCAACCTTGAGAAGAAGGGTTACCTTAAAACCTGGAGGGTTCCTCGCACACAGGTTGGCCGTCCCGAAAAGCTCTATCGCCTTACCGAGGCCTGCAATGATCTCTTTCCTCAGGCTGGCACGTCACTCACCCTGAATCTGCTCCAGGGAGTAAAACAACTCTATGGAGAGTCTGCTCCGGAGAAAATGCTGTTCCACCACTTTGAAGACCAGCGCCAGCGCTGGGGTGAGAGGATGAAGGGCATCTCTTCACTCGCGGAGAAGGCAACCAAACTCGCCGAGTTGCGGGACTCCGAGGGCTGCTTCAGTAAGTGCACCTACGAAGCAAATGAAGGACTGCGGATTGAGGAATACCATCATCCCATGTCCCCGATCTATGAGGTCTATCCCAACGCGGTCCGCATGGAAGTGCAGATGATGGAGCAACTCCTGGGGACGCGTATGGCCCGGAAGAATATTGATGCAGGCAAGGGTCGCGAACTGATTATCTATGATATCTCCTCGCTTGGATCTCCTGCAGAGCGCGGCGTCTTTAACGGTGTCCAGGCCGACAGCAACCCTCGTGCGGTCGTGAACCCGGAGAAGGTGCCCACCTTTCTTGAGATGTAGGAGGCGGTTCCCTTCAGGTCCCCTTAAACCCCGGGCAGCCTTGTCCGGGGTTTTTCTTTGCCCTGTCCCGCTTGGGATAATCCTCTCCGGTTCCCAGGGGATTTCCTTAGGTGAGGGGGGACGGGTATTCCCCTGCGCTAACGAGTTTCCCGATGGTTTCAACAGCCTGCGCCTTGTCTTCACGATGTGTCACGCCGAACCAGTCTCCTCGGGAGGCGAGGACACGGCAGGAAGCCTGTCCATTCTTCAGGAGTCCATCTACTGCCGTCGGGATATGCCACTCTGCAGTGACAGGGTCAGCGCAGGACTCCAGGAAGGAAAGAAGGCTCTCTTCCAGTTGGGTGAACAAATTCGGCGTAAACCCCCAGAAATTCATGGAGACAAGAGCGTCCTCAGTGAGTTCGCGCTCCGAGCCGTCCGCCGTAAATCCCAGGACCCGGCCATCCTCCTGGCGACCGATCCCTCCTATTTCCTCAACATCCTGCAGGAGGCCTTCGCTGTGGGAGGTTACTCCACGGTTCACCCCTCCATGCTCAGAAAGAGTAGCGCCCAAGTGATAAGCCACGAGGCAATACGAGGGTGGACGATCAGTCCGCATATGGGACAGGAAGGTGGCCGCCTGGGTGTAAGCGTCCCTTCCATAGAAATCATCGGCGTTAATGACAGCGAAGGGACCACTTACTGCGTGGCGGGCAGCATATACAGCATGAGCGGTTCCCCAGGGTTTTATTCGATCATCGGGAGTCTCAAATCCCGCCGGAACATCATCAAGGCGCTGAAAAGCGTAGGCAACTTCTACCCGGTCGCTGAACCGCTCGCCAATGCTCGTCCGGAAAGCCTCCTCGAATTCATCCCGGATCACAAAGACTACTCTCCTGAAACCACAGAAAATGGCGTCGTAGAGGGAATAGTCGAGAATTGTCTCCTCATGGGGACCCATCGGAGCCATCTGTTTAAGACCGCCATAGCGACTCCCCATGCCAGCGGCGAGGACAAGCAGAGTGGGTTCTTGCATACTGAATTCGATGCGGTTTTAGGGGGGTGATGCAGGAACATGCAACGGGAATTTCCCGGCGGCCATTGAGGTGGGGGAAAACACGTTGCGAATCGGCACCCGCGACCCTTAGAGTGCGGCGTGCCTCAGGTCGAAAGGGAATCCAGAGTCGCTGCTACGCCGGAGACTTGGAAGGATCATGTTCGGCGAGCTTTTCGCGCCATGGTTACGGCCCGGACTCTGGAGTCAAAGCTCGCCAGTCTTTACAAGGCTGGCAAAATCGTCGGGGGGGTCTACATCGGCCCCGGACAGGAAGCTATCAGCGCCTCGATCGGTTCGTGCCTCACCTGGAACCACGATATTTTCGCGCCCTTGATACGGGACCAGGGGGGGCGCACGGCCTTCGGGGAACCCATGCTGGATGCCACCCGCTCGTACCTTGGCTCTGTGAAAGGGCCGTCGCGAGGACGGGATGGCAATATCCACCGGGGGCACCCGAAAGAAGGCCTGCCCGCCATGATCAGTCATCTGGGCGCGATGGTTTCGGTTGTTGCCGGGATGTTGTTTGCCCGGAGAATACAGGGACGACTGGAAGGAGTGGTCGGCGCCGCCAGTGTTGGTGATGGAGCCAGCTCAACCGGATCCTTTCACGAGGCCATGAATCTGGCCGCTGTAGAGAAACTGCCCCTTGTAGTTATCCTAGCCAACAACCAGTTCGCTTACTCGACTCCAACTGATCGCCAATTCGCATGCCAATCGCTGGTCGATCGCGCCGTCGGTTACGGAGTCGCGGGGCATGAAGTGGATGGCACAGATCTTCTTGCCTCACTGGAAGTGATTTCCAAGGCCGTTCACGATGCCCGTGAGGGCGGGGGACCACAGCTTGTGGTAGCCAACCTGCTCCGCCTCAGCGGGCACGGTGAACACGACGACGCATCCTATGTCCCTGAGGAGTTGAGGAACTCTCCCCTTGGCCGTGACTGCATGGCAGTCGCGGAGCAGCAACTGCTTGCTGAGGACTTCCTCACCGAAGCGGAGATTAAGGAGTGGAAGGCCGAAGCCGTTGAGGAAATACAGGCTGCCGTCGCTCTCGCTCAGCAGGAACCTGCCCCGGATCCTTACGCCGATGACTGGATGGTTTATGCCTCCTCCGAACTCGCTCAGGAATAGCAATGGGAGAAGTGACCTACATCGACGCCATTCGCGAAGCGCAGCACGACCTCCTCGCCGCCGATGAGCGTGTCTTTATCTACGGTCAGGACGTAGGCCACTTCGGGGGAGCTTTTAAGGCCACCCAAGGCCTCAAGGATCTCTTCCCTGACCGCGTTATTGATGCTCCTATCAGCGAAGATGCCATGATTGGGCTGGCCGTTGGTGCCTCCATTGAGGGAATGCGTCCCATAATCGAGATGCAGTTTGCTGATTTTTCCTCGGTGGGCTTCAACCAGATCGTGAACCAGGCCGGGACCCATTTTTACCGTACCGGCGTTCCTGCGCCCATCACGGTCCGCTTGCCCTCCGGGGGAACCCCCGGATCCGGCCCCTTCCACAGTCAAATGATGGAGAGCATCTATGCCTATTACCCCGGGCTCGTCATCGTGACGCCGGCGACCGTGGCCGATGCCTACTCGTTGCTGGTCGATGCCGTGGCCCTTGATGACCCCGTCCTCTATTGTGAGCACAAGTTTCTCTACCGCTGGCTGAAGTCAGAGGAGATAAAGGACGACGAGGAGCGCCTGCCCATCGGGCAGGCCAGGATTGTGCGGGCCGGCAAGCATGCCACCGTCGTGGCCTACAGCGCCATGGTTCACGAAGCCCTTCGTGCCGCAGACCTTCTGGCAGAGCAGGGCTGGGAGATCGAAGTGGTGGATTTGCGAAGCGTGAAACCGCTCGACACCGACACCGTAATTGCCTCGGTTGCACGAACGGGGCGACTCCTGGCAGTGGGTGAAGCATTCCCGTGGGGCGGAGTTACCGCGGAGGTCGTCTCCCGGGTAACAAACGATGCCTTCCATCTCCTCGACGCACCCCCTCAGCGTTTAAATTCCCGCGACACCCCGGTGCCCTATCATCCCAATCTCTGGGAGGCCCATCGGCCTACCTTGGAGTCCATTTCGGCCGCCATCCGTAATCTACTCCAACTCTAAAACCAACCGTTTGAGATCATGCCAGAAGTTCCCATTCTGATGCCGCAACTTGGTGAATCGATAGCAGAAGCCACCATCATCCGCCTCAACGTCTCCGTGGGCGACGAAGTGGTGGCCGACCAGGAAGTCATTGAGGTCGAAACTAATAAGGCCACCATGGATGTGACTACTCTTTGCGGTGGGACCGTTCGGCAGCTCCTGGTTGAGGAAGGGGTAAGCTATCCAGTCGGAACTGTCCTCGGCCTGCTTGACGTCACCGAGGAGGAAGCAACCCGGACAGGGGTCGTCCAGTCGACAGGGCCGGATGAATCTGCCGAAACCATCTCTACCACTAGCAAGGAGGATCAGCGGGCCCACTTTGCTACTCCCGAGGGAGAAGCGCACGAACCCCGGAAAGTGGAGCCCAGCATCCGCGGCCTCTCCGTTCCAGCCGGCATGAAAGGGGCCCACTACCTGTCTCCGCGCATGAAGGCGCGCATGGACGAACTCGGACTGCGGGCTGCGGATATCTCCGCCATCGTAGGAAGCGGATCAGGTGGGCGGGTCACCGTGGAGGATCTCGAGCAGTTCCTGGAATACATTTCCGCCTGGCCGCACAGCCAGGCCTCTCCCATGCGCCTATCCGTTGCCGACTCCATGCGACGGAGTTGGAGTCGCCCCCTGGCCTCCGTCGGGCGTCCGGTGGCCCTGGATAACCTCCTCAGCTACCGACGCAGTCTCAACCCCAAGCCCCCCCTCACGATCTTCCTGCTGCGGGCCTTTGGTAAAGCCCTGGCGGAAGAACCAGCCTCCGCAGGCTACCTCATCGGAGAGCAGATCGTGCACCCCCGGGCCTTCGACATCGGAGTAGCGGTACAGGTTGAAGATGGGGTCCTCGTTCCTGTTCTGCGCAAGGTCGATACCCGCACTGTCGAAGAATTGATGGAGGAATACCTCGACCTCGTGCGAAAGGCTCGCGAACGCCGGGTGCCAGAAGAAAACACGGGCGGAGGCATCGCGACGGTCACCAATTTCGGAACCTTCGGTCTGATGTGGGGCACACCTATTCCTCTCCCGAGCGAAACCCTCATCCTGGGAATCGGGGCTGGAGTAAAGAAGCCCG
Source organism: Roseibacillus sp. (assembly GCA_022448985.1). Taxonomy (GTDB): domain Bacteria; phylum Verrucomicrobiota; class Verrucomicrobiia; order Verrucomicrobiales; family Akkermansiaceae; genus Roseibacillus_B. The sequence goes on from JAKVCR010000015.1 coordinate 28,616, forward strand.
TCTGGTCTGAGGAGGAAGGCAACTTTGTCCCGGTCACAGAAGCAGACCTTATCCTAACCTTCGACCACCGGGTGGTCGATGGGGGAGGCGCCGGCATGCTGCTCAATCGTCTCAACGAACTTCTTCAGGAACCCGAGACTCTCTGACGGAACCTCAAACCAATGAGCAATGGATTGCCTGAGGCGAACCAGCGGATCCTTCAAACTCCGCATGGATCGGCGGTAGGAGCATCCTATCACTGGAAAGGGGGACAGTACTGCGCCATTCACACCAGCCGTGGCGTGGTCGGATGCGGGATCTACGACATTGCCTGCGCTGATGAATTCGGCATGGCATTTGCCCTAGCCAAGGGCACACCGGAAAATCCTCTCCGTGAACCGGAGGACCTCTATGAGGCCACAATCGTCCGCGTCAGCGAGCCCGCCCGGGCCCTTAATATCACAGAGGGGATGACAGGCATGGAAGCCCTGGCTCGCATGCTGGCGGACTGATCTCTTCAATCAACGTGGGGAATGACTTGCCTCCCCGCGCTCCTTTGCTTCCTATTGAAGCGTGAAAACCTCCTTTCATCTCAGCCCGATTCTAGCCCTTGTTGCGCTCCTAGCCGGAAGCCTCTGCCTTCGGGCAGAGCTTCGGGAGTTCACCGATGTCAAGGGCCGCAAGATCTCCGCTGAACTCCTCGGACTCAACGGCGAATCCATGGTGAATCTCCGCATGGAAAGCGGCAAGATGGTCACCGTAGCCCTTGCACGACTGAGCGAAGCTGACCAGAGCTATATCCAACAACACCCGGTCTCCAAACTGACGCCCATCACCCTGCCGGAGAAGGCCCTCGTGGCCGTGAAGGACTGGAATGCCAGACTGCAGCGCGATGAGTCCTACTTCATTAACGTAACTGGTCAACGAGCGTTCAGGCGGGCGATTGGGAAGATTCACCACGACGGGTTTGCCTCCGGCCTCTGGCAATATGCCGTGATTGAAGGACCCCATCTCGGACTTCTCGACGCAAAGGGAATGGCGATGTTCGGCGTATCCCGCGTAGGCCCCACCGAATTGCGAGCCGATTCGGATGCGCCCATCTTCCTGGCCCGCTACGGGACAGGCGAGGACGCCTACGTGCAGTATCTCCGCAAGGACGGCAAGCCATTCATTAATACCAGGTTCGCTGGAGGCCGCCCTTTCAACAATGAACGGGCCTGGGTCAACCTTGAAGCCGCCGATCGACCGGGGGGGCAAGGGCAGGGTAATGGGACCTGGACCCTCATCGATTACCAGGGCAATCTCCTGCACGCCTTTGAGGACCTTGTAGTAAACGATTTTTCCCAGGGCCGCGCAGGAGTAGCCCTCGATATCCGCGCCTCGCAATGGGCCATTATTGACAAGGATGCCGAGGTCATTGCCGAGGGCCCCTTTAGTCGGGTTGGCAAATTCATCAACGGATCCGCCGTGGTCGACGGGCGCCTCATGAACCGGGACGGGGAATGGCTCATGGAGAAGAAGGGGGAGTGGCAGATCGAACGGCGCTACGAGAATTCCCAGAGCGATGCGATCGTGGCCAGGCGCACCAAACGTATACCCGGAAAACCCCGCTTCGGAATCCTCCGCCGCTCGACTGGTGAATTCATCGCTGATGTCCCGGACGACTACTACGTCGACCGGGGCTTTTTCAACGGCCTGGCTGTCGTGCGCAATCTAAAGACCCAGAACTTCGGCTATATCTCCCGGACCGGGGACTTGATCATTCCAACCAATTTCTCGCGTGCTGCTCCGTTCAATGGCGGCTACGCCCACGTCTCCCTCGAGCAACTGTACGAACGCGCAGTCATCAATCTTGCCGGGGAGGTCATCTGGAAGGCCCGACTGCAGGAAATCGCGGTGCCCGAGGAAAAGGAGAAACCTAAGGACCCCCCAGCTGACAAGCCGGTCCCTGATGAGTAATTGAGGCTACAAAGCCAAGAGAAGAGGGTCTTTGCTGACATTCTTGAATCCGCATTACATATATTGTGTGAAGTTATAGGTCGTTTCAAGGGCTCTGTTTGAACGGTCTCTTTTTGCCACCTCAGGCCCTCCTTAAGAAACCACGTCCGAGTAGAGGCTTGGCGTGTGGTCGCCAAGGCATCCGCGTCATCCACTCGAGAACCCTGTGCATTGAGAGCGCCAGGCTCAAACTACGGGCTTTTTCCATTTCCGGTTCGCATTTCTCACAGCCATGAGTGAATCTCCCAGCGCCATGCCCGGTTCGCAGGAACCATGGCGTGAAAAAAACTGCTCAATGAAGGTTGTTGCGATCGCAAATCAAAAAGGCGGCGTCGGAAAGACGACGACTGCCGTTAATCTCTCTTCGGCTCTGGCGCGGCGAGGGCAACGCATCCTTCTCGTGGATCTCGATCCCCAGGCCAACGCCACCAGCGGCCTAGGGGTCGATGCCGAGGCCGCTGAAAATGGCAGTATTTACAGTGTTTTACTTGGTGAGAGCACTCTCGAATCAAAAATCCAGGAAACACCCCGCAAAAATCTCTCGATCATCCCCGCGGAAATGAACCTTGCCGGAGTCGAGATTGAACTCGCCCGCATGGACGATCACCTCCTCATTTTACAGGGAATCCTCCGTCAGGCCAAAAAACGCCGTAAATTCGACTTTTGCATCCTTGATACACCGCCCTCCCTCGGCGTGCTGATGACCTCTGCTCTTTCTGCCGCCGACGAAGTCCTGGTGCCTCTACAATGCGAATGGTTCGGCCTCGAGGGTCTCTCCAAGATCCTGCATGTCATAGAGCAAATTCGCGATTCCGGGGTTAATCGCCGGCTGAAAATCGAGGGAATCCTCATGACCATGTACGACGGGCGCACTAATCTATCAAGGAAGGTCGTCCAGGAGGTGAAAAACTATTTCCCGGAGTGGCTGTATCGCAGCGTGATTCCCCGGACGATCCGCCTCGGGGAAGCCCCCAGTCATGGCCAGACGATCTTTGAATGGGATCCGCACGGGACCGGTAGCGAATCCTACGATGCGGCTGCCAAGGAGTTCCTACGCCGGCATAAAGTCAGGCCCGCTCCGGTGGCTGCGTGACTGTTCGGGCTTTCGCCCCCCCAGGCGCTTAGAGGGCAATGAGCTCCTCCTATTTTTACTCAGAATGAGTATTGCCCATTATGGGGGAGAGTTATGGGGTAGTTTTCGCCCGCTCACCCTCCGTGAGGGGTTCAGTTCCCCTGCCCTTCCCCAAAAGGGCAAAAGTCCTCCCCACCTATATCGGAAATTGGCCCTCCGGTGAGCAGTTTGCCCCTTCTGCGAAGCGCAAAATTTCTTTCGGTTCAAAACGCCATGGACTGAGGGAAGGCTTGCACCCCGGATTACGGCCGCTAAAAACATTTCAGGTTCCCAAACTTTCTCGCCCCTCCGCATGTTCGCGAAACTCTTCGGCATCCTCTCGCAAGACCTCGGTATCGATCTGGGGACTGCCAATACCCTGGTCAACATCAAGGACCACGGGATCGTTCTACGGGAGCCCTCGGTTGTCGCCGTAAAGGCCGGCACCAATGAGGTGGTGGCGGTGGGAGATGATGCCAAGCGAATGCTGGGACGCACGCCCGGTAACATTGTGGCAATTCGACCCTTGAAGGATGGGGTCATTGCCGACTTCGAGGTCACCGAAGCAATGCTACGTCACTTCATTCGCAAGGTGAACCATAAGCGCCGTTCCCACCCTAGGGTAGTAGTGGCTATTCCGTCCGGCATAACGGCAGTGGAGCGTCGGGCGGTGAAGGAATCAGTCGAGCAGGCTGGAGCCCGGGAAGTGTTCCTCATTGAGGAACCCATGGCCGCCGCGATCGGGGTGGGGCTTCCAGTTCAGGAGGCTTCCGGCAATATGATCGTCGATATCGGGGGCGGCACAACTGAAGTTGCCATCATCTCCCTCTCCGGAATCGTCTACTCTCGTAGTGTGCGCACTGCCGGAGATGAGCTTGATGAATCGATCATCCATTACATGAAGCGCGCTTACAACCTGATGGTCGGCGAACGCACCGCTGAAGACATCAAGATACACATTGGATCCGCAGCCGGCCTCGCGAAAGAGACGAGTATGGAAGTCAAAGGGCGGGACCTGGTCTCCGGGTTGCCGAAAACCATTACCGTGACCTCACAGGAAACGCGGGAGGCAATGGGTGACCCACTCGACACTATCGTGGACGCGGTGCGCACAACACTCGAACGCTGTCCCCCGGAACTGGCTGCAGACCTGGTCGATCGTGGACTGGTTCTTGCGGGGGGAGGCGCGCTGCTGCGTGGACTGGACAAGCTCCTGGTTGAGCAAACAGGATTGCCGGTCCATATTGCAGAGGATCCCCTGAGCGCAGTAGCAGAGGGCACCGGAAAAGTGCTCAATGAGATTTCTTTCCTCCGAAAGCTCACCAGTTCAGAGCTTTGAGGATCGCATTAGAGCACGCCCAATGGCGGGCGCTTTCCTCTCATGAAACCAATCAACTTCTTTGCACTCCTGCTCTTCCTGTGCGGGGTTATCTGGGTTCTGACCCTGAGCGAAGGGACCGTGCGGAGAATCCAACAAGCCTACTACAGAACAATTTCACCCTTCCTCAAGGGCGGATCATCCATGGAGATGAAGGCCCAGGATTTCCTCGAAGAAATCGAGAATTCAAAGGACCTCGAGAATCAGCTCAGGGCAGTCCAGGAGGAATATATAAAGCTTCGTTCGATTGAAGGACGCCTACGAGAACTGGAATCGGAGAACAACGAACTGCGAAGGGCTCTCGAATTCAAGCAGAAGCAGCGCCTGAACGTTATTGCCGCACGTGTGATCAAGCGACAGCCATCCACCTGGTGGGAGACTGCCATCATAGACCGTGGCCAGTCCTCAGACATTGGGGCTGGAGTCCCTATTATCGCGCCAGGAGGGCTTGCCGGCAAGGTGGATGTCGCCTCGGAGGATACCTGTAGTATAATCCTCCTTACCGATGAACGTTGCCAGGTCTCCGTTCAGGTCGCTGGAACGCCGGAGGTGGGTATTCTTCATGGGGGGCGGGGTCGCTACGGAGAGGAACCTCAGCTTATTCTGCGACATCTCTCCCGGGAAGCAGCCATCCTTCCCGGCATGAAGGTGATCACCACCGGCAAGGGAGAACTCTTCCCCTCCAACCTGCTGGTAGGCACGGTGAAGGAATACTCCCCCGGTCCCGTCGAAGGGGTGGCTATCGTCCAGCCTTCGGTGAATTTCAATGAATTGGGCGTGATCTTCGTCATCGCGCACAAGAACGAGGAAGAGGAAGGCTAGCCGTGGGCTGGTATCATTTAAGCCTGGTTGTCCTGGTCCTCACGGCCTGTGTCCTTCAGCAATTCTCTCCCTCTTTCGAATCGCTCTATGAAGCCAGGGTTCTGGTGGTCCCTCTTGTCTTTCTTTGCGCCGCAGTCACCGTCAATACCGGTCCCATGCTGTTACTGGCCTTCATCGGGGGATTCCTCTGGGATGCCCAACATGTTATCACCCCTCCCCTTGAAGAGTTACGGGGCAACCCGGAAGTCTATATTGATCCAAATGAGGATGTAAAATTCGGCTACTCCATCATTCTTTACGCTATGATGGGATTCTTCATGCAGGGCATCCAGCCACTCTTTCGCCAAGGTAAATGGCATATTTCGGCTCTCTTGTCCGGGGTCGCCATCTTCCTCTATCTGTCTGCGGAGTACCTTTCCATCACCTTTGTGCGTGGAGACCTCGTGCTTACCCGCAGCCTCTTCCTGAAAATCAGTTTCACCTCCCTTCTCACGATGTTCCTCTGTCCCGTGGTATTCTGGGCTCTTTACGGACTGGCAGCCCTCTTTCATCATACGATCAGCTACGAAGGACTGAAAACTGCCCGCAAAGTCATTACAGGATAGCCTCTCAATCCCCCATGGAACCCCGTTACCGTTTCCGGCTCTACCTGCTGACCGCGATTATCCTTTTCGGAGGAGGAACCCTCCTTACCCGCCTCTTTGATTACCAGATCCTGGAGACTGAGTACTACCGGAAGCTCATCCCCGGAGAGACCACGATCTCCATCCGGGATCCTGGCGTAAGAGGAACCATCGTCGATCGCAATGGTGAACTCCTGGCCAAGAATCTACGCAACTATGAACTCGTCCTCAATCTTGATGAGATCCACCACGAGTGGGAGAGGCAGCACTCAGAAGATCAACACCCCGGACGACGTCAACTCGGAATGGCCGTTCCGACCTCCAAGCGTAGTCGCGAAATCGTCCAGATTGTCAAAAATGGCATTGTCCCACGTTTGCGCAACCACGGTATAGAGGTCCGATACAGTTCCGTGGCCCTCCAGAAACATTATGTGACCCACGGTGGGCTTATCCCCTTCACCTTCCCAGTAGATCTCACCTACGAACAGTTCGCGCGACTTGCTGAACACAATCTTGAGATGGCCGGGGTCTATGTCACCGTTCGACCCCGGAGGAAATATCCCTACGGCACCCTTGCCTGCCACCTTCTCGGATACCTCAAGCAGTGGGAAAAGGGCGATATTCCCGAAAAGGCTAAGGAAACATACGACCACTACCTCGGGGATGCGGTGGGATCTACTGGCATTGAGGCCACCATGGACGATTACCTCCGGGGTTCACCCGGTCGACGCGTCCTCCGCAAGAACGAAAAGGGTCGTATCCTCGGCGAAGTTCTCGACGAACGCGTCGCACCGGATCAAGGCAGCCAGGTTATGCTAACCATTGATGGCCGTGCTCAGTTTCTTGTCGAGAACGTCTTGCGGAAGACTGGACGGGCGGCCGCGGTCGTAATGGATGTCAATACCGGGGAAATCCTCGCCATGGCATCAGTCCCTAACTACAATCCGAATGATTTTATTCCAAGTATCGACGGGACGAAATGGAAGAACTACAAGGCGAACAAGGCCTACCCTCTCATCAACAGGGCTATTACCAGTTTCACTCCCGGTTCTACCTTTAAGCTGCCCACCGCATTAGCGGCCTGCATGCACGGAAAAGGTGATTTCGGGCACAGCTGCGTGGGGCATCTCCGCTACGGGCGAAGCGGAAGGCTGAAGATCCGGTGCTGGAAAACCGTGGGACACGGGCCGCTGGTCCTCTCCAACGCCATTCAGCGCTCGTGCAATCCTTATTTCATGCAACTCTCCAACGAGATCGGTGACTCCAGAATGGCAGAGGTCTTCGCCATGCTCAGCCTGGGGCACCAGACCGGCATCAAGCTTCCAGCCGAGGATCAGGGGATTATTCCAGGTAGTGCCTGGTGGCGCCGGGAACTTCATCCGGGCGAATCGATGACCCCGGCCCGGATGGCCATGCTCGCCATCGGACAGGACGAGTGTGAGGCCACCCCATTGCAGATGGCAGCCCTCGTCGGCTGCATCGCCAATGGCGGAAAATACTACCGTCCCCGGATAGTCAAAAGGGTAGTTGATCCCAAGGAAGGCGTATTGGTTAGTGATATTCCCGAACTCAAGATCGACTTCATCGCGGAAGGAATGAATCCCGAGCAATTCGAGAAGATCCGCCTGGGCATGTGGAAGGCCGCCAATGAACTCGGGGGAACCGCCCGTCGCGCCTCTCCCAGGGATGTTGAGATAGGCGCCAAGACCGGAACGGCCCAGACCACCGACTTTGGCAAGAAGTCCCATAACGCCTGGACTGTCGCCTTCGCCCCCTTTGATCAGCCCAGATATGCCATCGCCGTGGTTGTACAGAACGGAAAGTCAGGCGGGAAAGTAGCTGGCCCTCTTGTTCATCTGATTTTTCGTGGCCTCCTAGCCTCGGAGAAAGGGCTCAAATTACCACTCCGTCGGATGGGCGAAATGGCAGGTAGTTTTGATCCGATTGAGGAAATAGTGCTTCCTGAAGGCGATCTTCTGGCCCTCGCTATTGACGAAGAGGGCGAAACAGGCGAGGAAGCAGCGGAGGCGCAGTTGCCGGGGACCCCCGTCCGAGTACGGCCCCGCGCGATCCCCCTGCCCTCCATCACCCCCGACGCAGACTCGGGAACCTCGCCCAACCGGGAAACACAGCGCCGATCCAACTAACGATCCAGGGTGCTTTTCCCGGCTCATAGATAACCATTAAGAAAATTTCCAAGCCATGTTGAAAAAAATCAAGCGGGCCCTGCGGATCGGCAACGTCAATCCGCTCGAGGGCAATACCATTGTTATAAACTCTGAAAAACTGGAACGCCGGGTAGCCCTCCTGGAAGATGGAGTTCTCGAAGAGTATGAGGTCGAACGTGAAGGCGACGTCAATATCGTGGGGAGCATTTTCAAGGGGCGGATTAAAAATATCGAACCCGGTCTGAAGGCCATGTTCGTGGATATCGGCATGGAAAAAAACGCCTTCCTGCACTTCTGGGACGCCATTCCTGCCGCTCTCGATAACAGTCTCGAGGAGATCCACCGGCAGGGCCGTGCGAAAAAGAAAGCTCGCCCCAAGAAAATCACTTCCAAGGACATCCCGAGCCTCTACCCGGTGGGATCGGAACTGGTGATCCAGGTCTCCAAGGGACCCATCGGAAACAAGGGTCCACGGGTCACCACCAATGTCTCCCTGCCAGGACGCTACCTCGTTCTCACTCCTTTAGCGGATCAGTTCGGAATCTCCCGCAAGATCGAGGACCCACAGGAACGCACCAGGCTCCGCCGTATCATGCAGCGGATGGCCGTTCCGGAGGGGATGGGCATCATCATGCGGACCGTGGCCATCGGCAAACGGGCCCGCCACTTTGTGCGTGATCTTGCCATGCTCCTTGAAGAATGGGACGCGGTGGAAGAGATCCGCGACGGCGAACCCGCTCCCGTCTGCGTATTCAAGGAACCCAAGCTCATCGAGCGGACCGCGCGGGATTTCCTGACCGAAGAAATCGACCAGGTCGTGTGTGATGACCCGGAGACCACCGAGGAGATCAAGCAAATAGCGGAGAAGATATCTCGGCGGGCCAAGCGCCAGGTGCATCACCTGCAGACCCAGCAACCACTCTTTGATCAACTCGGCGTCCAAAAGCAGATTGACGAGGCTTTCCATCGCCAGGTCTGGCTCCCTTGTGGTGGCTATATCGTCATCGACGAGACCGAAGCGCTTATCTCGATCGATGTGAATACTGGTCGAAACCGGGGATCCAAGAACGTCGATAAGATGATCTTGGAAACCAATATTGAGGCTGCCGATGAGACTGCCCGCCAATTACGGCTTCGCAACGTCGGGGGATTGGTGGTGGTCGACTTCATTGATATGCGGCATCGGCGGGACCAACAGGCCGTCTACCGTGCCATGAAGGAGCGCCTCCGCCGCGACCGAGCCAAGACTCAGGTCCTCCAAATCTCAGCGGTCGGGCTCATGGAAATGACCAGGCAACGTCTCAACGAGAGCCTTCGGGAGACCCTTCTGGAGCCCTGCCCCTACTGCGCGGGACGAGGTAAGGTAAAAACCACCATGACCATGAGCGTGGAGATTCAGAGGGAACTGAACACTGTGCTCTCAACGCGCCGCGACGAGGTGGGCGACATCATCGTGGTCGTCAACCCCGAGGTCCTCAACCGCTTCAAGAGCGAAGACGCCAACATCCTCATGGAACTGGAACGCGGTCATACCGGACGCCTCATCTTTCGCAGTGATCCCAGCCTCCATCGCGAGCGCTATTCCCTAATTGATGCGCATACCGAAAAGTCCCTGATACAGAGCTGAAGGGAAACCGATCCCCCAGCTCGCTCCGGCGAAGGGTTCTCCTTACGGGAAATCTACCTCGATTATCGAGCGGCCTCCTGAAGAAGTTTTACACGCGCAATTGCCGCCCCGGACTTCACCAGTTCCCGGGCCTGATCAACACCCGCACCCAGATCCTCCGCAAGCCCGGCACAGGCCAGGCCCGCCCCCGCATTAAGAAGGACTATGTCGAGCTTGGGTCCGGTCTCGCTACCATCGAGGATGCTGGTGAGGATGGCCGCATTCTCCTTTGCATCCCCACCTTGCAGGTCTTCGACCCGGGCAACCGGGAAAGAGAAATCCCCAGGTTCAACTACCTCTTCAAGATGATCCACCCTCGTTCCTGACTTGCAGAGGCGGGTCGATCCCATCGTGCTTAATTCATCAACAGGGCGCCCGTCTCCAGTGGTTCCGTGCACGGCCCAAGCCGATTCACGTCCAAGACGATGCAGGATATCGGCATAGACAGGAGGCAGATCGGGATTGAATACCCCGACCAGTTGACAGCGGGGCCGCGCTGGATTCAGAAGCGGTCCGATCAAGTTGAAAATCGTCCGCACTCCCCTCTCTGCCAGAATTTTGCGGACGGGCATGATAGCCTTGAAGGCTGGATGGTAGAGAGGAGCGAAGAGAAAGCCTACCCCAGCCCTCCTAAGGCACTCTCGGAACCCTTCGGCGGGCAGATCGAGACGTATCCCGAGGGCTTCCAGAACATCTGCACCCCCACTCTTGGAGGTGATTCCCCGATTTCCATGCTTGAGAACCACCGCTCCTCCAGCGGCTATAACAAACATTGAAGTAGTGGAAACATTGAAGAGGTTCAACTTGTCTCCACCGGTCCCGCAAACATCAATTGATGGTCCTTCCAGGCCAAGGATGTCTGCTTCTGGATTCACCGCCCGCTCAAGCAACTCGCTGACGAACTGGGCAATTTCCGAAGCAGTTTCCCCCTTCCTCGCCAGAACCTCTAGAAAGTACGCTTTTCGCTCCGGGTTCGCATCCTCATCAAGAAGGAACTCAACCGCAGCCTTAATACTGGGAGCATCCAGTTCGCATCCCGATTCTATACCCTTAATTAGATCGTCCATCGATGGTTCCTTTCCCCTTACGCAGTCTCAGCAAGTGAAGCGGACACAGGCAAGTCCCGACCCTCCGACTCATCCGAAATAAGGAGGTTCGTTGCCTGCCTTCCACTTTATGTTGCACCCGCTACTCGGATAGGGGTCACTGGGCGGACCTCCCCCATTCAACATGGCCTCAACCGCTGCCCGCAGGTCTGCACCGGTTACTTCCTCCTCGTTTTTTGGACGGGAGGAATCAAATTGGCCCGCATAGAAGAGGCGCGCCTTCCCATCCAGCAGAAAGAAATCGGGGGTACAGGCCGCAGACCAAGCCTCGGCCACCTCCTGGCTCTCGTCATAGAGGTAGGGAAAGGCCCAGCCTGACTCCGCTGCAAATTGCCCCATTTTGTCTGGATGGTCCTCAGGATAATTCTCCACGTCATTGGGCATAATAGCCACCGTGTTTATTCCCATGGCCGCGATCTCCTCAGCCAGACGGCCCACCGCACTAGCGAGATGAATGACGTAAGGGCAGTGATTGCAGGCGAAAATAAGCAAGGTCCCCTCTTCGCCACGCAATCCTTCCAAGGTGTGACGCTGGCCATTCGGCTCTGGCAATTCAAAGGAGGGACCAGGATCACCGGGTTGGAGGCGGAAGGTGGATTGAACTTCTGACATCGTTGGGACGGGATATGCTACCCGGTGCTTGCCGTGAAGTGAAATCAGGACAACCATAACTCAAATCGACGCCCCGATGTTCTCCGACCGCGAAGAGGCGCGTTACCAGCGCCATATTTCCCTCCCCTCCTTCGGGCTAGAGGGCCAACTAGCCCTTCGCAAGGCCTCCGTGCTCTGCATCGGAGCCGGCGGCCTCGGATCCCCGGCAGCCCTTTACCTCGCTGCGGCGGGGGTGGGCCGGATCGGCCTTGTAGACGATGATACCGTCGATTTTTCCAACCTGCAGCGGCAGATTCTCCATGACGAAGGCCAGGTGGGGATAGCCAAGACCGAAAGCGCCCGGCAACGTCTCCTGGGCTTGAATTCCGATATTGCCGTTGAAATCCATCAACAACGACTGGAACCCCACAACGCAATGGAGCTGATCAGCCACTACGACGTAGTGGTTGATGGTTCAGACAATTTCCCGACCCGCTTTCTGGTGGCTGACGCCTCCTGGCTCCAGGGCAAACCTCTGGTCGCTGGCGCAATTCATCAGTTTGAGGGGCAACTTAGCGTCTTTGATCCCAGGCTGCCCTCTCCCTGCTACCGTTGCCTCCTTCCGCAGCCTCCGCCACCTGGCACGGTTCCTACCTGAGAAGAAGCGGGCGTCCTCGGAGCCCTTCCCGGCGTGATCGGGACCCTGCAGGCCATGGAAACGCTTAAAATCATCACTGAGTATGGCACCAGTCTCGCCGGCCGCATGTTGCATTACGATGCAACCAATGCGCGCATGCGGGACATCACCCTCAAAGCCGACCCATCCTGTGCCCTCTGCGGAGAGACTCCTACCATCACCGAGCCACTCACATCCAAGAGCAGCGGTCTCTCTACAACCGGGCTGAAGGAAATCACCACCCATGATGCCCAAGAACTCCTCTCCAGAGGGTTTGACGGAATCCTGCTTGATGTGCGGGAACAGGATGAACACGCCCGGGGTCATATTGAGGGCTGTCGTCTTGCTCCCCTTAGCGAGTTTATGAACCACCTTGATGACCTCCCCAGGGATCGACCCTACCTCGTCTACTGTAAAATGGGTCAGCGCAGTGCCCATGCAGGCACGATGATGATGGCCGCTGGTATTCCGGACGTAACTAACCTGCAAGGCGGCATCGTGGCCTGGCTTGAGCAGGCCGGTCCCGTCGTTCAGGGCTGAATGGGCCCAACCCTCTCAACGACCTCGACGGAATCCTCATGCCCTCCAGCAGAGCGGTGCACCCAGATGCTCTGCACCAGGCCCAGCAGGAACATGCAAATGACAACAAAGGTTCCCGAGTAACTGATGAGCGGGAGCGGGATGCCTGTGATCGGCATGATCGAGACACACATCCCAATATTCTCAAAGATGTGCGCGAACAGCAGGGCCACCACCCCGGCGGCAATAATCTGCCCCGCAAAATCGCGGCTGTAGAAGGCAATAAATAGACACTGAATCAGGAGGAGAGCAAAGCCCCCGATAAGCAGGAGGCTCCCACGAAATCCCTGCTCTTCCGCTATCACCGCAAAGATGTAGTCATTATGAGCGGTCTTCCAGGGGATGTCCTTTCGGTGATGCAGAGAATCCTTCGAGGTGCTGCCATGACCTGCTCCTCGCCACCCCGCCTTACCAACGGCCATAGTCACCCGGTATTCAGCATAATTCTTGTCCGTATTAATAACATGACCTCGCTGTAAGTTCTCGAGGTAGTTATTGATACGTGCGTGGCCACGCTCTGAGACCGTCGGGAGAACAATAAAATAGACCAGGGGCACGATCCCGATCCCGATCAACGCCATGAAGAAAAGATAACGGAACGGAATTCCACCCACCAGCATTGTAACGAACGCCACCGGAAGCCAGACGATGGCCGACCCCATGTCTCCATTCTTCATGACCAGCAGGAAAGGCCCCCCGCAAAGAAGCCCGATAATAGCCAGTCGGCATACTGGGTGCGCAAAGGCCCGGTGAATCCTGGGCAAGGCCTGGAAACTGAACCCCACCATCACAATGCCGGCCGCAATGACAAGCTGGGTGGGCTGGAAACTCAGCCCCATCACGGTGAGCTGGTGTACTTCGGACCCCTGGGACATGAGAATCAGCAGCATCACGATCCCCACAAGATACATCGGGAGGCCCAGCCACATGAGCCATCGATAGTCAACAAGGGCCACCGTGAAATACACGAGGCTGCCGAATACGATCCATAACTTCTGCCGATTCGCAAACCAGGCGCCCCAGAGATCGGACTGATCTGCGAGACCTGGCACCGGGATATGGCGCGCCGCACTCTCGATGCTGAACACCCCGAAGACCAGCAGGCCATACATGGTGAAGATCAGCACCCAGTTCATTCCGAGGAATTTTCGGAAGAGCGGAGTCATCTCAGATCACGATCCAAACATACGACGAAAGGGACTAAAGACAAGGAACGAGGCCTCACCCAACTCTCCTATTCATCAAGGAATCCCGTCAGAGGGCTAGTCGCTTCCGCTCGCTCACTCTGGTTCGGCAGGCCAGCCCCAAAAGCGGTGCGTCCTGCTTCCACTGCAGCCCGGAAGGCGCCTGCCATGGCCACCGGGTCCCCCGCAACCGCGATCGCGGTATTCACCAGAACTGCATCAGCCCCCATTTCCATAGCCTCCGCCGCATGACTCGGCGCCCCGATCCCTGCATCCACAACCACGGGGACATTCGCCTGCTCAATGATGATTTCAATCTGATCCCGGGTCGCAAGGCCACGGTTCGATCCTATGGGCGCACCAAGGGGCATCACCGTGGCCGCACCCGCATCCTCCAGGCGTTTGGCCAATACCGGATCAGCATTAATATAGGGTAACACTGTGAACCCCTCCTTCACCAGGGTCTCGGCGGCAGAGAGTGTTTCAACCGGATCGGGAAGGAGGTAATTGGGGTCCGGGTGGATCTCCAGCTTGATCCAATTGGGCAGGCCCGCTGCTTCCGCAAGCCGAGCGAGCCGAACGGCCTCCTCGGCATTCATCGCCCCACTGGTATTCGCGAGGAGAAGATATTTTTCCATGTCTACGTAGTCCAGGATGTTCGCGAAGGAATCCCCTTTCCCGCTAATGTCAGCCCGGCGCAGGGCTACCGTCACAATATCGGATCCGGATGCCTCCAGCGTTTCCCGCATCACCTCAAGGGATCCGAACTTGCCGGTGCCAAGCAGGAGGCGCGAAGAAAAGGATCTCCCTGCGATTTTTAACGGGGCAGCACTCACCGTCAGGACGGGATGAGTTCGGATACCGCTTCGCGCTCTTCGCGCAATTCCTGCACCGAGACATCAATCTTACCCCGTGAGAATTCGTCAATCTCAACTCCCTCCACCACCGACCAGTTGCCTCCTCCATGGGAACGCACCGGCATGGAGGCTATCAGTCCTTTATCGATTCCATATTGGCCTTCTGAGCAGATTGCGACACTAGTCCAATCTCCTTCCGGGGTTGGGTTAACCAGGCTTCGGACCGTGTCAATCGCTGCATTAGCAGCAGATGCCGCCGAGGAAGCGCCCCGCGCCTTGATGATCGTTGCGCCACGCTGCTGGATGGTAGTGATGAAATCGGACTCCAACCACTCGCGATCGGCAATCACTTCCGGAACCTCTTTTCCGTTGATTCGGGCGTGCACAAAATCGGGATACTGTGTCGCCGAGTGATTTCCCCATATGCACATATTGGAAACCGAATTAGCATGAACGCCAGCCTTGGCTGCAAGTTGGGCCTTCGCCCGATTTTCATCAAGTCGCGTCATCGCAAAGAAACGGTCAACTGGAACACCATCGGCATTATTCATCGCAATAAGGCAGTTCGTATTGCAGGGATTCCCAACTACCAGGACGCGGATGTCACCCGCCGCGTTACGCGCTATCGCCTCGCCCTGTCCCGTGAATATCTGACCATTGATACCAAGAAGATCCTTCCGTTCCATTCCCTCCTTGCGCGGCACGGACCCTACCAGAAGGGCCCAGTTCGCTCCCTTGAAACCTTCATCCAAATTTGCAGTCGGGGTTACTCCCGCGAGAAGAGGAAAGGCGCAGTCCTCAAGTTCCATCACCGTTCCAGCGAGGGATTTCATGGCTGGCTCAATCTCAATAAGCTTAAGATGAACAGGTTGATCCGGACCGAATATCGCCCCCGAGGCAATTCGGAAAAGAAGCGCATAGCCGATCTGGCCCGCTGCGCCAGTGATGGAGACAGTGATACAATCCTTCATGACAATGCCGCTGGCTTTAGCGGCGGGAACTTCCCCGGTCAATGGTAGGTCGGTCAACACCTGAAAAAAAGTGATATGCTCCCTCCTAGTCCTCATTCCGATTGAAATTTTTGGTTGCCAAACGTCTACAGAACCTCATCATTAGCTTTGTCTGGATTGCTCGACGGCAAATCGTTCGTCCGTCGGCAGGCTTGAGAAGCCACCACGGCTTCTCCGTCGCCCAAGGGGTTTCGTGACGGAAACAAGTTCGCAGACGCTGAGACACGGGAGCTGTGTCCGGCAATTCCTCTTACCGTAGTAATTATTCGCAGTTAATACGCATGGCCGGACACAACAAGTGGTCGAAGGTGAAGTATATCAAGGCTCGCGTGGATGCCAGGAAGGGTCCCATGAGCCCCTTCACAAATTTCGAGGGGCCAGAGGAAATCCTCATCCATCTGGAGGCCTGACATTCGACACCTCCATTCAAATTATGAGCTCCGACTCTTCCTCCGATCCCCAGACCTCTCCCCATACCGGGAGGTCATCGGATCAACCGGGCAAAAGCCACGGGGAGAAGCGCGATGATTCTGGGGGCGGCGGGAAGAACCGCCGGAGACGAGGCGGGCCCGTTCGCGGTAGAGTACGCGGAAGATCGCGTCGTCGGGGCAATGATCGCAGGAAAGACAATCAGCCCCGCGAAATTGATGAGGGTGAACAGCGTAAAGACGTGGTTCTGAGCGGCCCCCCGACCGAAGTGGACGGCATGCTTGAAATCGCCCCCAAGGGCTTTGGATTTCTCCGTCGTCCTGAGAAGGATTTCGAGCAATCCCGCGAAGATGTATTTCTGCCACCCGAACTCGTCCGCCGAGAAGGCCTGCGCCTTGGAACGTGGATCCACGGTATAGCCAGAGAAGGCAATCGCGGCCCACAACTAACAGAGGTAACCTCGATCAATGGCATGAAACCCAAGGATGCCCGGGGTCTTGCCTTTTTCGAAGAGCTCAAGGCCACAAACCCCGTAAAACGCATCCCCTTCGAGACCGAACCGGAACGATTTACTACACGCGTCATCGACATGATCTCTCCTATTGGCCGAGGCCAGCGGGGACTCATCGTTTCGCCACCCCGATCTGGCAAAACCACCCTCCTCCTCCATCTCGCCGAGGCCGTCCGTGAGCGCCATTCCGAGAACCTCCATCTCATGGTTCTTCTCGTCGACGAGCGCCCCGAGGAAGTTACCGAGTTCAAAAGGCAACTGCCCGAGGCCGAGATCTACGCGAGCTCTAACGACATGCAGGCCAAGAACCACTGCCGCCTGGCGGAGCTGTGTATCGAGCGCGCCAAGCGCCTTGTTGAGGCCGGACAGGACGTCTTTCTCCTCCTCGACTCCATCACTCGCTTGGCCCGCGCTTACAACAACAGCATGCGAGGAGGCAAAGGACGCGGCTACCAAACTGGTGGCATTGTGGCCGGGGCTCTGGAAATGCCCCGCCGCCTATTTGCCGCTGCCCGAAACACAAAGGAAGCGGGCTCTCTCACCATCATCGGAACAGCCCTGATCCAGACCAATGCCAAAGCAGATGAGGCCATCTTTCAGGAATTCAAGGGCACAGGCAACATGGAGCTCGTGCTCGACCGTAAAATAGCCGAGAGCTTCGTATACCCCGCAGTCGACATCTTCAAGTCGGGCACTAGGCGGGAAGAACTCCTCCTCCCCGAGCATCTGCTCCACAAGATCTATCTGATCCGGCGTGGCCTTTCTGGACACCGCCCTCTGGAAGCCATGGAGCGCCTCCTCTTCTTTCTCAAGAAATTCCCCAACAATGCCCAGATGCTGTTGGAAATTAAGGGATAAAGGGGCTCAGGCTGGAACCCTGTGGGCAACAACCCTTTGCCTCAAGTTGTTCACAGCCGATTTTTAGACTGCATTCCCCCCTTGGCTTCCTTCAAGCCGCAGGGTTTCGCCTAGCACTTTCTAACAGTCCGCTTTCTCCCTGCCCTGGGTCTTTCACTACCTAACAGGGCCAAAACTTACGATTGTCTAACAAGACGCACTTTCGTATCCAGTCATTGCCCGAACGGCATCCTCTATGACCGACTCTTCCCCCAATCGGGCGGCCGATGATGCGCTGGACGTGTCACTCATGGCAAAGGTCTCCCGCGGTGACCATGAGGCCTTCGAGGAACTCGTCACTCGCCACCAGTATGCAGTGGTAGGCACCGTGGCTAAAATGCTGGGCAACCCCAGCGAAGCGGAGGACATTGCCCAACAGGTATTCCTCCGCCTCTGGAAAAGCGCTCCCCGCTATAAGGCAACCGCAAAGTTCACTACCTACCTCTTCACCATAACCCGGAATCTCGTATTCAACGAAACGCGTCGGAAATCCCGGCGTAATGAGCAATCTCTGCAGGAGCAGGAAGATGACTGGCACCAGCAGTTCCCGGTAGAGAGCCATACTCGTCCTGATGAACAGATTCTGCAAACCGAACTCCAGCAGGCAGTTGATAAGGCGGTTGCCTCCCTTCCCGAGAAACAGCGCATGGCCGTTATTCTGCGCCGCTACGAGAACATGCCCTACGAAGAAATCGCTAGCGTTCTCGGGTTGTCAGTTTCTGCTGTCAAGAGCCAGCTCTTTCGAGCTCGGAGCAGCCTACGGGAAGCCCTCAGGCAATTCCTAGACCCGGATTCGACATCCAAGGAGAATCCCGGCTAATCCGGCGGATCGTCCGTGACGCGATCCCTGCTAGGCTTGTCCCTCCCTGCATCGGTCAAGATGCGCCAGTCAAGTTCCCCAGAATCAATTCTCTGGTTTTCATACTCAAATACGGCGTCTTCGTTACGCGGATCTATATGAGCCGCCAACTCAATGAAACATCGAGCCAGCAACCTCTCGCTCTCGTTATCGTCGTTGCTCTTGAGCAGGAGCTTTGCCCTCGTCATTAGGAGCCGGGCAAAGGTGCGTGGATTGTAATCCCCTTTCTTTACCTCCGGCATTACTCCCTCCCGCAGCTGAAAATTAACCACGACAGCCTGCTTGTTCCGACGCTCCAGATGAAAAGCCAGCGCAAGAATCCTTCGCGCACTGGCCAGGGACTCCTTACTCGCCATCTTGGACGAGACTAGGTTGGCCGCATAAGTAGCCAGATTAGTTGCATAACTGTGCCTCTCCTGCTCCAGCATCACGCTGTCATCAAAGATCACCTTCTGCACGACAGGTGGCTGGTAGATGAACGAGTTGGGATTCTTCTCCGACTGCCCACATACAGGGGCTCCGGATAGAAGCAGGACGGCAGTTGCTTGCTTCAACATTGGGATGCACTTATAATCCGTTCGAACGGACCTTTTCGCAAGTGGCAAATCCAACCTCTCCCCAGGATAAAGAACACTGCCGCAACATGCTCCGGACCAGAATCGCCGCCGCCGGAAAGGAAAATCGGCAAAAGTGGAGCAATCGCATTTGTGACGAGTTGGCGCATTGGATTTCTAGGCTAAACGATGTCAGGGTGATCGCTACCTATGCCGCCCTGGAGACTGAAGTCGACCTTGCACCTCTGCATTCCAGCCTGCAGGACAATTACCAGTTCGCCTACCCACTCGTGGTAGGCAAGACCCTCCAGTTTCACCTGGTCCCGGATCCTGCCGAATTGCGGACCGGCGCTTATGGCATCCCCGAGCCTGATCCCCGTATCCACCCCCCGGCGGGTCCCGGTGAATTGAATCTTTGCCTCTGCCCTGGACTGGGTTTCACCCTCGCAGGAGTGCGACTCGGACGCGGCAAGGCCTACTACGACTCAGTGCTTCCCTTCTTCCCTGCTACCACGTTTCGGATTGGCATAGCCTTCAAGTTGCAGGTTGAGGATACCCTCCCGCGCGAGGCTCACGACATCCTGATGTCTCACCTCGGAACCGAAGAAGGAATCAGGCCCACTCGGGCAACTTCATCTTGAAGCGCGGAATGCGTACAAATACCCGGCGCCCATCTTCCGTGAGTCCGAAAAAGGCTCCCTCTGCGTGTCCGCTGCCTCGGGCTACGTGGTAGCTGTTATAGGAAAATTCTTCCCCGGGACTCAGATTAGGCATCTGCCCAACCACCCCATCACCCTCGACCACAATTACTTCCTCCGTTTTATCCTCATGAACCAGCCATTTCCGACCCTGGATACAAACCCGCTCGGCTGAGTGATTCCGGATATTGATGAAGTAGACGAAAGGATGAGGACGGTCCTTCGGGTGATCCAGACTCGGCATGTAGATGACGTCATCGACCTCCACGCTGAGGCCATCCAACTCTTCAAAGGAAACGTCCACCGTCCCGCAGCCTAGTCCGTTACGAGGACTTGCCAAGGACAAGCTTACTTGCGCCGCAGACTCTCGCCCCTATCCTTTTCCCATGTCCGGCCCCCCTGTCGCTCTGAGCATCGCCGGATCAGATTGTTGTGCCGGGGCCGGGATCCAGGCCGACCTGAAGACATTCTCCCTCCTAGGCGTGCATGGAGTTACCGCAGTCAGCACGGTGGTAGCCGAAACACCCCGGAAAGTGCATGGCACTCATCACCTTTCCCCGGCCGCACTTCAGGAACAGATCCTTGCTCTCCTCGATTGCTACCCGGTGGCAGCCATAAAGACCGGCCTCCTGGGAACGGCCGCCCACATCACCGCGGTCGCCGAAGTCCTTGAGGAGCAGGAAAAACCTCTGGTTGTTGACCCCATCCTCAGTTCGTCTACCGGAACGGTCTTTGCATCCGGCGAGGTGGTTAGCGCCTACCGGGAACGACTCCTTCCGCTTGCCTCCCTCGTGACACCGAATCTGCCGGAGGCCGAGCAACTCGTTGGCAGTCGGATAAGACCAGAAAGTCCTGACGAACATCCCGCCCTCGAAACGACCCGGCAACTTGGAGAGCAACTTGGCACAGCCATCCTCGTTACAGGTGGCCACAGCGTCTGGAAGGAAGAGGCTACTGATATACTGTATCATCAAGGAAAGGTGTATTTCTACAGTGCCCCATGGATTGATCTGCCTTCCGCCCATGGAACCGGATGCGCTTACTCCGCCGCTATCACCGGATACCTCGCCCACGGGCTCGACCTTGTAAAGTCCATCGGGAGCGCAAGACCCATGATTACCCGCATGCTCGAAACCTCCTACACGTGGCCACCGGGGATCGGGAACGAAGAACTGCGCGCCCTTAACCAGTTGCCGGAGCGCCGCGCTGCCCGCCAAAGCAAATAGTTGCGGAGATAGGATTTCTGGCCACAGTCCCGTGGTGGATCCCGATCCCCTCTCCGATTTTCACTCCGCTGAAACAGGCGAGCCCTTCCAGGATTGCATCAGTTGCGGACTGTCTCTGGATCACGACCCGTCACTCCCCTACCTCGTGGCCAAGAGCTACCACCGCAATGAGTGCATCTTCGAATATGCTATCTGCGACGATTGCCGTTCCAACATGGCACAGGAGTTCTCCCCCGGATCCAAGCAGGCTCTCGCCGGATTCTTTGAGGAACGCGTCAAAGTACGGGAGCGCTCCCACTTGCTGGACTCAGGGAATGGGCCTGCGCCCTGGATAGAGAAATGCGCCGCCTGCGACTCCCCCCGCAACCAGATGGAGAGTTATTCCCTGGGTGGAGTGCTCTTGGGCATGCACATGATCTACGATCCCTACCCACTCTGTCTCTGCGGCAAATGTGAAGAGGAAATCCAGGAGCTACTCTCCCTGAAAACGCGAGGAATGTGGGATGACTTCGTGGAAGTTCACTTTGATGGTCCTCCTGCCGATGTAGAGGATCTCCCGGTCAAGGGCCGCCCCGTCCTCTTCTGAGCTTCCTGCTGGAAAGGAGTGGCAGCCCCGCAAGGACTCGAACCTTGAATGACTGAACCAAAATCAGCTGTGTTACCAATTACACCACAGGGCTTTTGACTGCCGCCGCGCTAGATAGGGTGAATCCGGAGGAGATTCAACCCAGAATGCGCGAAAGCACAGCAAGCCTCTTGACTCTCCGCCCTCCGATCGAGAGGTTCTCGCCCACGACAAAAGATGGAATTTGGCGGCTTGATCAAACAACGCCGGGAACGCTTGGCTGAACTGGAGAAACTCATCTCCCAACCGGACTTCTACAACGACCAGAAGGCCGCTGCGGACGTGATGCGGGAGCATCGCGGACTCCAGAAACTCATGAGCCTCTGGGAGAACTACCAATCCGCAAACCGGAACCTTGAGGAGAACCGCGAACTGGCCAAGGACGAAGACGTCGAGATTGCAGCCATGGCAAGCGATGAGATCCCTGCCCTTGAAGCAGCTCTCCCCGGGTTGGAGGAAAACTTGCAATATGCTCTCCTCCCCCAGGATCCGACCGAGGAACGCAATGCCCTCGTGGAAATAAGGGCTGGAGCGGGTGGAGACGAGGCTTCTCTCTTTGCAGGAGAAGTCATGCGCATGTACGAACGCTATGCCGAGAACTGCGGGTGGAGATGCGAACCCCTGGAGAGCAGTCCATCCGAGGTCGGAGGCTTCAAGGAGGTTGTTCTCAAGGTAAGCGGAGAGGAAGTATTCCGACGTATGAAGTATGAAAGCGGAGTCCACCGCGTCCAGCGTGTCCCCACCACCGAGACACAGGGACGCACCCATACCTCCACCGTGACGGTAGCGGTAATGCCCGAAGCACAGGAAGTCGATATTGAGCTGAAGATGGACGAGTTGCAGATCCAGGCCACGCGCTCAAGTGGCCCGGGTGGCCAACACGTCAATACCACCGACTCCGCAGTACAGGTCACCCACCTTCCGAGCGGAATCCAGGTCAAGTGCCAGGACGGGCGGAGCCAAGGACAGAATAAGGAGAAGGCCCTGGAGATTCTCCGGTCAAAGTTATTTGAAGCCAAACAGCACGAAGAGCAGGAGAAATACTCGGCCCAGCGCCGTGCCCTGATCGGATCGGGTGATCGCTCCGAAAAGATACGGACCTATAATTTCCAGCAATCCCGCGTCACTGACCACCGTATCAACTATACGTCCCATAACCTGGAGGGCATCCTCGCGGGGGCAGTGGAAGAGTTCACCGAAGAGTTGCAGAAAGCGGAAATGTCCCAGCGTCTCGCTGAATCCGGTCTGAAACCGGAATAAGAGAAAGAGTGCGGCCGCCATCCCATGAAGACCGTCCTGGACTGCATCGAAAGTGGAACTTCCTACCTCCAGAACCGGGGCATCGATGGTGCCAGGCGCAACATGGAGTGGCTGGTATCCCACCAGATCGGATGTAGTCGCATTGAGCTCTACACCCAGTTCGACCGTCCGATGACCGAGAATGAACTCATTCCCCTGCGAGAACTCCTCAAGTCCCGCGGGATGGGTGAACCACTCCAGCACCTCCTCGGAACGGTGGAGTTCTGCGGACGGGAATTTGCTTCTGACAAGAGGGCCCTGATCCCTCGTCCCGAGACCGAGGAACTGGTCGAAGAGGCTCTCAAGCTGGAATTTCCCCGACCCGCCCGCGTGCTCGATATGGGAACCGGGAGTGGCGTGATCGGCATTACAATCGCCCTGTCCCTCGCCGACCACTGCAGAGAGGCTGTACTGGTCGATATCTCCTCCGAGGCGCTCGGACTGGCCCACGAAAACTCTGAAATCCATAGCCTCACACCAGTATTCCTTGAAAGCGATTACTTCGCCGAAGTAAGGGGAACTTTCGATTTAATCGTGGCCAATCTTCCTTACATTGCCGACTGCGACAGGGAAGACCTCTCCCGGGAAGTCTCGCACGACCCAGAACGAGCCCTCTTTGCCGGGGCAGATGGCCTGGATGCCTTCCGGCAAGTTCTCCCTGAAGCCGGTGCCTACCTCTCCCCGGGGGGCTGGCTTGCTCTCGAGATCGGCGCTGGACAGGGTGAGCAAGTGACCTCCCTTGCCGAGAAGTCTGGATTGCAATCCCCTCGCCTTGCTCAGGATCTCTCCGGAAATCCCCGCTTTGTCTTTGCGCAGGGGCCTAGTCGTGCCGAGAATAGCCCCGCTCCACTATAAATGGATAAACTTCTCGTGCACGGAAACGGCTCCCTCCGGGGATCCATCAATATCTCGGGATCGAAGAACGCCTCCCTGCCTATCCTAGCGGCCACCCTTCTTTCCAGCGAGTCTTCCATCGTCCGGCGGGTTCCCGACGTGTCGGATACCAATTATATGCTGCAGATCCTCCGCTCCCTGGGGGCAGAGGTCGAACGTTCCAGCGGAACGGTGCGAGTGGAGCCCGCGGAAATCTCCCCTGAAGCTCCCTACGACCTGGTCAGGAAAATGCGGGCCTCCATCTGCGTGATGGGTCCGCTCCTGGCACGGGTGGGACGGGCCAAGATCTCCCTCCCGGGGGGCTGTGTCATCGGAGACCGCCCGGTGGACCTCCACATCAAGGCCATGCAGGAACTGGGAGCCCAGATAGAGATGGAGGGGGGAGACATTCTCCTGGACGCCCCACGGGGACTCATTGGTGCTGAAATTGACATGAGGGGAAAACACGGTCCTACCGTGCTCGGCACAGACAACCTCATGATGGCGGCAGTGCTTGCCAGGGGCACCACCGTGATCCATTCCGCAGCCAGTGAACCGGAGGTGGTCGATCTCGCCGATTTTCTCATCAGGATGGGAGCGCGCATCAAGGGCGCCGGAAGCCGTCGGATTGTAATCGAAGGCGTGGAGGAACTGAAGGGTGTGGAGCACACCATCATTCCAGACCGGATCGAGGCCGGGACATTCATGGTCGCCGGCGCAATGGCTGGCGAGGGAGTGACCTTGCGCCGGATATGCCGCGAACATCTCGAGGCTGCCACTGGGATACTGGAAGAAGCGGGCCACAGCGTGATCTTTAACGATTCAGGCACGGAGACAACAGTCACCCCGGGCGAGTCACCCCGGGGCTGTGATATCACGACCGCTCCCTACCCGGGCTTTCCCACTGACATGCAGGCCCAGTTCACCGCCATGTTTGCGACCACGCCCGGCATCTCGGTTGTAGAGGACACGATCTTTCCCCAGCGCTTCATGCACTGCTCCGAAATGAAGCGGATGGGAGCAGANATCAAGGTCGANGGTGGACGNGCACTGGTACACGGGGTCNCCTCTCTCAGCGCGGCTCCCGTCATGGCCTCGGACCTTCGAGCCTCTGCTGCCCTCGTCCTCGCNGCCCTCAAGGCCGATGGGACGACCGAGATCAATCGNCTCTACCATATCGATCGTGGATACGAGCACATTGACGAAAAACTCCTGCAACTAGGTGGAAAAGTGGAACGCGTGCCCGCCTGATATCCACGTGGCGATGTTCAACATTGGCAGTCTCGTCATCGGTATGATATGTGAACTGGCATGAAGTCTGCCGGAACCCTTTTCCTTCTCCTGCCAATCGCCCTGAGCCTGCCTCTCTCCTCCGCACCAGCGACTGCCACCCTTGCAGCCGTCGACGAAGCAGGCTTCAACCGGATCACCATCGAATTCGAACCGCCCCTCCTCCCCACCGGTTCTGATACTTCGAGACTGTCCGGCAACCTCGAGGTCCTGCTTGAGATTGACCCGGTCACGGACCAGGTCTCCGAGATGACGATTATTAATGGGAATGTTCAGGGATCGGCGATCGAAATGTCAGGGAGCACCTTCTTCCTTGGCAGCTATGACCTGGAGAGTTCTACCCTTGACGCGACCCTCGCCACGCCCAATCCTCCTGGGATTGTTGACCCAGCCACCGGCGAATTCGACTCTGCTCAACACAGCTTCACTGTGGTCAGCGGCGACCTGAGCGGGGAGATCACGGTAGTGGGGTCAACAAGCGAGATTTCCTTCAATTTCTCCGACACTCCCATCGGCGGAACGGGAATAGGAACCGGCACCGTGGCCCTTACCCCGACCGGAACTACCCCGACCAGCAAGACCTATAATGTGGAGGTCCTCCTCCCGATCGCGGTCAACGAAGTCTTTGAAGCCGAGGGCTTTGAAATCCCGATCCGCGCCAACGGAACTGCCAAACTGGTCGGCCCCGCCACCGTTGAAATCGTTCCCGAGGATCCCTTCGTTGCCTGGGCGGAGCAGAACGGACTGGCAGGGGCCACTCAACTGGGAGACGCAAATAGTGACGGGGTTCCGAACGGCCTCCAGTGGGCCCTCGGCCTGGACGCCTCAGACAATCCCTTTCCCCATCTTCTCAAGTCACACCGCGTTACTGCGGCAACCGTTGACTACATCCTCGCCCTCCCTGACGAAGGAACAGCCGCTCCTCTTACGGTAGTAACCACCGCTGATCTTGAACTACCCTTCAGCGTGCTGGACACCGCATGGGTCAGCAGCGGCAACCCAATCCCCCAAGGCACGTCAGGCTCCGTTATCATCACTCTCCTCAGGGAAGAACGCGGATTTGTCCAGTTGGTGGTGGACGACGGAAATTAAGATTCGAACCGCAGTAAGTCCTGATCAGGCCGGTGCACCCACGGGATCTGGCAGCGGCCCATCATCGTCCTCGACGTCGCCTTCCTCTTTCTTGGCGGAGGCCGCCGGAGGGCTGTCGGAAGGCAACTCAGGCGGCTTGGGAGAACGGGGCGGATTCTTCATTTCGCCGTGTTCGATCAGATCACATATCTGGTCCCCATCGAGGGTCTCATACTCAAGAAGCGCCTCGGCAATCAACTCGAGTTTGTCTCGTTTCTCGGTCAGGATTCGCTTCGCATCAGCATAGGCATCATCGATGATGCGCCTGATCTCGGAGTCAATTTTCTGCGCGGTCTCCTCTGAATAGTTCTTAGCCTTCGAGATGTCACGGGCGAGGAATACTTCGTCGCGGGACTCCCCATACTCCACCATTCCAAGTTCCTCACTCATTCCCCACTCGCATACCATTCGCCGGGCAAGATTGGTGGCCTGGCGAATGTCCCCTGAGGCACCGTTGGTCACATCCCCGAAAACGATCTCCTCCGCGACCCGTCCTCCCATCGTTACGATGAGTTGTTCCTGCCCCTCGATCTTGTGGACCTGGAACTTATCTTCCTCGGGCAGATGAAAGGCCGCCCCAAGATACGGCCCCCGCGGGATGATGGTGACCTTATGCAATTGGTCAGTATGCTCAAGGGTGGCCAGGAGAATAGCGTGCCCCGCCTCATGATAGGCGGTCAGCCTCTTCTCCTTCTCGCTGAGCGCGAGGCTACGACGTTCCCGTCCCCAGCGCACCTTGTCGCGAGCCTCCTCCAACTCGGCAAGGGTCACCGCCTTGAGATCCTTGCTCGCGGCCAGAAGGGCCGATTCGTTGATAATATTGGCCAGTTCAGCGCCCGAAAATCCGGGGGTGCCACGCGCCACCGTTCCCAGGTTGGTTCCGGCCGCCAGCTTAATCTTCTTGGCGTGTACTTTGAGAATCTGCTCCCGGCCCTTCACATCGGGCAGGGAAACGGTCACCTGCCGGTCAAACCGCCCTGGGCGCAGGAGAGCCGGATCAAGGACATCGGGTCGGTTGGTAGCGGCGATAATGATAACGCCTTCCTGGGTGTCAAATCCGTCCATCTCCACCAGAAGGGCGTTAAGGGTCTGTTCACGCTCGTCGTGTCCACCCCCCAGCCCGTGACCTCGATGGCGACCAACCGCATCAATCTCGTCTATGAAGATCAGGCAGGGAGCATGCTTCTTTCCCTGTTCAAACATGTCACGAACCCGGCTAGCTCCCACTCCCACGAACATTTCGACAAAATCAGATCCGCTAATACTGAAGAAGGGCACGCTGGCCTCCCCCGCAATGGCACGGGCGAGCAGGGTTTTCCCGGTTCCGGGAGGGCCTACCATCAGAACACCCTTCGGGATGTTGCCACCAAGTTTCTGAAACTTGCGGGGATCCTTGAGGAAATCGACGATCTCCCAGAGCTCCTCCTTCGCCTCCTGAATTCCGGCCACATCCTTGAAGGTCACCTTATTTCCATCCATGTTCATCATCTTCGCCTTGCTCTTGCCAAAGCTCATGGCACCACGGCCAGCCTGTTTCATCTGGTGACGGAAAAGCAGGAAAAGAAGGATAATGAGGATCAGGATGGGCAGAAAGCTGAGCAGAACCGTGCGCAGGTAATTTGTCTCCGACCGGTAGGGCACCTCGCTGTTGAAGAGCATATTGAGCTCTTCCTGCAGGACCATGACGTTTACCGGGACGCGGATTTTACTGGGCTTGGGATCAAGCTGCCGGATCTCCGCGGGGGACAACCGGACCTTTGGCTGGCGGGTTCCCATCAGGTAGGCGTCTCCCGTGTTAGGAATAGCCGCAAGCTTGAGCGCATCTCCACCCTTCAGGCTCACTTCATGATCTCTGATCCATTGTTCAAACTCGGCGAAGCTGCTGTCTTCGTGTGGAGGAACATCTTCAGGTGCGACTGTTCGCACACGAGAACCAACCAGGCTGGTCAATTTGGGGCCATCGAGATCTCGATTGATTCTTACCCGGAAAGACCGCGGAGAATCAGAGCTGGGCCTGATCGTGGGTTCCTTGGTCATCCAACCAATGATTTGCGCATTGAAGGACGACTCATTGGTGACCACCTCAAGCTTGTAGCCGTCGATCCCCGTGATAATCCTGCCCTCCTCAAGATACGTCTTGAACTTGCTGAAGGAAATGGACTCACCCTTGCCGTTTCCCGCCCCGGAGAGGGCGATGGTCAGCAGGCCGAGGGCAATTGCAAAGAGGATGAGGACTCGCCAATTGAATCCGCCCGATTCACTCGGCTTGCGGGGTTCATTCGGGCCGGGGTTCGGAGGGTGTTCGTCAGCCATGGAATTGAGGGTTCTGAGTCGCAGGCACAGGTCAGACCTGTGATTGAAACTAAACCAATGCCTTCAAAAGAAAATTGAAATTTTCGACCCCTAAGGGGTTCAGGACTGTGAAGGAGCGTCGGCCACCTGCTGCAAAGCATGCGCCGCTACCTCTACATGCCCGGAGTTAAGCGGATGAGGAACGATAATTCCGAGGATCAGGGGGCCGTGGCGCGTGTTAACGGGCACCACTTCGAGAACGGTCCCGGGGGCAATTTTTATGTGCAGATTACCAACTGCCGCTGTTCCCGCCACGCGGTTGGCAGTGTATGCAGCCTGGGCCAGAGTTCGTGCCACTTGATGAAGCTTGCTCGACTGCACCTCGTCAATAAGAACACCGCCTTCGCGATCGAGCAGAAAATACGACCTCGCCCCTACTCTCCCACGGAGCCAGTTGCCGAAGGGCCCGAGTTGGTCCACGAAAGGCGTGGCGGCTACAGGCTGAAATGGCGAGAGCCCAGCCGACGAGACCGGCGTCACCTCGGTGAGCTCTGCTGCCGCAGCAGCAGACTCCACCCCCTCGCCGGAGGAATGTGTCCGGGGATCGAGTAATCCTCCACGCTGAGCGAACTCACGGGCCGCTGCAAGAGAGTGCCGGGCGGTGTCCTCCCTGCTTGCAGGCGGCTCCAGAGAACCAACCGCGGCCAACGGCGACGTTTCGACTCCATAGCCAATAAATTCCGAGTTGAAGACGGCATCTTCCGGATCAGGATCCGGCATCTCGGATGGCAGCGAAGAGAGAAGCGCATCTGCCATGCGCCGCAGCTCGCGGGCATCCACCCATGATTCAATTGGATCCATGCAGCATTCTGGCTTTTTAGAATTAGATATCTTGATGCGAAATTCCGCACCCCTTGCCAAAACTAATCGGCAAATTCTCGACCACGCTCAAAACTACGCAGTCACCCCCAGCTTGCGCTCTACTTCTAGTCGCAGATGATCGAATATGCTCAGCGCTGCGTCCCCCCCGTCCATTACCCCGGCTGGAAGACCGGGAGCGCTGGCCTTGATAAACAGGTCATCCCTGGGAACCACGGTCCGCATCACCATCTCTGACGGGAGGATCGCCCGTAACGCCTGTACCGCATCCCGACTCTCCGGGAGCCCTGACTGCATCATGGTGAGAACTACTCCTAGAATAGAAAGCTGAGGATTCGCGATCCGCATGCGCGTAAGAGCTTCCAGCATCTTGGGCACGGAGCGGATCCCCAATGGCTCAGCCTGCTGCGGAACGATCACCGCATTGACCGCAGTAAGCACATCGGCGGCGGCACCAAAAAGACCGGCCGCAGTATCAACAAGGCAGACCTCAACATCGAGGGAACCCAGTTCCCGCAAGAAACTGCGCAACCGCGGGAGAACGGACCCCGGGACAGACCCGCTTAAATCATAGGCACTAGCCTGTCCCGCGGGGATCAAGCTTAGAGTGTCAAGACGTGTCGGGACAAGAAGATCGGCCGCACCCACGGCTTGGTCGTCGATGAAGTCGTAAAACCCGGGCAGCAGGCGGCTCTGGCGGGTAAGGGACAAACCGACTGAGCCCTGGGGATCTGCGTCAACCAGAATAGTCCGGCGTCCGCTCCTGGCAAAAGCATGAGCCAAATTAATCGCGACCGTCGTCTTACCGACTCCACCTTTCTGGCTCGAGATTGCGATCGTAATCACCGATGAAGAACCTTCGCTGCACTCTAGCTTTCCACACCCGGGGAAAAAGCCTTTTCTCCGGCATACCCTCGTAACCTCTGAACGAGCCCAGCAACAGTCCTTGATATTACAGCGCCTT
>JAKVCR010000150.1 GCA_022448985.1 Roseibacillus sp.
AAGCCGGGCAAGGTTGATCACGATGACGACCCCCTCACTCCCGATATTCCCGATCCTGCTCCTGCGGATCCACCCGTGGTGGCTGATGGGTTCCTGTCCGTCACTGAGGGTGCGCTCGCAGCGAACGCCGAACTGTTTTCCTTCCCGAACGGCTACCGGGAGAATTTCTACTGGAGCAAGCATGCCGAGAAGGTCTATGCCTCGGATGCAGGCCGCATCACCATTTACTGGCGCTCCCAAACGCGGATCCGGGAAGAGGGTGGGAATGTCTTCCTCGTGAAGGCGAAGACCTATGCCGTCTCGGCAGGATCGTCAAAACCGACCCAGAAGATCTACTGGACCGAAGGCCGCTTCAAGGGGCCGCGGGTCGAGATTCCGGCCGGGGTGGTGCAGGAAGTGGTGGTGATCTATAACAGCCAAATCCCGGAGCAGGTCCCCGAAACGGAGATCTACAGTCCGGAAGGAGACGTTAACGCCAATCAGGTTCCCCTGCCTCCCACGACCCTGTGGTTCGATTCCACCCAGAATCTTCTACAGGCCTATAACAAGGAAGGGCGGGTCCTCATCGAATACCTGGGCCAACCCCGCGATCCCGGCGATGCAAGCATTCGCGAGCATCTTGGCTATGAGGTGGTGGATGTGATCCAGGAGCGTGCTCCAGTGAAGCTCGACCTCTACCTTGGGGAGAGAGCGCTCCCCTCGGACGGAGCCCCCGCAAAGGGTGATGAAGCAGCAGGTCCGGATGGCAAACGCCTGTTGGATGCCCAGCTCTATTCCTCCCGGCAGGTCAATGCCGGAGCAGACACCGGATTTGTCAAGAACCACGAGGTCGACGGCAAGCTTGCCCAGTATGCAGCCCGCCGGAACACAAATGCGAATGAGGTTCAGATTCATTGGCTCCTCCCCAGTGGGGAAGGGGGCCTCGGCATCGAGTGGCCCAGCGAATTCAATAGTTACCTGATCGACTGGCCGGAGCAGATCGACGGGTTCTTTGCTCTTAACGCCCGCCCCGCCAACGATTCCCTGGTTCGGCCCAGCGCCTTTCCCCTCGCGCCGGGAACGGCCCCCACGCTGCTCTACCAGGATGACGCAAACGGGAATGAAGCCTCCATCAACCTGGCCGCAGAACTCGAAATCAATTTCCTTGCCAACAGCGACGACGTAAACCGTGCCCTCCTCCTCCTCTCCGCAGGGGATGATTTCTGGTACCTGCGGGTCTATTCCTACCTGGAGGACAACGTCGATGACCTGCGCCCACTCGCTCGCGACCAATTGGTGGCAGCCGAAGCTGCGGCGCAGAGTGCGGTTGATGCCGATCCCCAAAACGGGAGTCTGCAGGGGGACCTGGCCGCAGCCCAGTTACTCCTCTACCGCTACGACAACTTCCGGAAATATCACGTCGAGGGGGTGGTCGCGGTTGGAGAGCGGATTGAGGCTCCCAGTGGGGCGGACTCGCCCGCAGGCTACATTTCGTCTGGGGACGCGCACAATCCAAATGCCTACATCAGCCCCCTTGACACCTCCGTGCCGGCGGCCGAGGCCGGAGCGATCATCCCGGTCAATGTGCGCCCTGGCCACGACACCTTCACGATCTGGTGGTATAAGAAAATCTCTCCCCCCAGCGATGCCTTCGACCCGATCTATATCCCCTCCATCACAGGGGAATACACGGTGGTCTGGCCCGGTGAACAGGGAACCCGGGATGTCAGCGAGATCGTGCTCGCTGAAAACAAGGGCACCGGGGATCTTCCGCCTTCCCAGCAGGGGGCCGCCCTCTACGCCCAGAATGATCCCAGCGAGACTGGATACAATCCGAACGAGGAACACGCCCTCAAGCTCGAAAGCCGCTTTTACGCCCTTCGGGATGATCTCAACGTCTCCAATGCCAATGGGGTCGTCTCCTCAAAGCCTTACGTCCTGATCGAGTACACGAACCCCGCCGACGGCCGACCGGGCATGCGGGCCTTCCGTGTCCTGCGCGAGAAGGACGTAAATGGGGACAATGATTTCGACGACCCCGGGGACATCACCTTCCGCTACAATGTGATCGCCCCGGTGGCGCTGCAGGGTCCCAGTCCCCTCAATGTCATGCCTGTCCCAGCTCTCGCTGACGGGAGTTCGGCGAACGAGGAAGTCACTCCGTCGGACCTCGACCCGGCCCTCAATATCCCCGACGGCGTCCTTCCTGGCCGGGACCCCTCCACGGGCCAGGCCGACCTGAGTCACTACAACCGCTTCACGTTCCAGGACCGCAAGGGACTCTCGTGG
>JAKVCR010000151.1 GCA_022448985.1 Roseibacillus sp.
GGTAAGAATTGGTTCCGAAAGCTCGGTGCCGAGGATAGACCAGGTACCCGAGGAGATGAAGGCATAGTCACCCTCTCCTGGAATGCCGGTGACGGCAGCTCCGGTGTCGTGGGTAGTGGTTGCGATGACAGGAAAATTTCCGCCGATTTCCTCCACGACGGCCTCGCGGAGACTGCCAAGAGAAGTACCCGGTTCCACCACGTCGCCAAATATCCCTCTTGGAAGCCCGAGACCCTCGATGACTTCCCATGCCCAGTCCCTGGTGATGGGAGAGAAGAGCTGGGTGGTGGAGGCGTTCGTGCGTTCTACCGCGATGCGACCGGTGAGCCAGTAGGCGAGGAGGTCGGGAATCATGAGAAAATGAGAGGCATTGAGGAGCCCTGCCCCGTCCCGCACCGCTTCGCCGAGGAGTTGGTGGGATGAGTTGAGAAAGAAAGGCATGATGCCTGTCTCCCGGTACATCCTGGCGTTTCCATAGCGGCGCTCGCATTCCTCCTCCATGCCATCCGTTCGGGAGTCACGATACTGGTGGGGCAATCCAAGAAGACGACCCTGCTCATCGAGAAGGGCGAAGTCGACACCCCAGGTATCGATTCCCAGGGCGGTGATGTCTTCTCCGTATTTTTCGACCGCCAACTTGAGCCCGTGGAGAATCTCGCGGTAGAGACTGAGGATGTTCCAGACCAGGCCACCAGGAAGATCTGTGCCGGGATTATCAAAGCGATGGATATCCTCCAGCTCCAAGGTTCGCAGGTCCGTCCGTGCGGCCAGCACTCGTCCACTGCCTGCGCCGAGATCAACTGCGAGATATACCTTCTCTTTCATAGTTTCTCCATGCAATCACGGGAGGCGCTGCAGATGGCACGACGCTCCCAATGAGCGCGATCATGAACAGGCTGCGCAGGATGAAAAAGGAAGATTTCCATCCTGTCCTGAGCCATTGCACTCAAGCGCCATATGGCGCCTCCCGTCAGTTGTAGCCTCTGGCAGGAGGCCCCTGAATTTCCAACCAGGCCTTTTGAACGGATTGGGCTTACCTTCAGGCGCGGAGGACCTCAATGCCCTGGGTAGCGAGCGCCGCGGTAAAACCAGGATCGGCGTCTTCATTGGTCACCACGGTGGTAAGATCGGAAATCTGAGCAAAAAAGAAGGAGGACTTGAGACTGATCTTCGTGGAGTCCGCGAGGCAACACACCTCCTCCGAGCATTCGATCACACGTTCCTTGAAGGAGGCCTGACGGGAATTTGTCTCGGAGATACCCCGCTCCAGGTGGATTCCGTTACAGGAAAAAAACATGCGATGGATGTTGTGCTTACGCATGGTCGATTCGGCTGGCAGTCCGATGTAGGAGCGGGACCGTGGTTCGTATATACCGCCGGTGCAGATAAGATCGATACCTTCACGATCCGCGAGGGCTGAGATCACATTGTGGGCATTAGTGAGAATGGTGAGATGAAAATTCGGGAGGTGCTCAACAAGGGTGAGGGCGGTGGACGAGGCGTCGATGAAGATGGTATCATTCGGTTCGATACGCTCGGCGGCGAGGCGCGCGATAGCGGTTTTGGCTTCCCGGTTGACTTGCTTCCGTTCGGTGAGGGCTAGTTCGACGCGGCTCTGGTTTGGCCTTACTGCGCCGCCGTGGATGCGGAGGAGCTCTCCCCGCTGCTCTAAATTTTCGAGGTCCTTACGAACCGTTTCGTCGGTTACTTCGAGGATGGTAGCGAGTTCGATCGTCCGCACCGACTCCGAGTTGGCGAGATGTGAGAGGATAAGGCTCTGACGTTCAACAGGTAACATGGTGTTTAGGGGTGTGAACAACTATTGGATATATCTTGATATCGTTGGGAATATCTTTGAAATTGATTGACTAGTCAAGCGAACCCAAGCATAAAGCGAAAGAATTGAGGGTAAATGCCGACTAATCCCAATATATCCCGAGCGGTAGTGGAGCATATGGTGCGGGAGCAGGTTTACGCCAAGTTGCGTCTGCCGCTGCCGTCCTCTGGGGAGGCTCCCAATGGGCTCCTGGTTAACGTTAGCGCGCGGCATTGTCATCTCTCTCCTCAGGCAGTGGAGCAGCTGTTTGGCCGGGACTACGCGCTTAGCCCCATGAAGGAGCTCTATCAGACTGGTGCATTCGCCGCGAAGGAGACAGTGACGCTGGTTGGCCCTCGCAGTCGGGTCATTTCAAATTTGCGTATTCTTGGTCCCTGCCGCGACTTCAACCAGGTCGAATTGGCCTACACGGACGCCATCGCGCTAGGATTCCAGGCGCCGCTTCGTCTTTCGGGTGATATCGAGGGGACTCCGGGTTGCATGCTCATGGGTCCAAAAGGGTTCTTTGAGATGCCCGAGGGAGTAATTCGTGCGGCACCTCATGTGCACATGGATTCTGAGGATGCCTCCTACTATGGAGTGCAGCACAAGGATGTTATGAAGATGAAGGTTCACGGGGATTGCCCGGTGACGTTCGATAACATCGTGGTGCGGGTGGATGAGAGCTTCAAGTTGGAGGTGCACATTGACACCGATGAGGGCAATGCCTGCGGATTGAAGCCGGATACTTATTGTGAACTGATCAAGCAGACAGCGAAATAAAAGAGTCTAACAAAACGAGAAGAAGATGAGACAAGCTCTAGGACTAATTGAAACGAAAGGTTACGTCGGGAATGTGGAGGCCGCTGACGCGATGGCCAAGGCGGCTGATGTGAGCCTTGTGAAACAGGTGCAGATCGGGGGAGGGTTTCTCACTACCCTGGTCCGGGGAGATGTGGGGAGCGTGAAGGCTGCGGTGGATGCAGGAGCGGAGGCTGCAGACCGGGTGGGAGAACTGGTGAGTTCTCATGTTATTCCCCGACCCCATGCGGATCTCCTGAAGCGCTTTGACCTGGAGTAACAGCGAAAATTTCAACCATCAGAGAATCATGTCGAAACAAGCAGTAGGAATCATCGAAACGCGAGGATTGGTCTCCCTTCTGGAGGCCTCGGATGCGGCCCTCAAGGCTGCCGATATCACGATGCTGGGCTGGTCTAAGATAGGAGCTGGTATGGTAACCGGGTTTTATTCGGGCGACGTGGCTGCGGTAAAAGCTGGTGTTGATGCCGGAGCGGAGGCCGCCTCCCAGGTGGGGGAAGTCACCGCTACCCAGGTCATTCCGCGACCTCATGAAGATCTCGCCGGTCTGGTCGAGATGTAGTCTCCGAGCTTACTTCATTGTGAAGATCCTCGTAGCCAATCTTGGTTCCACTTCCTTCAAATTCCGTCTCTTCGAGATGGGAGAGGATCAGGAATGTCAGTTGGCAGAGGGTGGATACGAGCGGGTGACAGACTACGAAGAAGTGATCCGTGATGCGCTTGATGCTCTGGACCGGGAAGGAATCGCGTCCCAGGAGGAGATCGAGGCAGTGGGATTCAAGGCTGTCCTAGGTCGGAATTTGAGTGGATGTGTGGAAGCAGGTGAGGAAGTGCTGGCCGCGCTGGAGGGTTTTTCCGAAGTCGCGCCTGCGCATAACCCGGCTTATGCGGCGGGGATTCGCCAGTTCGGAAAGATTTTGCCCGAAGCGCGCCGGGTGGCCCTTTTTGAAACTGCCTACTACCAGTGGGTGCCAGATGCCGGCATGCGCTACGCTGTGCCGAGGTCATGGCATGAAGCAGGGATTCAGCGTCATGGCTTTCACGGCGCCAGTCACAAATTCATTGCAGAGCGTTCTGCGGAGTTGCTAGCACGTGACGATGTCGCGGCAGTAGCAAGGAGGCTCTACCAGAACGGCCCAAGTTCGGTAGGAAGGCCCCTGCGGGTGATTTCCTGTCACCTGGGTGGAAGCAGTTCGGTCACAGGCATCCGCAATGGCGTTGCGGTGGGAACCAGTATGGGATTTTCTCCCCAGAGCGGATTGCCGCAAAATAACCGGGTTGGAGACCTTGATTCCGGAGCTATTCCCTATGCCGTCAGTGTGCTCGGCTTAAGTATGACGGAAGTGGAGCAGCAGTTAACCAAGGAGAGCGGTCTGCTCGGGGTGTCGGGGGTGGGAGGCGACATGCGTGATGTGCGAGAGGCGGCCCAGGAAGGCAATGCGGATGCGCAACTTGCGGTTGATCTATTTGTCCACGAGGTCCGGCGCTGGGCGTCGTCTTTTCTCTTTGAGCTCGGAGGATTGGAGGGGTTGGTATTCACGGCAGGGATCGGGGAAAACAACCCGTGGCTGAGGGAGGAAGTTTGCGCGGGTCTGGAGGGGCTCGGTATCAGTCTTGACCCCATACGGAACGAGAATTTACGAGGTGAAGAGGGGGAGATCAGCGATGCTGGTGCAAAAGTGAAGGTCTTTGTGATTCCGGCCAATGAGGAACTGGTGCTGGCGCGCGAAGTATATCGAAAGGTTTCAGTCTTAAATTAATCAACCAACAAAAGAACCATGGCAAAACAAGCAGTAGGACTTCTGGAGACACGCGGATTATGCTGTCTCGTGAGCGGAATAGATGCGGCACTCAAGGCCGCCAACGTGGAACTAACCGGCCCGATGAAGAACGTCGGCAGCGGCCTCTGCAATGCAGTGGTCACTGGAGACGTGGCAGCCGTTAAGGCTGCTATTGACGCAGGAGCGGACATTGCCTCCGGTCTGGGTGAAGTGGTGAGCGCGCACGTGATTGCCCATCCGGACGAGGCTATTCAGCAGGTCATTACCGGCGAGAAAGCGGGTAGCGGCAAGAAGTAAGCAAGACCCATAGTCGGAGCGATGTTTTTGGCAGAAGTCATCGGCCAGGTCGTGGCCACCAAAAAGGACGAGAGCATGCTGGGACGAAAGCTCCTGCTTGTACGTCCCAAGTTGGTGGATGAGTCCGACCCCGGCAAGTTTCGTGACGGGGTGAATACCATCGTGGCGGTAGATACCGTGGGAGCAGGAGAAGGCGAACTGGTGATGTTCTGCCAGGGCAGTTCTGCCCGGCAGGCTGCCGGCCTGAAGACTATTCCCGTTGATGCCGCGGTGGTCGCAATCGTGGACAGCGTCGATGTGCTCGGGAAGAAGGTCTACGGCCCCTCGTAAACACCGCGGGCGAGCGAGAAGGATGGATGCGTGAATGATGAACATTGATCAAGACACTCTGCGAAGTGTAGTGGAGAAGGTAATGGCGGACCTGGGGCGGGGCGGGTCCTCCTTGGGTCCCGACTCAGCGCCTGCCAAAGAGGAGGCCCGGACATCCTCACGGACGTCTTCGCCAGCATCTGCTTCAAAGGAGAAGGCATGCAGTTGTCACTCGCCGACCGGTTCGTTGCAGGGGAATTTTGGGATATTCGACTGTGTGAACACAGCGGCCAATGCCGCCCATGAGGCCTTTACGCAGTTGAAAAGCCTCGGTCTGGAAGGTCGCTCGCGGGTGATTGAGATCGTAAAGGGCATGTGTGCGGCTAACACCGAGTCATGGGGTGCGTTTGAGCTGAGCGAGACCAAGATCGGCCGTCTTGATCACAAGATTGCGAAGCTCGAAATCATGAATAAGGTGCCCGGGGTTGAGTGGCTGCGGCCCTACGCGCTCAGTGGTGATGATGGGATTACTCTTGAAGAGTATGCGCCCTTCGGGGTCGTGGGCGCGATCCTGCCTGTCACGCACTCGGTTCCCACTCTGACGGGGAATGTGATCAACATGGTAGCGGCGGGCAACGCGGTGGTGTTTAATCCGCATCCCGGGGGGGCCAAGAGCGCAGCAATGGCGGCTCGCGAGTATAACAGGGCCATTGGACGCGAGTTGGGCATCGAGAATCTGATCTGCGTGATTGAGAATCCTACTCTCGAATCCTTTGAAGAGATATCCAAGCATGAGTTGATCGCGATCATGGCGATAACCGGGGGGCCCGCGGTCGTAAAGGCAGCGATGCAATCGGGGAAGCGCTCGATTTGCGCAGGGCCAGGCAATCCGGTTGTAGTGGTTGATGATACGGCGGATCTGGAGAGGGCTGCACGCAGTATAATCGAGGGCGGTTCCTTCGATAACAACTTGCTCTGCATCGGAGAAAAAGCAGTTTTTGTGGTGGGCTCGGTTTATGGAAGATTCATGGAGGCAATGGAGAGTGCGGGCGCGGCCCGGCTCAACAGCCAGCAGTTGGCGCGCCTCAGCAAGGCGGCATTCACCTACAAGGAGGATGACGGAGGTTGTTCGCATGCGGTGGTGAACCGTGATTACGTGGGAGCCAGCCCGAAGGCGTTGTCGGAGGCGGCGGGGGCGCGTATTCCGGAGGGTTGCGAACTTCTCTTTGCAGAGACGGACGCGACTCATCCCTATGTCCAGGAGGAGCAGATGATGCCGTTGGTTCCCATTATCCCGGTTCCGGATTTTGAGGCCGCGGTACAGCAGGCTAAACAGGCTGAACACGGCTACCGTCACTCCGCCATCATTCACTCCACCAACGTCGGCAACATGACGCACATGGGCCGCGAGATGGACACTACGATTTACGTGAAAAACGGACCCTGCGTGGCGGGATTGGGACTGGGAGGCGAGGGCTACCTTAGCTACTCGGTGGCGACCACCACGGGGGAGGGCATCACCACACCAAAAACCTTCACGCGTGTGCGCCGATGCGTGATGGTGGAAAACCTCCGTATCGTCTGAAAGCGTTATGATGTTATGCCGGGTAGTTGGAAGAGCGGTTGCGACGCACAGTCATCCCAGTCTGGATGGATTCAGCATGATGCTGTGCCAGCAGGAGGACGCGGAAGGTCAGTCCATCGGAGATCCGCCCTTCATTGCCATCGATCTTTTCGGAGCGGGCGTGCATCAGCGGGTCTTTGTAAGCACGGACGGTATCGGGGCGAGAGGAATTGTGGAGGACGAGCACTCACCCATACGCAATTTTATCCAGGGAATAGTAGACGACTAGTCATGCGGATTGGACAGGTCATTGGAAAAGTCACGATGAACGTGAGGGAGCCTGCCTTCAAGGCAGCGCGCTGGTTGCTGGTCAATCCCCTGGAAACAGAGCAACTCAATACCGCCTGCGAGATTGAACCGGGACTGACCTCAATTCCCTCGTTGGTGGTCTACGACAACCTGGGGGCGGGCGAGTCGGACATAGTTGGATTTGTTGAAGGTGCGGAAGCAACCGCGCCCTTTGAGGGCCCGACGCCAATTGATGCCATCACGGTAGCCATTTTTGACCAGATCCACCATGAACCATATCCTCCCGAGGACGACTAGGAACTCAGGCTGATGAAAAAAGTAATCACTGGACGCGATGTGGAGGCCCTCCTGCGGGAAGGGAGAGGCTTGGAGTCGATTCCTGCGGGGGTGCTTCTTACGCCCACGGCCAAGGATGCGATCAAGGAAGCGCAGACGAGGCGCAGGCGGGTCGTGACCAGCAGGACTGCCAGCGTCGAGCCGAGTGTTCCCGACTACGAATTTCGTTGGGAGACCG
The DNA here is from genome assembly GCA_022448985.1 of Roseibacillus sp. Taxonomy (GTDB): domain Bacteria; phylum Verrucomicrobiota; class Verrucomicrobiia; order Verrucomicrobiales; family Akkermansiaceae; genus Roseibacillus_B. The sequence goes on from JAKVCR010000151.1 coordinate 7,411, forward strand.
GGAATGATCCGCAGTCACCGGAGGAGATCGCAAAGTTCTTCCATTCTCCGGGAATTGAGACCCTTAAACGGCGGATGGTTGAGATCGGCGAGCGTATGTGGAAGAAGAATTACACCGATGGGAATGGGGGTAATCTCACTATCAGGGTCGGGGATAATCTTGTGCTCTGCACCCCGACCCTGATTTCAAAGGGCTTCATGCAGCCTGAGGACATGGCGCTTATTGATCTTGATGGGAATCAACTTGCGGGCAACCGGCGGAGGACGAGCGAATGCCTGACGCACATTGCGATCATGAAACGGCAACCCAAGGCCAAGGCCTGCTGCCATGCTCATCCTCCCCATGCCACTGCCTTTGCGGTAGCAGGGGTGCGGCCGCCTACATGCATGATCCCTGAAGCGGAGGTGTTTCTGGGAGAGATCGGGATGGCGGAGTATCAGACGCCGGGGACACCAGCCAATGCGAAGGCAGTAGGAGAGGCCGCAATCGAGCATATGGCGGTTCTCATGATAAATCACGGTGTCATCACATGGGGTAAGGACATCGAGGACTCCTACTGGAAGATGGAGAACACCGATGCGTATTGCCAGACCGTCCTGCTGGCCACCCAGCTCAAGGGGGCGGATCTTCTGACCATCACGGGCAGCCAGGCCAAGGAATTGATTGAGTTGCGAGGTTCGCTGGGGATGGAAGACAAGCGGGCCAACTGGAAGGAGTGTGAACTTTGCGACAATTCCGATTTTCGCCCTGGTGCTGTCTGTGCTGTGCCTCAGGGCGCGAAGGGTGAGGGGTCGGAGGGTGCGGATCTTAATGAGGAAGCAGAGGAAGTCGTGAAGGCGTTGACCGATCAGATCGTTTCGCAACTTCGCTCCTGAGCAAGCGGGGGGAGGGGGAGGCTGTGAGGGCCGCGGTTTTCGCGGAGTGACAGGATCCTTCGGAGTAATTGCGCCTGATTTCGGTCTTCGGTCGGGGGAGAGGGTAAGCGTCAAGGGGAATGCAGTCTCCCCCCTTGAATCCAGGCCAGGGAGAGTGTGCTGGAGTTGAATGCGTGGGCAAAGTTGCCAAAGCATCCGTGTTTACGACCGCTTTACAGACGGTTCCGGGGTTGGGGCTTATTCTAGCTCCAACGAAACGGAATTTCTGCCTTTATGAGACGATCAACATTTCTGCGGAATGCAGCGCTAGTGGGTGGCGGGAGCATGATATGGGTGCCTTGTGGCAGGGGACATGGGGCACACCCTGGACATGGGCATCATCACTGGATGCCCCACGTGCGTCCTGCGCCTCAGCCGGCAGGTCCGGTGGAGGTGCGTGCCATTGATGCGGTGGCGAGAATCGAAGATCAGATCGCACGCACTACCCTGACGATCACGTTCTTCAATCCAGCTGGACGGCAACAGGAAGGACAGATGTTGCTGCCGGTTCCGTCTGGAGCGGTTTTGAAGTCCTTTGCGATTGAGGGGGATAACAAGGAGTTGAAGGCCAGGATCCTGCCGAAGGAGGAGGCCCGCAGGATCTACGACCGGATCGTGGCGCAGGCCAAGGATCCCGCCATCCTGGAATTTGCGGGACATGGCGCGGTGGACTCGAGTGTATTCCCGATCCCGGCTCGCAGTGAGTGCAGGTTGCGTCTCACCTATGAAGAATTACTGCCCACCGAGACGGACCGTATTGACTATCTGCTCCTGCGCACGGAGTCACCAGACTACCGGGTGAAGTGGAGTATTGATGTGAAATGGATGGTGAAGGGAGGGGTCGCGACTTCCTATTCACCAACTCATGAGATTGCCCCGGCGAAGATCGAAAAAGGGGTCCGGGTGCGACTGGAGGGAAAGGTCATGCCGGGACCATTCCGGTTATCGGTCCTGCGCAGGAAAAAGAAGGAGGCGGTAGCTTCATTCCTTACACACCCGGAGGAGGGCAGTCGAGACGGAGGGCACTTCCTGCTTCTGATTGTTCCTCCTGAGCGTGATAAGGCTGCTCCAGCCCTGAAGAGGGAGGTGACGGTTGTGATCGACCGTTCGGGGAGCATGGCAGGGGAAAAGCTGGATCAGGCCCGGGCGGCCGCTCTCCAGGTGGTTGAGGGACTGGAGGAAGGTGAGCTCTTCAACTTGATCATCTACAATGAGGCGGTGGAGTCTTTTGCGGAGAAACCAGTAGCAGTTAGCCGGGACAATCTCATGCGGGCTCGAGAATTCATCAGTGCGATCCGGGTGAGTGGAGGGACGAATATTCATGGGGCTCTCCAGCAGGCGATTGCCCAGCCTGTGGGGAAGGGGACTGTCCCCATCGTGCTCTTCCTGACCGACGGGCTACCGACTATTGGAGAGACTTCCGAAAAGCAGATTCGGGAGAAGGCCAGGAGGTCCAACGGGAACCGTCGCCGAATCTTTACCTTTGGCGTGGGTGTTGACGTGAATACGCCGCTGCTTTCGCGGCTGGCTGATGACAGCCGCGCCACCGCCACTTACGTTTTACCCAAGGAGAAGGTGGAGGTGAAGGTGGCTTCCGTATTCCGGAGGTTGTCCGGACCAGTGCTGAGCTTTCCGCGGTTGAAGGTTTTCACCAGGGACGGCAGGCCCGCCCCTCACCTTATTGATGATCTTGTTCCTCATCAGTTGCCGGACTTTTTTTCCAGTGACCAGATTATCGTCACGGGGCGCTACCGAGGCAGCGAGCCGTTGGAGTTCCGATTGCTCGGTGATGATGGGAAGAGCAGGAGGAAATACACCTTTGTCTTCAAGCCGGGACAAAAGCGGCATCCGTTCGTCCCGCGCCTATGGGCCATGCGTAAGATTGCGGTTCTTACCGAGGCTCTGCGGGATCTCGGTGCGGATTCGGCCCTCGGGGGACTAACCGGCAATGGCATTGATCGCAATGATCCACGGGTAAAGGAACTCGTTGATGAGATAGTGCGTTTGTCGACCGAGCACGGGATCCTAAGCGAATACACGGCCTTCCTCGCCCTGGAGGGAGAAGTCTTTCGTCCCGAGGCGCGGCGGGCCGCCCGGGCAGCACATAATTTTGACCAGCGTGCGCTCAAGACCCGGAGTGGCCAACTCAGTGTGAACCAGGACCTGAATCTCTGGAGTCAGAAGCAGAGCGGCCGACTGAACCCCTCCAACGAATATGTGAATGGAGACCTGGAAGTAGAGGAGGTGGCGAACGTGGCCCAATGTTCGGACATGGCATTTTTCAAGCGGGGCAAGGAGTGGGTGGATGCGAGTCTGACCCTCGCTGGAAAAGGGAGAGGGGATCTTCCGGTTAAGGAAATCATGGTGGGCAGTGAAGAATTCAAGAGAGTCGTCGACAGGCTGGTGGCCAAGCAGCGGCAGAGCTGTCTCGCCCTGGGCAGCAACCTGGAGCTGGTCGTTGATGGCACGCGCTATCGCGTCAAGTAACAGTCAATCAATACCAATAAAGAAATGAAGACAGCTAACATCAAAGCAGCAGTGCTTTCCGCAACCTTGCTTGGCCTTGTGTTGCCGGGAATGGCGGAGGAGGAGAAAAGAACAGCCGAGTCGCCGAGGGCCGAACTAGGCAATGAACTGGTCGACGTCCGGAAATTCAGGATCTCAACAGATCTTGCGCTGAAGGACCGCGCCAGGAAGCGGATTACCGAATCTCAGTTCATCGAGATGAGCAAAGATGAACAGACGATGATTCTCGACACTCGGAGTGCGGCAAGTTTCGCCCTGCTGCATGTAAGGGGAGCAGTGCATCTGAATTTCTCCGAGATGACTACAGGCAGCCTGGCCGAGAAGATTCCGAGCAAGAAGACGCGGATTCTCATCTATTGTAACAACAACTTCCAAAATGAGCCAAGGGAAGGTCGTCCCGCATTTCCGGCAAAGAGTCCGGGGATGGCTCTTAACATACCCACTTACATTACACTTCACGCGTACGGGTATGAGAACGTCTATGAACTGGGTCCGCTCCTTGATGTGCGGAGCACGAGGATTCCGCTTGCGGGTGACAAAATTTCACCTGCCCCGGTTCCTTTCGCCACGGCCAAACTTTAACCATAACTAAAATCAAGACCATGAAACTGAAATCACTTATCTGCAGTGCCGGCATTCTGGCTGGTGTTACACTCACCCTCGCGAACCCTCCCTCGGGAGATGTGCGGGAGGTCAAGCTCAAGGGAGAGAATAAAAGAAAGGCCAAGGTGCCGGTATCTCCCGATGGATCCAAGTCGGACAAGAATCAGGCCAAGGTGCAACTGGCCATCCTGTTGGACACCAGTGGGAGCATGAGCGGGCTGATTGAACAGGCGAAGACCCAGCTCTGGAGTATCGTCAATACCTTTATCCAGGCCAAGCAGAACGGGAAGGTTCCCTTCGTAGAGGTCGCGCTCTATGAGTATGGAAACGACGGACTGAATGCGGAGAATCACTGGATCCGGCAGATCCAGCCCCTTACCCGGGATCTTGACAGGATCAGCGAAGAACTCTTCGCCTTGCGCACCAATGGTGGCTCGGAGTTTTGTGGGGCGGTTATCAAGCGTGCGATAGGTGACCTCAAATGGGACACCTCGCCGAACACCTACAAGGCCATCTTCGTGGCGGGCAACGAGCCTTTTAATCAAGGCCCTGTTGATCCGGTCTCCGCCTGCAAGGAGGCGATAGCGAATGGGGTGATTGTTAACTCGATTCATTGCGGCGCGGAACAGGTCGGGATCAATACCGGATGGAAGGCTGGTCCGCTCCTGGCCGACGGCAAGTATCTGGTCATCAACCACAACAAGGCGGTCGTCCATGTTGATGCCCCGCAGGACAAGGAGATCCTGAAATGGAACACCAGGCTGAATGAAACCTATGTGCCAATCGGGCAGGTCGGAAAGAGGCGCATTGAGATTCAGACGGAACAGGACAAACTGGCAGAGGGAGCCAAGGGTAATGCCCTTCAGTCCCGGGTCCGGACCAAGGCCAGTGCGAATTACTGGAATGGCAATTGGGATTGGGTCGATGCCTGCATGGCGAGGGACTTCGACTGGAGTAAGATAAAGGAGGAGGATTTACCCGAACAAATGAAGAAGATGACTCTCGCGCAACGGAAGGCGTATATTGCTGCAAAGCGAGCGGAGCGGGCGAAGTGTCAGAAGAAGATTGCAGAACTGACCAAGGCGCGTGGCGAATTCGTCAAGGCGAAGCTGAAGGAGATGGGTGAAGAAGGCGAAGACACCCTGAATGCGGTGGTGGTGCAGACCGTGCGTCAACAGGCGAAGGCGAAGGGCTACGCCTTTGAAAAGGAATAGCTTTACCGGGGGAAGAGGCGCCGTGGTGGTCCTGCTGCCGCGGCGCCGAAGTTGTCCGGTATTTAGGCTGCGAAAGGGCACCGGCTCCGCTACCCTTCAAACAGGATCTTTGAACGATGGATGCTCCAACTATTTTGGTGGTGGAAGATGATGCCGCGGTGCGGCAGGGCGTAGTGGATGCTCTGACGTTTGCGGGGTACGAGGTTCTTTCGGAAGCGGATGGGAAATCCGGTCGCGAAACGGCGTTGCGGGCGACTTACCAGCTTCTCCTCCTGGATCTTGTCCTGCCGGGATTCAGTGGTTTTGAAATCCTGGAAGCTATCAAGAAGGAGCGGCCCGGGCAGCCGGTGATTATTCTCTCCGCCCGGGGAGAGGAAAACGACCGGGTGCAGGGACTGAAGATGGGAGCAGACGACTATGTTGTTAAGCCTTTTAGTGTGAGGGAGCTTCTAGCCCGGGTAGATGCCGTGCTGAGACGAAGTACCGAACGCCCCTCGGCAGTAGAAATTCACGAGGTCACCGGCGGTCAGGTAGACTTCTCAAGGCGGGAAATCCGATTTGAGGATGGTGGGCGGGAGGAGCTTTCCGACCGGGAGTCCGAGCTTCTTCGTTACCTGGTGGCCCAGAGTGGTCGCGCAGTTCCCCGTGATGAGATCCTGCGTCAGGTATGGGGGCTCGATCCCAGAAATCTGGAGACTCGTACGGTTGACATGCATGTCGCTCACCTGCGGCAGAAACTGCGTTGCCAGAACGCGGTGGTCACGGTGCGAGGAAAAGGGTATATGATTGGCAGCTGATGAATCGCCCCTGGCTAATATGGAGTGTCCTGGGAGCCTGCGCTCTTCTTATTGTTGGGGCGATGGCATGGTCGACCAACAAGGCGATCCAGTTGGAGCAGCAGCAGGCCCTTGCTGAATCGGAAGCTGAACTGGGGGAGCGGATTCGCATGAGTCTCTCGCGGATGGATGCTGCGGCCGCTGGATTTCTCATTCTCGAAAATCAGCGCCCACTTCATCACTACGAAGCGTTCTTTGAGCCGGAGGATTTGCTCACCAACCAGTTCCAGGTAGTGGGGAAGGGATTCGTATTCCAGCCCTCACCGCTCCTACCCGAGTTGCCTGAGTTTGTCCGGATGCATTTTGAAATCGATCCTGTCACGGGGAAGGTAACCTCTCCACAGGTGCCAGCTGGCAATGAGTGGGATTACGCGGAGCAGAGCGGGCTCAAGCGTGACTATCTTGCTGGCAACAAGAGGGAATTGGAGGTTCTGCGCGGGTTGTTAGCGCAGTCAAGCGGTTCGAGCCTCGCGGCCGGGGGAACAAAACTCGACTTGCTCTGCCGGGTGTGTGCCCGGGTCGATGAGGCCCTCGTAACCCGGAACTGGTCATGGAATGCTCCAGATCCTCTTACGGTGCGGCAGAAAGAGCAGGATGTAGCTGAGGCCCGCGCGAACAATGAGGCGATCAAGAGTGAGCAGTTTACGAAGGATCTTGCCCTCATTGAGAAGCAGAAGCGCGCGGAACTCTACCAGGAAAGCTCTCAACGGGCGGTTCCCAAAGTCCAGACGCTGCAGAACTTCCTGCCCCAGCGAGCCAAGCCTTCCGCTTCTTCTTCGCGGGTGGCAGGAATTGAAGTTGAATCGGATTCGAGGCAACTGGAAACGGGGGAATTGGCCGACAAGGAGGAAGGTCGTCGGCAGATTGCGCAAAGGAGGAGGGCGATCGCGGTAGGGCAGGAGGAAGGTGGAGTGGCCCAAGAGGAATCTCGTGAGGTTGGCGGAGTGAGCAAACTGGTAGAATTGGCTGCGGACATAACACCTTTCCATCCAATCTGGCTCGGAGAGGATCTCTTCATTGTGCGGGAAGTTGCAGTCGCTGATTCACTGCGGTACCAGGCTGTCTGGCTCCATGCAGAGGCGCTGGCAGATCATCTTCTCGGAGCGAGCAAGCACTCGTTACCGGAGGCTGCTCTTGAGCCTATCCTCGAAATTTCTGAAGCAGCGCCTGCGGGCGTTCTTGATGCGAAGTTCGATGAATTATCCAATGATCCTCTTTCGTTGGTGACCCTGCCCTGGCGCCTCCGGGCCGGGGAAGATCCGGTGGCCGCCGATATTGGCTGGTCCCCTCTGCGGATCTCGCTGATGGCAGGATGGGGGACCTTGTTGCTGGCTCTTCTTGCTTCGGCTGTCCTGATGAGGGGGGTAATGAAGCTGAGTGATCGGCGCGCGACCTTCGTGTCCTCGGTTACCCACGAACTCCGCACCCCGCTGACGACCTTCCATCTTTACTCTGACATGCTGGCAGAGGGGATGGTCAAGGAAGAGAAAAGACAGAAGGAATATCTCACTACCATGCGCCGGGAAGCGGAACGCCTGAATCATCTCGTTGAGAACGTGCTTTCCTATTCGCGGGTGGAACGTGGCAGTGCGCGTGCCGAGCACCAGAAGATTACTCTTCAGGGTTTGATCGACAGAATGAGTTCGCGGCTTGACGAGCGTACAAGCAAGGAGGCCGCCGAGTTGGAAGTTGTTTCTGCGGCAGATTCAGAGGAGGTGGAGATTGATACGGACCTTACGGCAGTAGAGCAGATTGTATTTAACCTCGTCGACAATGCCTGCAAATATGGTTTGCGGGAAGGAGCGTCACAGGTCATCCGTCTGCGGACTTCGAAGACGGGCAGGATGGCCCGGATCGAGGTCTCCGACCAGGGTGGTGGGATTTCCCGCTCCGATGTGAAAAAACTTTTCAGGCCCTTTCACAAGTCGGCCCGGGACGCAGCCCATTCCAAGCCGGGGGTTGGCCTCGGACTCGCCCTCTGCAGACGTCTCGCGCGCGAACTAGGGGGAGATCTCACTCTCGATAACCGGGAGGGGGAGGGGGCTTGTTTTGTCCTGGAATTGCCGGTGGCGACCTGAAGATGGTCCGGCGGGTGGCAGGGATCGATTGGTGGACTTTCCTGACGCAGCACCATGCATGCAGATTGATAGGATTGAGCTTGTGGAGGTTTCCGCTATTTTAATGTCCGATGCGGAAGATCCTGCACATCGACATGGACTGCTTTTACGCGGCCATCGAGGTTCGGGATGATCCCTCCCTGCAAGGGAAGCCAGTGGCCGTGGGTGGGGTGGAGAGAGGGGTGCTGACAACTGCCAGTTATGAGGCCCGCAGGTTCGGCTGCCACTCGGCGATGCCGACCTTCAAGGCTCTGCAACTTTGTCCGGACTTGATTGTGCGGCCCACCCGCTTTGATGTCTATGCGGCGGAGTCCCAAAAGGTGAGGCGAATCTTCCGCCGGTTTACGGAGCTTGTAGAACCGTTGTCTCTTGATGAGGCTTACCTTGACGTCACTCATCATCAAGAGGAAGGGGCTCTCGTGGCGTCGAAGATCCGTTCACAGATTGAGGAAGAAACAGGTCTTACCGCTTCGGGGGGAATTGCGCCGAATAAGCTTCTGGCCAAGATCGCGAGTGAGTGGAAGAAGCCGAATGGGCAGTTTGAGATCAGACCGGGGGAGATTGAGGAGTTTCTTGAGCATCTCCCGGTCAAGAGACTCCATGGGGTGGGGCGAAAAATGGAGGAAAAACTGGCTGCGATTGAAGTGCTTACCTGCGGAGATCTCCAGCGGATCAGCAAGCTGGAGCTGGCAGACCGATTTGGAAACTGGGGAGTGGAGCTCTATGAGCTTTGTCGGGGCAGGGATGAGCGTCCAGTGAAGACGAACCGGATTCGCAAGTCGGTGAGCAGTGAGACTACATTGCGGGAGAATATTGGGGAGTTTTCAGGACTTGTTGGGATTATGGAAGAGTTGCGCGGGCAGGTCATGGCGTCGGTTTCGTCAAAGCACGCGAGTCGCGTGATCAAGGCGCTGGTGGTTAAATTGAAATTCTCTGATTTCAGCAGGACAACGGCGGAGCGAGCGCCAGGGCCTTTTGAGCCAGGGCGCAACATCGATGAGGTTATGGATGCCGAGGATTACCGGGCATTGCTTGCGGAGGCATGGGAGCGTGGCAATGGCAAGGCAGTGAGGTTGGTAGGACTGGGAGTTCGTTTTGCTGACCCTGAGAGCAAGGCGCAATTGCAGTTGGAGCTCTAATGGGGGACTGCAGCCTGAGGTTCCTTGACCAACCGAATGACTATGATCTCATGTGCCGGTGGAGTTCACCGATATCGACCGTGACGACCTGCGTAACCTGATGGAGGAAATCGCGAGAACGCATATGCCTTTCGGGAAATTTGGCCCGGAGGAGTATCCGCCCCGGGGGGTGCCCATCATCGATCTTCCGCCCGAGTATCTGGCCTGGTTTGCAGAGCGTGGATTCCCCAAGGGGCGCCTCGGCGAACTTCTTGCAACCGTATTTGAAATCAAACAGGGTGGAGCGGATGCGGTCTTTCAGCCCCTGAGAGAGCGTAATGGGGGGCGGTTTCGGTTGACCAGGAAGCGAAGGCGGGCTGTCGACTTTGAGGAGAGAGAAGAGCAGAGGTAAAGAATTCGTAAAATTGGGATATAGCTGCTGATTTTCTGCTAAGATATTCCATCCCCGGGGGTCTACCCGGTAAGCTCTCCCTTTTAGTTAGAGGGTCCGGGCGATCCCAAAGCAGAACATTTTTTATCATGAAACTGAATCTCCTCCTCCTCGCACTGCTGCTGCCCGTTGATGGGCTTGCTGCCGAGAGCCCCTTTTCTCCGGAGAAGAGTCGGAAAAAGGCGAGCAAACTCAGCCAGGAGGGGAACTGGAAGGACGCCCTCGCCTTGAACCGGGAACTGCTTGGGGAGGTCGATGATGCAAAGAGCTGGAAGGATCTTGAGAATGCACTCCAGGCCCTTCGCCGTCTGCGGCAGATAAATGTGGCGGATGAGTTACTTGAAAAGGCAGTCCGGAATCATCCGGAGAACTGGGCGCTTTTACGGAAGGCGGCCGAGAGTTACCACCATTTGCAGCATATGGGGTTCCTCCTGGATGGAGAATTCCATCGTGGGCACCACCGCGGGGGAGGCCGCTACGTGACTTGTGGGGGGCGGGACCGGGTGCGGTCCGTGCAGCTGGTGCTGAAGGCTATTGAGAAGGCAGGTGCTGTTGAGGCGGGAGTGCGGAGCGACATGTACGCGGAACTCGGTTCTTATCTCACCAGCGGCCGAATGGGTTCACGGAGAGTCTGGGCTCTGGGGGTGTTGACTGCGCTGGAGGAGCTTCCTGACTATGGGGTCGAGGGGCGTCTTTCCAGTGGAGGAGGGGCCCCGGTTGATGCTGATGGGGAGATGCTGGTGATTGAGGTCCCGGAATCCTGGGAGGAGGCCCGCAACGACGGGGAGCGGTGGCGGTGGGCGCTTGCTGAATCCGTGCGCCTGAAGCCTGCGAAGAGATCCCAGGCGGAGGAGCAATGGGCCCGTTTTCTCGTTCAGCATTACGGGGTGACGACCTTGTCCGGTTTCGGATGGTGGAGTCAACAGGATCCCGATGAGGCGAAAGGAATCCTGCAGGTTCATACCCTGGAGGAGAGTGAGACAATTGCGAAACTAGCCAGTGGGGTACGGCGCTTCGCGCTTCCAGAGGATTATCAGTTCATTCCGCTTCTACGCCGGCTTTCGACGGGAAAGATGTCCAACGACTCACTTGGTGATCTTCTGGTGCAGATTCTTTTGAACCGGCGGCAGTATGTGAGTGCGGGCACGGAGTTGAAGAGGCTGATCGAGACCCATGGCCGGGGGAATAATAACCACCGGAAGAAATTGCTTGAGCAGATTGAGGGGGACTGGGGACGATTTGTTTCTGCTCCGATGTCGCAGGCAGGTCATAAGCCGAAGGTTGATTTCATTTATCGCAACGCCAGGAACGTCAGCCTCTCACTTCATGAACTGCGAATCGACCTGGTGGTCAGTGACCTGTTTCGCCATCTTGAGGGTAATCCCCGCCAGATCAGGCATCACGCGCTGGATGTGGCAAGTATTGGTCATCGCCTGGTGAATGAGAACCAGGACAAATATCTCGGTGAGCAGATCAGGGAATGGGAGGTCGCGCTGGATCCGCGGAAGAATCACTGGGACACGCGGGCAGAACTGGAAATGCCGGTGAGCAGGGCGGGGGCCTATCTCCTGAAGGCGACCGCCGGAAAGGGCAATGCCTCCTGGATCGTGGTGTGGATCAGCGATACCGCCCTCGTTTCCCAGCAACTGAGGGAAGGGAAGCTCTTTTATCTCTCGGAAAGCAAGGCTGGTGCGCCGTTGAGCGGGGAACTGGAACTCTTCGGATATCGCATCGAGCACCGCGAAGGTCTGGCGAGAGCCCTCAAGAAATTCGACGTCAAGACCAAGAGGCTCAAGAAAAAGATCGGGGCCGATGGCTCAGTCATTCTCGGCAAGGATGTCCTGGACCAGAATTACCACTGGATGGCGGTGGGGCGAAGCAAGGAGGGCGGACGGGCGCTGATGGGGTTCCAGTACTTCCGCTGGCATGATTTCAACTGGTCGAATCTCAATCATGCAAGAACCTACGGGATTACCGATCGACCGGTCTATCGCCCGGAACAGAAAGTGCATCTGAAATTCTGGAGCCGAACGGCAAAGCACGACCTTGCCGATGTCTCCCTCTTTGCAAACCGCCAGTGCATGATCGAGATCCGGCACCATAGCACCGGCAAGGTGCAGGAGTTCAAGAACCTCCGGACCGACGAGTTTGGAGGAGTGGAAGCGGAGTGGACACTCCCTCCCGATGCAAGGCTGGGAGTCTACTACGTGAATATCAAGGGGGAGGTGCCTAACGGCGGCATCCAGTTCCGGGTCGAGGAATATAAAAAGCCGGAATTCGAGGTGACCGTCGAGGCGCCAGATAAGCCGATCCGGCTCGGGGAGGTAATCGAGGCCAAGGTGCTGGCAAGGTACTATCACGGGGCTCCCGTGAGCGAGGGAAAGGTGAAGGTGAAGGTGCAGCGTTTCAGCCACAGTCAGTCCTGGTTTCCGCAGGGGCGCTGGGACTGGCTCTACGGTGAGGGCTACTGGTGGTTCGGACAGGATTATCCCTGGTACCCGGGCTGGGAGAAGTGGGGATGTGTGGCTCCGGTGCCGCCGTGGTGGCGGGGTGAACGCTGGACACCCCCGGAACTGGTGATGGATCGCGAGTTTGAAATCGAGGCGGATGGAACAGTGGTGGTGTCGATCGATACATCGGTTGCCAAGCTCGTTCACGGGGACATGGATCACCGCTACACCATTTCGGCGGAGGTGGTGGATTCCTCGCGGCGGACCATTCGCGGCTCGGGCAGCGTCCTGGCGGCGCGCAGGTCCTACACCGCCACTGTGTGGATGGATCGTGGTTATGCCCGCCCGGGGGATACCCTGAATGCATCCTTTTCCGCGCGTACCCTTGATGGGAGACCGGTACAGGTGACGGGGACGGCCGATCTTTTCCGGGTTCTCCTCAATGCCAACGGCAAGGTCGAGGAGGAGAAGGTTCGCTCCTTCAAACTGGAGCAAGGAGAGAAGGGTTCAGGGGAAGTGCGTTTCAAGGGGCCGGGGCCGGGGCAGTATCGTTTTTCAGTTCAATTAACCGATGAAAAGGGAAACAAGGAGGAAGGCGCCACCGTTTTCATCATTCGTAACGTGGAGGATGATGGCGGGAGAAGTCGGTTCAACCCGCTCGAACTGGTCCTGGACAAGAAGGATTACAAACCAGGGGAGGAGGCTAGGATCCTGATCAACACGAAACAGAGGAACAGCACCGTGCTCCTCTTCGTCCGTAGCACGGGAAGCTCGGCCGAGGAAGTGCGCCGGATCCGGATCAAGGGCAAATCGAAGGAGGTGGCTGTGAAGTTGACCCGTAAGGATATGCCGAACATTTTTGTTCATGCACTCACCCTGTCCAATGGGGCGGTGGTGACCGAGACGCGCCAGATTGTCCTGCCCCCGGCGAAGCGCCTTCTCACCGTTGAGGTTCTGGCCGGCAAGGAGAAGTTCAAACCGCGCGAGAAGGGAGCCCTGAAGCTGCGTCTGAAAGACGAGAATGGGGAACCCTACCGTGGGACGACGGTGGTTACGGTATACGATAAGAGCCTGGAAGCGATCTCGGGAGGATCCAATGTGCAGAACATCAGGGACTTTTTCTGGAACTGGAAACGCTCGTTCCATGGGCACCGGGCAATGCACTCCCAGAATTTCCACGGCCGCCATCTCAACAGGGCCAAGGCGGTCACGATGCAGATCCTCGGGCGTTTTGGGCAGTTGGTGGCAGATCAGATGGATCCGTTTGGGGCCCCGGGGGGTGCTCTCAAGCAGAGAAGCGCCCTGGCATTTTCCTCAGACGTTGCGGCGGACGGCTTGGAAAGGGCGGAGGCGATACCTCTTGCGGCGGCCAAGAATCTGGGGGCGCCTGCACCAGCGGGGGACCTGGGCAATCGCAGCGGGCGAGGTGGTGCCGGAGGTGAAGGTGATGGCCCGCAGGTGATGGTGCGTTCGGAGTTTGCCGACCTGGTTAAGTGGGCGGGATCGGTAACGACCAATGAGCGGGGGGAGGCTGAAATCGAGGTGGAGTATCCTGACAACCTGACCACGTGGAAGGTGAAGACCTGGGCCCTCGGGCACGGGACCCGGGTGGGGGAGGGTTCGACCGAAGTGATCACGAGCAAGGACCTCATCGTCCGGTTACAGGCACCCCGTTTCTTTGTGGAAAGCGATGAGGTGGTACTCAGTGCGGTAGTGCACAATTATCACAAGGAGGCCAAGGAGGTCGACGTGGTGCTCGAGCTGGATGGCGGGACACTTGATGTGCCCGGTCCGCAGTCCTCGCGGGTGGTGATTCCAGCGGGTGGTGAAAAGAGAGTGGACTGGAAAGCGATCGCGAAAAAGGAGGGTGAAGTGACGGTCCGGATGAAGGCCATGGCTCTTGGTGGGGACCTGGTTCTCGATGCGAGTGACGACTCCGATGCGATGGAAATGAGTTTTCCCGTCTACGTACACGGGATGCATCGCACCGAGTCATGGAGCAGGGCCCTCCGGTCGAAGGAGGATGCAGTGGCGATTGATTTTGAGGTGCCAGCGGAGCGCCGGCCTGACCAGACCCGTCTGGAGATTCGTTATTCACCCACAGTGGCAGGCGCGATGGTCGATGCACTGCCCTATCTCGCGAACTATCCCTATGGCTGCACTGAGCAGACGCTCAACCGTTTTGTGCCAGCGGTCATTACGCAACGGTTGTTGCAGGATATGAAGATTGATCTCAATGAGGTGAAGAACAAGAGGGTGAACCTGAATCCCCAGGAGATAGGCGATGCCGCCGTGCGGGCAGCGCAGTGGCAACAGTGGAGGGAGAATCCGGTCTGGGACAAGGACGGGGTCGATGAGATGGTGCGTAAGGGTGTGAAGCGCCTGAGGGAGATGCAGAACAGCGATGGGGGTTGGGGCTGGTTCAATGCCTTTGGGGAGCGGTCCTATCCGCATACCACGGCCGTGGTGGTGCATGGGTTGACGTTGGCCAAGGCAAACGGGGCAAGGGTTCCGGACGATATGCTTCAGCGGGGAGTGGCGTGGCTCAAGAAGCATGAGTCTGGCCAGGCGGAGATGATCCGGATGTGGAAGAAGCGGAAGAAGCGAGCAAAGCAGCGGGCGGATGCGATCGATGCTCTGGTGCGCAGGGCTCTGGGGGAGTCAGGGCTCAATCACGAAGAGATGCTGGGGTTTCTCTTCCGGGATAAGGTCGCGCTGCCTGTTTATGGGAAGTGTCTTCTCGGGTTGGAGCTGCATCGGACCGGGGATGCGGCGAAGCGAGATGCGGTAATCCGGAACATTGAGCAGTTCCTGAAGGTGGATGAGGAGAACCAGACGGCCTGGCTGGAACTCGGGAACGGGGGTTACTGGTGGCACTGGTATGGCAGCGAGTTTGAAGCGCACGCCTGGTATCTCAAGTTGCTGGCGGCGGTGAAGCCCAGGAGTCCGCAGGCAAGTGGCCTGGTTAAGTATCTCGTCAATAATCGCAAGCACGCCACCTACTGGAAGTCGACGAGGGACACGGCGTACTGCATAGAGGGTATTGCGGATTACCTGCGGGCCAGCAAGGAGGACAGCCCCGACATGGAGGTGGAGGTTGTTCTCGATGGGAAGGTGCTCAAGACGGTGAAAATCTCGAAGGACAACCTCTTCAGCTTTGACGGGGTGGCCATTGTGGCAGGAGATGCCATCGGTACGGGTAAACACAAGGTTGAGTTGCGGAGAAAGGGAAAGGGATCTCTTTATGCAAACGTCTACCTGACGGTATTCAGCAAGGAGAAGTTTCTCCGCAAGGCCGGCCTTGAAGTGAAGGTGGAGCGCGCCTTCTATAAGCTTGTGCCCGTCAAGGCCGTTGAAGATGTTGCAGGATCAAGGGGGCAGGCCCTCAGGCAGCGACGGGAGAAGTACGAGCGGATGAAGTTGGAGGTTGGCGACACTGTTGAGAGCGGGGATCTCATCGAGGTGGAACTGTCAGTGGAGAGCAAGAATGACTACAGCTATCTTGTCTTTGAGGACTGGAAGGCGGCGGGTCTTGAGGCGGTGGAGTTGCGTAGCGGCCACAGTCATGGGGGAGGATTGAGCTCATTCGTTGAGTATCGCGACGAGAAGGTCGCTCTTTTCGTAAGGAGTCTCCCGAGGGGGCGGCACAATCTCAGCTACAGGCTGCGCGCCGAGATCCCGGGTAACTTCAGCGCGCTGCCGACACGGGCGGCGGGCATGTATGCCCCGGAGTTGCGTGGAAACTCGGACGAGATGAAGATCGTAGTCCGGGATCGTCAGGAATAAAGGACCTGATCAATTCAAGGCCAGGCTGGCTTCGAACTCCAGATTGGGATCAGCTCCCCGCTTGAGGGCCTCCTGGTAGTATTTGAGGGCCTCTTCCTTCATTCCCTTGCGAAGGTAGATGACGGCAAGGTTGTAGTAGGGGTCAGAGAGGGTCGGGTCTATCTGGATAGCCGTCTTAAAGTGAGCTTCGGCTTGATCGTCGCGCTCCTCCCGCCCAGCCACGTTGCCGAGGAATACAAAAGCCTTGGCATTTCCGTTATCGAGATCGACGGCTCGTTGCAGGCTCATCTTGGAGTTCTCGAGATCGGAGACCCGGTAGTGGCAGACTCCGAGCATGAAGTGAGCGAAGGGAAGGTTGTCACCCCGGATGACAAGGGCGTCATTAAAGGAGGAAATTGCCAGCGGAATGTCCTCGTTTTTCACATGAACTACTCCGAGGTTCAGCATGGTTTCAACGTGCCCCGGGTGCTGGTCGAGGATGGATTCGAAAACCTCTCGAGCGGCGAGGAAACGACCATTGGAGAAGGCGCGTCGGGCAAGCTGATCCTTGATCGAGATGCTCTGCTGGAGGCTTCTGGCAGCATTGGCCACCTCATGCTCCTGGGGGCGATCCTCAAAGATGAAGTCATCGTCAATCTTGAACTCGGCGATGAGTCGGCTTTCTTCAGCAGTGAGCCTTAATTCCTGTTCAAAGAGTCCCTGGATGTTCTCGATCAAGGGTCCCTGCTGTTGCCCGATTTTCCGGATTTCGGCCATGACAGCCTCCTTTGCGTTACGACGGTGCTCCTGGATTCGCAGTTGCCGCGAGATGATGTCGCGCAGCATTTCCATCTCCTCGCGGGATCTGGGATCGATTTTTGCGGTCTGGAGATCTTCCTTGAGCTCTGTTCCGGCAGCACGAAGCCGATTTTCCATGGCCTCCAATCGGCTTTTCTGGGAGGCGTTCTCACGTTGGAAATCAATCAAGCGGCCCTTGGCCTGAGCAAGGTCGCGCTTTGCTTCAATCAGTTGATCCTTGGTGGTGTTGTTGTCCGTGTGCAGTTCCTTGAGGCGGTCGCGGGCAATCTTGAGGTCCCGGCCGAGGTCCATATTCTGTTTGATGAGGAGTTGCACCCGTTCGCTCTCATTAAGCTTCAGGAGGGCAGCCATCTGGTCGCGTTGAATGAGAAGATCGTCCCGTTCATCCCGAAGGTCACGGATTTCATCCCGGGCTTCCCCGAGTTGTTTGCCGAGTTGGGCTGTGCGGGCCTCCAAGGCGGTGTAGTTCCGGTCCTTCTCCACAAGGGAGTCCTTCAGTTCCTTGAGTTGGCGGCGGAGTCCTTCGACCACTTCCCTTGCCGCTGACTGCTGGACGTTTACTACCTCCTCAAGTTCAGTTGCCCGTTTTTGGGATGCCGCGGCATCGGCTTTGACGACAGCAAGTTCAGCGAGGACTCTCTGATGTTCGGCCCGGCTATCCCGGAGGGCCTTGAACATGGTGTCCCGCTCATCCTCAACTTTCCGGATGCGCTGGTTGAGGTCATTGAGTTGGCCGGATACCGGAGCCCGGGCCACTCGATCGCGCTCTGTCTCTAGTTGTCGAAGGGCCTCGCGCAATCGGACGGCGTTGGCATCACGATCGGAGCGGGACTTCTGCAACTCGTTGCGGTATTGTGCGATCTGCATTTGAAGGGCGGCCACCTTGTTCTGGTCCTCCTTGCTGAGTTGCGGAATGCTGAGGTCTCCGGTTCGGGGAGGAGCATTGTTTCCTTCAACAAGATCTCCTGTGCGACGGGCTATCTTATTGCGCTCCGCAAGTGCCTTTTCGCGGATCGTGGACATGGACTGAGTAGTGGCTTCCCGCCGATTCCTGACGAGATCAGGCTTGAATTCGGGATTAGAGAGAGCCACCGAGGCGAACAGTTGCCTGGCCTTGTCGTAGCGGTTGAAGGCTTCAAGGAATTTGCCGTCCTTTTCTGCCTTCTCTGCGTCGCGCACGGTCAACCATGCCTGAAAGTAAACGTCCGAGGGTTTGAACGTGTCCAGCGCTGGTGCCTGTGCGCCGATCGGGGGGCATAGCAGCAGTGTCGCCGCGGCAACCAGAAGGCCACAAGCGATTGAGTGCAGGTGAGTCATGCGCGGGGGACCATAGGGCAGGACCCGGGAATCGAAAAGACGGAATTGCTGATTGCTAAATCCGCTTAGCCTTAGGGGTTTGAAGCCAATTCCGCATGTCCTCGGCAGAAAGACAATTCAGGATATCCTCGCGTCGGAGCCAGCCCTTGCGGGCAACACGGATGCCGAAGTGGAGGTCTTGCAGGCCGTCTACATGGTGTGCATCAGGGTTGAGGGAGCACTTTACGCCTTTGTTTCGCGCACGCCTCCACCAACTCCAGTCCATGTCCATGCGTTTGGAAGAGCAGTTGAGTTCGATAACGGTTCCGGTCTCAGCCGCACAGTCGATGATCTTCTCATGGTTTACTGCGTAGGCATCGCGGCGGAGGAGAAGGCGTCCGCTCAAGTGCCCCAGCATTGTTACATGCGGATTTTCCATGGCCCTGATGATCCGCTTGGTCATTTCCTCCTCGGGCAGGGAGAAAGACGCATGTACCGAAGCGACTACGTAGTCGAGTTGTGCAAGGATCCCGTCGTCAAAATCGAGGGTTCCGTCACGGAGGATATCAACTTCGTTTCCTGCATAGAGGTCAAGGTCGTCGAGGGTGCCGTTGAGAACGCGAATAGCTTCCAGTTGTCTAAGGAGGCGTTCTTCGTCGAGGCCGTTGGCCTGAAAGGTGGATTTGGAGTGATCGGAGATGCCGAGGTAAGAGAGTCCGAGTTCCCGGGCCCCTTCGACCATTTCCGCAAGGGTGGAACGGCCATCAGACTCGGTGGTATGATTGTGGAATGTGCCGCGTAAATTATCCTGTTCGACGAGCCGGGGAAGGGTTCCTTCGCTCGCGGCGTCAAATTCGCCCCGGTTTTCCCGGAGGGCAGGTTCGATGTGCTGAAGACCCAGCTCCGTGTAGATGTCAGCCTCCTCCATGATTTCCGGGGTGGGGTCGTCGCGTTCCGCGCCTTGGACCGGATGAAGGTGATACTCATTGAGCGTCAGTTTCTGCTTGAGGGCACGGGAGCGTAGCTCGACGTTGTGTTCCTTGCTCCCGGTGAAATACATAAGGGCAAAAGGCCACTCTTTGCTGGAAACGGCACGGAGGTCGCACTGTAGCCCGTTTTGAAGACGGATCGAAGACTTGGTCTGGCCCTGGGCGAGGATTTCACGGACTCCTTCAAGCTCCGTAAAAAACTTTGCAACTACAGCCGGTTCCCGGGTGGCCACGAGGAAATCGAGATCGTGAAGTGTTTCCTTGCCGCGTCTATAGGATCCCGCGATCTCGGCGCGGCTGACATCCGAGTGTTGCCTGAGAAGTTGCAGGATGCGTTCTGCATCAGGAGCGACCTCCGCGAGGAGATAGTGTCCGGAGAACCTCTCATGAGTATCTATGGCACTGATAATTTTCTCTGCGCTCTTCGCGCCGAAGCCCTGTAGTTCAGCAACCTGCCCGGATGCACAGGCTCGCTTTAGGCCGCCCAGAGACGAGATGGAAAGTTCTTCGTAGAGTAATTTTACTTTCTTCGGTCCGAGTCCCTGTAGTTCGAGGAGTTCGAAAAGTCCTTCTGGAAATTCGCTCTTCAGGCTCTCGTGAAACACAAGCAGGCCGCTGGAAGACAGCTCATGAAGCTTTTGCTGGAGAGCTTCGCCTATTCCCTTGATGCCTTTGAGGTCGTTCTCTCTGGCTCGCGCTACGATGTCCCCTTCAAAAGACCGGACCACCTCTGCGCCGTTGCGGTAGGCCCGGATCTTGAAGGGGTTCTCTCCTTTTAATTCGAGGAGGAGGGCAATTTCTTCGAGAACTGCTACGAGGTGGTCGCGGGTAACTTCGGGCATGATGATCAGAGCGAGGTAGTCAACCGGGTTTGATGTTGGTCAACGCAAAGTTGGGGGATGTGTGCTTCTTGTTGCTGCGCGCGGGGAGAGGCTGGATTACTTTATGACGAGATCGGAGATGACCATGCGGTGATCAGATTCCTTGACCGTTACAACCTTCGAGCGTGCGGGGTGGAAGGCTCGTGAGGCGAAAATGTGATCGAGACGAAGAATGGGGAAGGAGCGGTGAAAGGTGTTGCCCCAGCCGGAGCCCGCCTCGCTGAAGGTGTCGATGAATTCTCCCCTCAGCATGCGGTAGACGCGGTCACCTGCGGGAGCGTTGAAATCTCCCGCAATGATTACATTGGATAATTTGGGACTTATGTTGGTTTTCTCGAGTTTTTGCAATGTGACAGCGATTTCCATCCGCCTGCGCTTCCGGTTGTGGTGATGGGCTCGCCAGCAATCACGGCGCCAGAGGTGCAAGTCAGTCGAGGCGGCCTGGAGATGGACGTTGACCAGTTCGATACGTCGTCCGTCCTGCAGTCTGACGCGGGCTTGCTGATTACGGTAGGGCAGTTCTATCGGATTGGGGATGTGATGCTCAATCTCACCCCGGACCACCAATCCGCAACGAGTATGCTTGTCGTAGCGGTAGTCCCCCTTGCCCTCGAACAGCTTTTCGTTGAGTTGGCGCAGGCGATAGGGATGGGGGATCTCCTGAATAAAAAGAAGGTCGGGTTGGTAGCGGATGATGGGGCCCGAGAAGTTCTCGCCGGATCCAGCCCAATTGATGGTGGCGACCCTGATGACCTCCTGTCCCTTGAAGGGCGCAGGCGCGCCGACATCCAGTGACTGCAGGCCAAACCGGGCGAGGGGGCGTGTTTCATCCGCCAGGAAAAGGATGGTGAGCGCCCAGGCCGCGGTGGCGAAGAGGGAAAAGCGGGCGCGAAAGAGGATAAAGGCACTACTGGAGAGCAGCAGGCCAGCAGTTCCCCAGATCCAAATTGGGATAACGGTGAATGCTGCGAAACGATCAGGTTGCCGCGAGAAGATGACGACAGTCACGAGGTGAAAGCCGAGGGAGGCCAGCACCAGAGCCACTGCGAAAAATTTGCGGCCCGGGCGGGACATCTTTTACTCTTTTAGTTTTCCCTTGAAGATGCGGAGAGCGTCGTGAACGAGAGGATCGTCGTAAAACGAATCTTGTGGGGTGGATTCGGCGGAGTCGGAAGAGGATTCTTCCTGGGAGGGGATGGAGTTGCTTTCGGTTATCCCGGGGGTTGTTTCCCTTGCGTCTGGAGGGGGATCCTCGGATCGTTTTTCGGGCGCTTGCTCAATCAGCGACTCAAGCTGATTTTCGACGTCGGGGCGCTTTTTGCGGGCCCGGGATGATGTGCGTCGGGTGCTGGCTGGCTCGGTTGGCGGTTCCGGGGTTCCTGATCGATCCCCGGAAGCAGGGATCGTATTCGTAGCTTCTCTGGGAGTGTCCGGAGAGCTGAGCTGTGGGGTGTCTTTTTCCAGCGCCCTTACCACATCACTGATACGGACTTCATCGAGCGACTGGGTGGCGCGGATGAGGGCGATCTCAAAATGGAGTTGTTTGTTGGAGGCTCGGCGCATGCGCGCATCGGCATCAGCAAGGCGGTCCAGAACCGCCAGCAGGCGGTCGTCACCCAGTTGCTTGCCGTGATCGCCCAGTTGTTCCCAGAAATCGGGGGGAACCTCTGCACTGGCAGACTCCGGGCTGAGGCGATCTATCAGGAGAGCACGAAGAAAGCCGGCAAGTTCGGAGAGGAGTTGAGTGAGGTCCTTGCCCTTGCTGGCCTCGGTCTCGACGAGGGAGATGCTTTCTGCGGTATTTCGCCGGAAGATTGAGGATGTCAGAGCCGCGACGGTTTCGGAGGAGGTGAAGCCGAATACATCCTGCACGTTCTTCTCGGTTATGGTTTCGCCGCAGAAGGCAACGAGTTGATCGAGCATGGACTGAGCATCTCTCATTCCTCCCTCGGCTCCCCTGGCAATGGACCAGGCGGCAGATTCCTCAAGGGTGACGTTTTCTTCGCTCGCAATGTGCTGAAGGTGGTCGGCGATGACCGCAGTGGGAAGGGGGCGCAGGTCAAAGCGCTGGCAGCGTGAGATGATAGTGGGCAGAATCTTATTTGGCTCGGTGGTAGCGAAGATGAATTTCACATGTGGCGGTGGCTCCTCCAGAGTCTTCAAGAGGGCATTGAAGGCCGGCGAGGTAAGCATGTGGACCTCGTCGATATAGTAGATCCTGAAGTGTCCACTGGCAGGGGCGTAGCTGACCGTCTCACGCAACTCGCGAACTTCGTCGATGCCGCGACTGGTGGCGCCATCGATTTCGAGAACATCGAGGGAGCGACCTTCGGCAATTTCAAGGCAGATCTGCTCATCTGGATCGAAGTCGAGGCGCGGTCCATTACTGCAGTTGAGAGCTTTGGCAAGTATGCGGGCGATTGACGTTTTCCCTGTCCCGCGGGGTCCGACAAAGAGGTAGGCATGTGCCAGGCGGTCTCCCTCGATGGCGTTGCGGAGGGTGGTTACCACGTGGTCCTGGCCCAGGACGTCATCAAAGGTCCGGGGGCGGTATTTGCGGGCGAAGACCTGATAGCTCATTGGAAAGACGTTAGGCGGAAAGCTGGATCTCGGGAATGGCGGCTAGGAGTTTTCGGGTATAGTCGTCGTGGGGGTTGTCAAAGACCTCATCGGCGGGCCCATATTCCACGATCTTGCCGTCATTCATGACCGCGATGTTATCAGCGAGATAACGGACCACTGAGAGGTCGTGCGAAATAAAGACCATTGTCAGGTCGAGGTCGTCACGGAGCTGGAGAAGGAGATTGAGAATCTGTGACTGGATTGAGACGTCGAGTGCGGAAACAGGTTCATCGGCGAGCACCAGCTTGGGTTCAGGCGCAAGTGCGCGTGCGATGGCAATTCTTTGGCGCTGACCGCCAGAGAATTCGTGGGGATATTTCCGCATGTAACGGGAATCAAGGCCGACCCGCTCCATGACTTCTGTTACTTTCCCGGTCAGCTTGCTCTTTGAGCGGCGGAGCGTGGGGTGGCGCTGGCAAAGAGCCTCGGCGAGGGTGGAGTAGACCGTCATCCGGGGATTAAGGGAGGCGTAGGGGTCCTGGAACACCATCTGGAAGTCGAGACGTCTCCTTTTGATGCTGCGGGGATCCATTGCACTGAGATTCTGGCCCTCCAGCAAAATTCGGCCGGAAGTGGCGGGCTGCAGCTGCATGACCGTGCGGGAGAGCGTGGATTTACCGCACCCGGACTCCCCGACGAGGCCTAGGATTTCACCTTTTTCGATACGGAGGCTGACTCCGTCTACAGCGCGCACCAATCCGGTGATTCCCCCGAAGGTTCCCTTCCGGATGGGAAAGTGGGTGTGAACATCGACGAGCTCGAGGAAGGACACACGAGGATGAAAGCACTAATTCCCGAATGAGAAATTCTAAACTTCGGGAATCTGCCCGTCGTGCAGCGGAGATCAGCGGATGCTTCTCCTTCGGGGATGCGGGAGAAGCCGGGCAGAGATTGCGCTTTGCAGGAGGGTGTCGGTCATTATGGTCCCCCGCATCATGCCGAAATCACCTGTAGTTCTCATTATCCGAGATGGCTGGGGCGTGAATCCTGGAGGGGCCGGGACAGCTGAATCGGACGGCAATGCCACTCTCCTGGCCAAGACCCCGTTCCACGATGAGATGCTCGCGAGGTATCCCAGTGGATTCGTGAGTTGCTCAGGAAGGGATGTGGGGCTGCCCGATGGGCAGATGGGGAATTCCGAGGTGGGTCATCTGAACCTGGGAGCGGGACGGATTGTCTATCAGGACCTGACCCGCATCAATAAGGCGATTGAGAGAGGCGAATTGGCTGACAATGCCGTTCTGAACGATACGTTTGCCCAAGCCCGGTCGACTCGGCTGCACCTGATCGGTCTGGTTTCGGATGGGGGGGTCCATAGTCACCAGAACCACCTAGTAGCCCTGGCAGGTGCGGCAAAGTCAGCGGGTGTTGAGGATATAATGGCCCATGCCATTACGGATGGGCGGGACACCTCTCCGACAGGTGGGGCGGATTTCCTCAGTGAGGTGGAAGACGGGCTCGCCGAGCACGGGACACGTATTGCCACGGTGGTAGGCCGTTATTTCGCGATGGATCGGGACCGTCGCTGGGAACGGAGCAAACTAGCCTGGGATGCGATCGTTCATGGTATTGGGGAGGAGAGTAAGATCCTGGCCAGTGAGGCGGTAGCCCAGCACTACGAGGGGGACAGGACGGATGAGTTTCTGCCTGCCATCATATTTCACGAGGCAAATACACAGCGGGTCAGGGATGGGGATGTTGTCCTCTTCTTTAATTTCCGTGCCGACCGGGCCCGCCAGCTCTCGGAGGCATTTCTTGCGGCAGGGTTCAAGGACTTTGAGACGGGCGCGCGTCCGGATGTTCATTACGTAACCCTTACGGAATACGACGAAACCTACGATTGTCCGGTGGTGTTCCCGCCGGAGACCCTTGAGAACGTGTTGGGGCAGGTCGTGGCCGCTGCGGGAAAGAATCAACTCCGTATTGCGGAGACGGAGAAATATCCGCACGTGACCTACTTTTTCAACGGCGGCGAGGAAGAGTCCTGCGCGCAAGAGGAGCGGATCATCATTCCGTCTCCGAAGGAGGTGCCGACATATGACCAGAAACCGGAGATGAGCGCGCCTGAAGTGACTGCCACGGTAGTGGAGAGGTTGAAGGACTATGACCTAGTCATCCTCAACTATGCGAATCCTGACATGGTAGGGCATACCGGTGTCGTCGAAGCGGCAGTCAAGGCGGTGGAAATCATTGATGATGGCGTGCGTCAAGTGGTGGAAGAGACCTTGCGCCTGGGAGGAAAGCTGCTCATCACTGCTGATCACGGGAACTGTGAGTTCATGTGTAATCCTGATGGCTCTCCTCATACTGCGCACACCACCAACCTGGTCCATGCAGTCTACGTGGCAAATGATTGCAAAGACTACATGGTGGCTGATGGGATTCTGGCCGACTTGGCGCCCACCCTGCTGGCCATGCTGGGGCTTGAGCAACCATCCGAGATGACCGGGAAGAATCTCGTGTGTCGGATGAAGGGAGAGGATTCCTCTCCTGCACCATGACAATTGAGGGAGGATTGCGGTGACAATCTTCCGTGGTGATAACCACTTAATTTGCGATGAGGTTACCGCTTAGTAGTCTTCTACCGGACTCTGCGGTGGTTTCCCGACATCGGGATCACTCTCCTCTCCGAGGGTCTCCCTCCGAAGTTTGGCGAGATCCTCGTTAATGGTGGTCAACTTCTTCTCCGAGAATTCGGGAGGAGCCCGGAGACGCCCCCTCGCGGTCCCGATACGGGTATCGCTGTCGTAGAGGCACAGGTCGGGAAGCTCCTGAAGGGAAGCCAGGACCTGGTGAGCATTCATGAACTCATGGCAGAGCAGGACAAGGTCGGCTCCTGCTTCGATCGCGAGACAGGCCGCTTCGGGTGTTCCGTATCCCTGTTGAATAGCCCCCATGTCGAGGTCGTCGGTGAGGACGAGATGCTGTTCAAAACCAAGGCGGTCACGGAGGAGTCCCTGGATGATATTGCGGGAAAGCGAGGCGGGAAGGCCGCCCTTGTCGATCAGGGGGAAATGAAGGTGGCTGACCATGATGGCGTCTAGCTCGGGCATGAGAGCAGTGTAAGGAATGAGATCGTTGACTTGGAGCTCATCGATGCTCATCTCAACCAGAGGAAGGTGATGGTGCGGGTCAGACATTGCGCGTCCCCCGGCGGGGAAGTGCTTGGCGCATCCAAGGATGCGCTGGCGCCGTTGCCAGCGGTTGAATACGCCGGCATTGTTGATGACCTCCTGGTCGCTCTCGCCCCAGGAGCGACCTCGGAGCGAGTTGGATGCCTCAGGGTAGTGGTCGATGTCCAACACGGGGGCGAGATTGAAGTTGATTCCCAGGAGATCCAGGAGTCGCCCGGTGACCCATCCGGCCTGGGCTATCAGTTGGGAATCTCCCTTTCGTCGCAATTGCTCTGCGGATGGAGGAGTCGGAGTGAAGGGGGCGCTACGCCAGACCCGGCCGCCTTCATTGTCGATGGCAATGAAAGGTGGGGTTTCACAAAGCCCACGAAGTTCATCGGTGAGTTGGCGGGTCTGCCTTGCATTGACCAGGTTCCGGGTAAAAAGGATAAAGCCCCCGGGCTGTAATTTGCGATAGAGGGCGGTTTCCTCCCGGGTGAGTTCCGGGCCGCTAACGCCGAGGAGGAGGAGTTGATTGGGTGTCATGGCGGGTGGCTCTCCGGGGATGGGGAAGCGCCAGCAACCAGGATTCAGGCGGGCACGCCAACCTTTGAGTCCAATGCGGCCTTCACGAATCCCGAGAAGAGAGGATGAGGTCGGTTGGGCTTGGATTGGAACTCGGGATGAAATTGCGCACCGAGATAAAAGGGATGATCGGGGAGCTCGATGATTTCTACCAAGCCTTCCTTGGCTGAGGTTGAGGAGATGATGAGGCCCGCGCTCTTGAGTTGATCGAGGTAATCAGAGTTGAACTCGTAGCGATGGCGATGCCGCTCACTGATACTGTCCGCCCCGCCGTAGAGTTCGGCTGCCCGGGTGCCGGAAAAGAGAATGGACTCACAGGCTCCCAGGCGCATGGTGGCGCCCATGTCTTCCACTCCCTGCTGTTCCTCCTGAAGACAGATGACCGGGTGTGGGGTATCCTTGCGGCATTCGGTGGTGTCCGCGCCCTCAAGTCCACAGACATTACGGGCGAATTCGATGGTCGCTACCTGCATTCCAAGGCAGATCCCGAAGTAGGGAATGCACATGGAGCGGGCGTAGTGGGCAGCTTGGATCTTGCCCTCGATGCCGCGGTCACCAAACCCTCCGGGGATAAGAATCCCATCGACTTCGCCGATGATGTCTTGAGCGCCATGTTCCTCGATCGATTCGGAGTCTACCCGGACGATGTTGACATTGGTGTGATGGGTGGCACCTGCGATGGTGAGCGACTCGTAGATGGATTTGTATGCGTCCTGCAATTCGATATACTTCCCTACCACTGCAATGTTCACCGTGTGCTTGGGCTTGACCAGACGGTCTACAAAGTCCTCCCAGTCCTGCAGGTTGGGGGTAGGCGAATCAATTCCGAGGTTGTCGACCACGAGGCGGTCGATCTTGTCGCGACGGAGGTCAAGCGGGCATTCGTAGATAGTGTGCTTCACGTCGCGGAAGGCGACCACGTTCTTCTGCTCGACGTTGCAGAACATTGCGATTTTGCGTCGGTTGTCCTCGTCGAGGTCATGCTCGGTACGGCAGATGATGATATCCGGTTGGATGCCGATCTCGCGCAGCTTGGCAACTGATTGCTGGGTGGGCTTGGTTTTGATCTCTCCCGCGGCACGGATAAGAGGCAGGAGGGTGACGTGGATGAAGCAAACGTTTTCGCGTCCCACTTCGAGGGAAAACTGGCGGAGAGCCTCCAGGAAGAGGTGCCCCTCGATATCCCCGACAGTGCCTCCTATCTCGGTAATGATAACATCGACCTCCGGGTTCTTGGACGAGAGGTCATGTATGCGGGCCTTGATCTCGTCGGTTACATGGGGGATGAACTGCACTGTCTTTCCTAGGTAGTCGCCTCTACGTTCCTTCTTGATGACGTTTTCGAAAACCTGGCCGGAAGTGAGATTGTTAAAGCGAGTCAGGACGCAGTTGGTGAAGCGTTCGTAGTGTCCCAGGTCGAGATCAGTCTCTGCGCCGTCATCGAGAACATAGACTTCCCCGTGCTGATAGGGGGACATGGTTCCGGGATCGACATTAAGGTAGGGATCGAACTTCTGGATGGTAACCTTGAGGCCGCGATGTTCGAGCAGAGTGCCGATGGAGGCGGAGGCGAGTCCCTTTCCGAGGGAAGAGACCACTCCTCCGGTGACGAAGATGTATTTCACGCCAGCTGATTGGTTATTAGTGATCAGAATATTACGGGGATTTGCAGGCTGCAAGGAGAGCTTCAAGGTGCGGAACCTGTTCGGGGGTGTCGAGACCGATGGAATGATCGTCGGTCAGGATAACCCGGATGCGAGTGCCGTGTTCAAGGGCGCGGAGTTGTTCGAGTTGCTCCGCCTGTTCGAGAAGTCCCGGAGGCCAGCTTACGAACTGTTCGAGAAAATCGCGGCGGTAGCCGTAAAGGCCCATGTGGCGGAGAGGAGTGAGAGCGTCGGGGTGGGTTCGTAGATATGGGAGGGGACTGCGAGAGAAGTAGAGAGCGTTTCCAGCCCCGTCGACGACGACCTTCACGATGTCAGGATCATCAAGTTGATCCAGTTCAGCCATCGGATTGGCGGCGGTGATCATGGAAAGGCCTGGTTCGTTCTTTAAAATGGCGGCCAAGGAGTCCACGAGTGCGGGGTTGACCAGCGGTTCGTCCCCCTGAATGTTGATTACATGGGTGATTTCGGGATGCGGCCCTACGGCTTCTGCGATGCGGTCTGTTCCGGTGGGATGCTCGGGGGAGGTCATGACAACCTCGGCTCCGAAGGAGCTGGCTTCCTCTTTGATGCGGATATCGTCAGTGGCAACCAGAAGGAGGTCGACCTGTTGGCACTTGTTTACACGCTCATAGACGTGCTGGAGCAGGCTCTTGCCAGCGAGTAGATGGAGGGGCTTTCCGGGGAAGCGAGAGGATCCCCATCGGGCGGGGATAATACCAGCGACTTTGGCTGTCGTTCCCTCTGCAGGCACCTTAACGAATAAAACAGGAGACTATCTGCTCCCTGCAGGGCGACAAGGATATTACTTTCGATTAGTTGAATTTCTTCAGCGAAGGGTCGACGGAGGGCTCGGAGGGCGGTAGGGTGATGCTGCGGATGGAGATTCACGAGTGGTTCAAGCCTCTGGACTGGATTGTGCTCTTTGGCTACCTCGGGCTAACTACCTTGGTTGGGCACATCATGCGGGGAAAACAGGCCTCCATGAGTGATTTTTTTGCGGGCGGGCGGTCGCTTCCCTGGTTGGCGGTGTCCGGCTCCATCATTGCCACCGAGATCAGTGGGGTCACCTTCATTGGAGTGCCCGGAGGGGTGATGGCCGCGCAGGGAGACTTCACCTATTTGATCTGGGGGCTGGGTTCCATCATCGGGCGCGTCATCGTCGGCAAGGTCTTCACCAAGGTGTTCTACGAGGAGGGCATCTACAGCCCCTACGACTATATGGGGCGGCGCATCAAGCCAGGCCTCAAAACCCTGGCCACGGTCTTTTTCACCATCGGCTCCATTCTCGCTCAGAGCGTGCGGGTGTTGGTGGCTGCACTGCCGCTGATGATTGTCACCGGTCTGAGTTTTGAGGTCTGTATCTTCATCATCGGTGTGTTCGCCATAGGATGGACGCTGATGGGGGGCATGCGCACCGTCATCTGGACCGATGTCATGCAGTTCTTCCTCTTCACCATCGGAGGCCTGCTGACCGTGTTCTGGATCGCCGGTCATCTCGAAGGCGGCATCGGCCAGATTTTCCAGGAAGCCGGAGATGCTGGAAAAACCCGCTGGTTGAATTTCGACATTGGGCTCGGCCAGGCCTTCCAGTTCACCTTCTGGGTCGCGATCATCGCGGTGCCCTTCCAGAACGTAGGGGCCTTCGGCGTGGACCAGCTCAACGCCCAGCGTATGTTCTGCTGCCGCAACGCCAAGGAGGCCTCCAAGGCCATCATCTGGAGTTCGGTGGGGCAGGGAATCACCTACCTCATGTTGGTGGTCGGTGCAGCCCTCTTCGTGTGGTATGCCAACAACCCGCCCGATGGCATCGTCGCCGAGGCGCTCGAGTGGCAGGAGGACGGCACTCCAATCCGGGCGAAACAGGCCAATGTGTTCCCAACCTGGATCGTCACCCAGCTGCCCCCCGGAGTCAGCGGCCTGATTCTGGGCGGGGTCTTCGCGGCGGCCATCTCCAGCCTCGATTCCATCCTCGCGGCCCTCAGCCAGACGACCATTTCCGTACTCTACCATCCCGAGCGCCACACCGGGGAGCAGGACCAGAAGAAGCTGGTCCGTCATTCCCGCATGTGGGTGATCATCTGGGGCCTGTTTCTGACCGGATTCACCTTACTCATGCGGTGGATGAAGGATGAGGCGCAGATTCCCATCATCCCGCTGGCCTTCGGCATGACGGCCTACACCATGGGGCCTCTGCTGGGCATGTTCCTTTGCGCGCTGACCGGCAAGGGAAGTCTGCGTGGCTTGGTGATCGGTTCCGCGGTCTCGTTCATCCTCGTGTTGTTCCTGCGAACGGACATCTGGGTGCTTCTGCACTTCGTCGGCATGCCTTACGAATGGCTGGGTGTGTTGCCGACTTACGAGGTCGCAGGCAGGGGTGAGGACGCGAGGCTCTCGACGGTCATCGGCTTCCATTGGGCGTGGCCGGTGACGACCATTGTGACCTTTGTATGCGGCTACTTCTGGCCAAGGCGTAAAAGGGGGTAGCGGGACCTGGGGAGGACTTGCCGGGACCCGCTGATGCCCAGTTGAAGAGGGACGGATTTAAGCTTGGGCGCCTTCCCTCAGGCTAAGGGAGTTACATCGACCCGCATCGATCATTTTCCGATTCGGTGAGGGCGCGAGGCTGTCTGCTGGAATCTGGCAGCGACGATTCAGGGCGGGATTCAAATTGCCTGTTTCATTCAGTCAGCTTAACAGGCGACCTTTGAGGTCTAACACTCTCGATGCCGTGGAACGCTTGTGGAAAAGTGATGTGGAGAGCATGCGATTTTCTTCTCTAAAAAATTTTGACGAGTTGGCCACAGACAGTAATTCCATACACAGCTGTTCCTCGCGGGTTGTCAGGGTTTGAAGTGAAGCGGGGAATAGATTCTTAAGAATAATCAATCAAAAGACCAGGGATTGGAGAACAGCAATGAGCAGCAGGGATGAAGGTGGTGTTTCAGCACCAAGCGGGACGAAATCGGGAGAAGTGGCCGCACGTAGCGGGGCGCGGATCAGCACGGAAGAAGCGAGGACGCAGATTCTCAGGTTATTGGACGCCCGGTTGAGCGGAGACGCCACCGAGCGCTGGTTCAAGCATATGCAACTCGTAGTAGAGGATGCGAATCAGGTTACTGTTTTCGTTCCCACCGAGACGCACGTGCTTTGGATTCAGGAGAATTTCCTGCCTGAATTAACTCATGCGCTGTCCCAGGTTCTGGGTTGTGGGGGAAGGCCAAGAGTTCTGGCCATGAATGGAGCGGCCGGAGGACAGCTTTCCCTCCTAGAAGAGCCTCAGAAGCAGTCGCGCGCCAAGGAGGTGGCAGCAGAGGCCCTTGCGAAATCCCTTAAGAGTGCGGGGCTCAATCCGCTTTACACTTTTGACCGGTTTGTGGTGGGCGGTAATAATCAGTTTGCTCACGCGGCATGCAAGGCCATCGCGGCAGGGGTTCGCACGGCTTACAACCCGCTTTTTATTCATGGAGGATCGGGCCTCGGGAAGACCCATCTCATGCAGGCGATCGGGCAAGATATCCTGAAGGCTCGCCCGGATTCCAAGGTGATCTATCTCACCTGCGAAAAATTCACGAATGAGTTCATCCTTGCCGTCCAGAAGGGCAATCTCGACAATTTCCGACGTCGCTACCGTCGTGCGAATGTCCTCCTTGTTGACGACGTGCAATTCCTGAATGGCAAGGAAAAGTCCCAGGAGGAGTTCTTTCACACATTCAATACCCTGCTCGACGGGAGAGCGCAGGTGGTTCTTTCGAGTGATCGCCCTGCTTCGGAGATCCAGACCCTTGAGCCCCGGTTAGTGTCCCGTTTCGAGTGCGGTCTCACCGTGGCCCTGCAACCTCCACAACTGGAGACCCGGATCGCCATCCTCCGGCGCAAGATGGAGGAATGGGAGGTAAAGATCCCGGAGGACTGGGTGCGTTTTATTGCGCAGCGAATTCGTAGTAACGTTCGTCGACTCGAAGGGGCTTTGGTTCGCATCGCTACTTTCAACTCGCTCGGACAGGGGGAGCTCTCGACCGATCGAATAGAGGATCTCTTGCGCGACATTCTCCGTGAGGAAGCAGCTGCGAAGGTGACCATTGATACCATCCAGAAGACGGTGGCAGACTACTACGACATCCGGTTAGCGGACATGACGAGTCGGCGGCGCCCGGCCAATATCGCCTTTCCACGCCAGATCGCGATGTATCTATCGCGTAAGCTTACCGGAGGCTCCCTGGTCGAAATCGGGGAAGCATTTGGTGGTCGCGATCACGGAACCGTGATTCACGCCTGTAAGAAGGTTGAGCAAATGATGCAGACCGACGATCAGGTGCGGCAAACTGTGGCAGCCCTGGGGGCTCGGCTCAACCGCTAGGGACGCAACAGTCGATCGCCGTTAGGTGTATTTTTGACCCGCCCGGATCGCCCCCTCGGATCCGGGCGGTTCTTTGCCGGAGGGTTGCACTGGCCTTCGGGGTTCTTCAATACTTGGAAATTGGGTCAGGAAATGTTACTTGTTTCTTAAAGAATGGCTTGCCAAGCGGGGCATTCTTCCCAAGATCTCGATATCCCAACCTCGGGACCCTCTCTGCCAATGAAATTCCGGATCGCAAGGGACGCCTTCCTAGACAGTCTCCAGCAGGTTCAGCATGTTGTCAGCACCAGGACGACCCTTCCGATCCTGTCCAACGTTCTGATTGAGGCCAGCGGGAAAGACCTGCGCCTCACCACTACGGATCTTGACGTTGGGGTGAGCGGCACAGTGGAGGCCGAGGTTTCCAAGGAGGGTTCGACCACGATGCCTGTTAAGCGCTTGGTGAGCATTATCCGAGAGTTGCCGAATGCGGAGGTGGAAATCGCAGTGGACTCCAAGGATGTGGCTTCGATCACCTGTGGCCCGAGTTTCTTCAAGATAATCGGCCTTGCGCATGGGGAGTTTCCACCGTTGCCGGATTTCAAGGAGGCGAAGGAATACAAGATCCCCCAGGGTCTTCTCCGCGAAAGCCTGAAGAAGACTTCCTATGCGATTTCGAATGACGAGACGCGCTATGTCTTGAACGGGATCTTTACGGCCTTCAAGGAGGGCAAGTTGACTCTGGTCGCGACCGACGGTCGTCGACTAGCGATGGTGGAGAACGATCTTGAGTTTCCGGCAAGCCATGAAACTGATTTCATCATTCCAACTAAAGCAGTGCAGGAGTTGCAGCGCCTCCTTGGTGAGGAAGGTGATGCCATTGCGAGGTTGAGCGACAGCCAGATTGTTTTTGAGGTGGGCTCCAGTGTGATCGTTTCCAAATTGATTGAAGGAAATTATCCGAACTACCGGCAGGTTATTCCTGGAGAGGCAAAAGAAACTCTCAGTCTTGGCCGCGAAGCTCTTCTGGAAACGGCCCGCCGGGTTTCCCTCCTCTCGTCCGAGAAATCGAACTCTGTAAAGCTGGTGGTGAGCGAAGGCGGCATTGACGTAACTGCCAATTCGCCGGATATCGGTGAGGCCAAGGAATCCATGCCCGTGAATTACAGCGGCAAGGAAATTGCCATCGCCTTTAATCCGGAATTCCTGATGGCCCCTCTGCGCAACCTTGAGGATGAGGAGGTCCAGCTCGACCTCATCGACGAGATGAGTCCCGGGGTTCTGCGGGGAAGCGGCTCTTTCCTCTATGTGCTGATGCCCATGCGGGTGACGACATAGGGAGTCCCCGCGAATTTCTGCGAGCGGGAGGTCGGTGGCCTGATCTGTGTGGTGAAGGATTCCTGTCGTCCCGAATGGGATGTATTCACGGGATTCACTCAAGCTCCACGTTCGCCTCGTCGGCATGCTTGCGAAGAAAGGCGGCAATCTTGGGCCGACTGCTCTTCACGTCTTCCGGATTCACTTCAATCTTCAGGATTCCTGCGATGAATTGAAGGATTCCCTGGAGGTCTTCATTCCACGGGGTGGATATGATATCCAAGGCGGTTTCGCCCTCGTCATTCCTGTTGCCTAGATTAATACGGTTTTTAACCAGCAACTTCACTATGTCCAGGCGCCCGAAGAAAGCTGCTGAGTGGAGACTGTTTGATCCGTCTCTGTTTGTAGCATTGATATCCGCGCCCTCGGAAAGCAGCAACTCGGCAGCCTTCAGATGTCCGGTCAGGGCTGTCCACGAGAGGGGAGTAATCCCATTCGAATCTCGTTTGTTGATGTCGACACCATCTTCGGCAAGTTGAGTTTTAAGGGCCTTAAGATCGCCGGTTTTGGCGGCTTCCCATAGACTGCCAGCTGCCTGCCTGGGCAAGGCTGAACCTGGCCTGCCTCCTGCCTTGCGTAGCAGGGCAGCCGCTTTGGGTCGATTTGCTCTTATCTCTTCCAGGTCGATTTGGATCTGCAGGAGACCTCCCACGAATTGGATGATCCCCTGAAGATCATCACTCCATGGCGCGGAGGCGACATCGAAGGGCGTGGCGCCATCGTCATTGCGGAAATTGATATTGGCCTCATGTTTGATCAGAACCTGGAGGGCCTCCAGGTGACCAAGAAATGCAGCAGAGTGCATGGCAGTTTCATTCTTTTTGTTCACCGCATTCACATCGGCGCCTTTTCCAATAAGAAACTCCATGGCTTTGAATTTCCCGGTCAATGCTGCCAAGGAGAGGGGAACGGAACCGAATGCATCCGGGGCGTCGACATCTGCTCCTTTGGCGAGTTCTTCCTTTATTAACGGGATATCTCCATTCTTTGCAGCATTCCAGATCGAGTCGTCGCTCAGCCCACCGGCTAGCGAGGGAAAGGTTGGAGGAGGCTCAGGAACCTTTCGCCAGACGGGCATTCCGTCCGAGATTTCGGCAACAAGATCATCCCGGCGCGTGCTGATGAACTCGCGTAGTTCTTCGAGTTGGTCGGTGAAACCCGATTGGGAGGGTGCGACATGTGGGAGGATGAGTTTTTCGATGCGCTTGGTTTCTGTAATCAGCTCATCCTCATTCCATTGCTCCTTGAGAAGTTGCTGCATAGCTCGCGCATAGCGCTCACGGCCCGCTCGGGATTGATACAGCTTATGGGCTATCATGCCCTTGGTCTTAACCGAGATCGGGGCCTTGGGGTCGTATCCGAGTTTGCTGTATTTTGTGTAGAGGGAATCTGCACCCCAGGGGAGAAAGTGGAACTTGCCATTATCCGGATTGAAGTAGGTGAAGAAATTATTGTGATTTCCGGTGTAGCCGTCCCAGAAACCGGTCAGTCCTTCGAGAGTCCAGAAGCGGTAGAAGGCATCAAGGTCGACCAGTTCTCCTATGAGTTGTCCGGGATCGGAATCGACCTCATCGCTTTCAAGGAGATCGATGAGTTTCCTGATCATGGCGCGTCCTTGTTTGTCGTTGCCGAACTTCTTTTCGAAACTCCCTTCCCATCCCTCCCGGAAGTCGACAACTGTTCCCTCATACAGGGTTCCGCTGCTGTTTCCAAAAGCACGCTCGATAAGGGGTTTTCGGATTGTTTCGACATGGGAATAGATGCCGAGGTTGACTCCGTTGACGGTGACCTTTGCAAAGGCGCATCGAGGGGCCGGGGATCCGGAATTGTTGAACAGGGTGTATCCCATGTATTGATTCACTAGGGTGGTGTCCTGCTTGTTGTTGTTAAGCGTGAGAGTGGTTAATCCGTCGATGCCGCCGTTCCTGTCGATGTGATTCAACTTCACCTTGAGAGAAGGCCGGGAAGAACTCTGCGAGCCGATGAAGCCTTTTTTACGGACGCCGACCTTGGGGAATCTGTGGTTGTCAATGGTGATATCCGCATCCACATAGGTATAAGGACCTTCGATTGGCGCCTGCTTGCGTTCCTCGGCAAGGACTTCAAAGAGATTTCGTGTCTGCTTGCGGATGGTATCCCAGTCATCCTTGGCAAGAGTGATCTGAATATCGATGACCCGGTCAGTCGGGAAGATTTCATCGTGGGTGAGAGCGTGCCCGCTACTTGTCCGGTCTGCCGGGAGCCATGCCTTTCCATTGGGCTCTCCCGGGCTGGGTTCCTCGAAAAATACGATGCTGGTGGTATCGATGCGGTCGTCCTGCGTCACATGGCCAAAGGATTCCCCCTTGCCTGCGGCTGGAAAATGCGGGTCAAAAGCGCTGACGACCTTCTTGTCCCTGACGCGAACTGCGGCCAGATACTCGCCTGAACCGTCCAGTTTGAAGTTCGCGTGCAGGTTTCCCTTTTCCGGGTGCCGATCCTTTCCAGATGCGAAGACAATGGCGTATGAACGAGGTTCCAAGGAGCGTTTCGGGAATCTCCATTTCAGGAGGTCCTGTTGGTCATCGGTTAATGCATAGTTACCAAGATCGAGACTTTCGGAAGTGTTATTAAAGAGTTCGATCCAATCGGGGTGAGCCCCATCTTCGTCTGGGAATTCGTTTCCACCCCGGGCCATTACTTCCGAAATTACCAGCTCTGCATTTGCCGAGGGAAAGAGAGAGCAGAGTAGAGCAGTAATGATGAAGATGGTCTTTCGCTTCATGTGAGCAAGTGCTTGGCCAGTTGCCAGGTTATGTTTTCTAATGGCGTGGTTCGGGCAGGAGTTCCGCGCACTGAATGCCAGGATTTCGGGGCAAGGCGGAGACGGAGTCCCTGTTGACACTACAAGGTTGGCGAAGTGTGTTTTCTCAGGAAGTTCCTGATGAATTTCATTCCCGTTTTCTGACTTTTCTCGGGGTGAAACTGGGTGGCAACCAGGCGACCTCGTTGGATAGCGCCAGCAAAGGGGACTCCGTATTCCGTTTGGGCCGCGATTAAAGAGGCGTCCAGTGGAGTGGGGAAGTAAGAGTGGACATAGTAAAAGTAGGGATTTTCTCCAAGATCTGTCCATGGGTCCCGGGAAGAATCCCTGAGAATGGCGCTGTTCCATCCCATGTGAGGAACCTTCAGTTCGCTTTGAGGAAAGCGAGTCACCTGTCCTTCGAAGATTGAAAGGCCTCTGACTCCGGGCGACTCTTCGCTTTCCTCAAAGAGCAACTGATATCCGATACATATGCCAAAGAAGGGTTTGTCGGCCTTGATCCAGTCGAGGAGGGGATTGACGAGACCGAGGTTCTCGAGCTTGGCCATGCAGTCTCCAAAGGCTCCCTGACCAGGAAAAAATACAATATCAAGGCTCCTCATCTGGTCGGGAGTGGTCACCAGTTGCGGAGGGGCCCCGAGTGCCTCAAGAGCCTTGACGAGGCTACGGATATTACCGCCGCCGTAATCGATGACGCCGATCTGGAAATCAGGAGACAAGGGCTTTGCAGGCTGGGGAATCGGTGTGACCGGGATTAGGCACCCGGTCGCTAGAGAGTTTCCTTGGTGCTGGGGATCCCCTTCACGCGGGGATCGCGGTTTACAGCGACCCGCAGCGCGCGCGCCAGCGATTTGAAGGAGCTTTCAGCAATATGGTGTCCATCGCGGCCGTAGAAGACCTCCACGTGTATGTTGGCACGGAGGTTGGAGGCAAGGGCTCGGAAGAATTCCTCCACCAGGCTGAAGGGAAAGTTCTGTGCGTCCGGGGTGTCTTCCGGGGCGCGGAATTCAAGCCACGGGCGGTTGCTCAGGTCGACGACAACCCGTGAGAGGGTTTCATCCATGGGGACGTAGGCGTGACCGTACCGTGCGATACCCTGCTTGTCGCCCAGGGCCTCACGGAGGCATTCGCCGAGCACAATGCCGCTGTCTTCGACAGTGTGGTGATAGTCAACCTGAACATCACCACGAACCTTGAGTTCCAGGTCAATCAGCGAATGCCGGGAGAAAAGGGTAAGCATGTGGTCGAAGAAGGGTATTCCCGTTTCGATCTCTGATGCGCCGCTCCCGTCGAGATTGAGAGCCAGGTTGACCTCAGTCTCGGCTGTCTTGCGTGACTGGTTCGCACAGCGGGGGTCCTGCGACATGCTTTAGCTGGTAGTTTGGGTGCTAAGAAGATTTCTTCTTTCCGAGGAAAGCTGTGGCAAGTGCGCCGAGAATGACAACCGCCAGCACAATGACGAGGATCAGTTGCATTTTAGAGCCTCCTGCGTCGTCGGCATTCTCGGAGGAGGGAGGGGGTGGGTTGCTATTGGCAGACTTCCCGCTACCCTTGGACTTCGATTCGGGTTCCGGATCGGGCTCCGGATCGGGCTCCGGATCGGGCTCCGGCTTGGTTTCCGGATCGGGCTCCGGCTTGGTTTCCGGATCGGGCTCCGACTCCTCCGGAGGGGTGAGGGCTTCTTCCAGGGGATCAAGGTAGCGGACTGGCACCTTCAGGGATTTAAGTTCCTTCAGGATTTCCTCCGCCGTTTCAAAGTCACTACTCCGGGCCGCATCCCAGGCCTCGCGGTAGAGCGGTCCGGCGATTTCCTCTTCTTCGGGTGACACTTCCTTTTCGAGAGCTGAAAGGGTGTTCTTGATGCTGTTCAGGACCTTGCGCATCGGGTCGCTGTGGTAATCGTTCAGTGAAAGCCATTTCGTCTTGAGTTCGGTCGTTTCGCGTTGGACTTTCTTGAGGTAATCGGCATCAGCCTTATCTTGTACGGCCTTGTTTTCGCCGCGAACGCTTATTGGGAGGGTGGCCCGTGCACGCAGGCGGTCCTGTCGGTTGTATTCCACCCGGCCGAGTCGACGTTCTACGATTGGCCCGTAGGACTTCAGGGTTTCGATGGCCAGTTCACGGGACTTGGAATAGTTCTCGGAGCTGACGAAGTCGGCACTGATCTTCTCGAAATGCCGCATGGTCATCATCAAGTTGGAGGACTCCTTGGCCGCCACCATGTCAAAGTATTCGATCCTGGCATCTATCGTATAGGCATCGCGCTGTAGGGCTTCGGGCTTAATCCATTTATTGTTCAGTTTGAGCCCGCCTGCGGCCGCCCTTTTGTGTTCTTCCTGAAGAGTGTTCAGGATGATTTGGACCTTGGGGGAATGCGCGCCATTCGGGAATACGTCCAGGAAGGCGATGCACTTGGCTATTCTTCGCTGGTAGTCCTCGGCAGTCAGACGATCAGGAGAGGGCACCAGCTGACCCATGTTTCTGAACTGGATATCCTCCTTAGTGTCGATCTTGACTCGCTCGATGTTTGCCTTGAGGTAGCGGTCGGTCTGGAAGATGCCGGGACGCTTTTCCCATTTGAGCTCCAAGACACCGGGAGTTTCCAGCATCACCTTTCCTTCCTTGGGAGGTCGACCATCATTGAAGTAGACTCGGTCTGCCAGGACGAGACTCGCGCTGAGACTCAGAAGGAGAGAGGTGCAAATGGGTTTCATGGCGCGGTAAAGGGAGAATTGTGCTGGCGGCGGCGCTATTGTGGAGCAAAAGGCGCGGATTTGGCCAACGAATTCACTCCCCAAGGCTTTAATGTTACGCGCGCTTTACGCAAGCCTATGGCTGTGATGGTCAAGCCGATGGGGGATATTAGACACGAAGAGGAAGATTTTGCCCTGAGGGAGGGTCTGACTCCCAGCTTCGGGCTTGGATTGCTGGAGAGACGGGCGAAGTGGCCTGCATGCCAGCGCGGTGGATTCTCATATGGGCGGGATTGAGCCGGGCGGTGCCGTCCGGCTTACCTTTTCTTTAGTCGGATGATTGTCAAGAAACGCCCTCCCAGAGGGTTTTCCGCAATGGGTGCCAGTAGGCGGCCATGGAAGAATCGGCCAAACCAGAACCGAACGGAACGAAGATGAAAATGAAGGAGAAGTTGGGCAAGGCGCTGTAATATCAAGGACTGTTGCTGGGCTCGTTCAGAGGTTACGAGGGTATGCCGGAGAAAAGGCTTTTTCCCGGGGTGTGGAAAGCTAGAGTGGAGCGAAGGTTCTTCATCGGTGATTACGATCGCAATCTCGAGCCAGAAAGGTGGAGTCGGTAAGACGACGGTCGCGATTAATTTGGCCCACGCTTTTGCCAGGAGCGGTCGCCGGACGGTTCTGGTTGACGCAGATCCCCAGGGCTCAGTGGGTTTGTCCCTTACCCGCCAGAGCCGCTTGCTGCCCGGGTTTTACGACTTCATCGACGACCAAACCGTGGGTGCGGCCGATCTTCTTGTCCCGACACGTCTTGACACTCTAAGCTTGATCCCGGCGGGACAGGCTAGTGCCTATGATTTAAGCGGGTCTGCCCCGGGGTCCGTTCTTCCGCGGTTGCGCAGCTTCTTGCGGGAACTGGGCTCCCTCGATGTTGAGGTCTGCATTATTGATACTGCCGCCGGTCTTTTTGGTGCCGCGGCCGATGTGCTTACTGCGGTCAGTGCGGTGATCGTTCCGCAGCAGGCTGAACCATTGGGGATCCGCTCCGTGCCCAAGATGCTGGAAGCTCTTACGCGCATGCGGATCGTGAATCCTCAGCTTTCTATTCTGGGAGTGGTTCTCACCATGATGCAGTCAGCGCTCCCAGAGAGTCGGGATGCAGTGCAGGCGCTACGGGCGATCCTCCCGTCAGAGATGGTGATGCGGACCGTGGTTCCCAGGGATGACCTGTTTATCAAGGCCAGCGCCCGCGGTCTTCCGGCCGGGGTAATGGATGGAGGGGATGCGGCGCTGAGTATCTTCGATCATCTGCGACTAGAAGTAGAGCGCAAGCTGGGGGTCACTGCGTAGTTTTGAGCTTGGTCGAGAATTTGCCGATTAGTTTTGGCAAGAGGAGCGGAATTTCGCATCAAGATATCTAACTCCGAAAAGCCAGAATGCTGCATGGATCCAATTGAATCATGGGTGGATGCCCGCGAGTTGCGGCGCATGGCAGATGCGCTTCTCTCTTCGCTGCCATCCGAGGTGCCAGATCCTGATCCGGAAGATGCCGCCTTCAACTCCGGATTTATTGGCTATGGAGTCGAAACGGCGCCGTCGGCCGCGGTTGGTTCTCTGAAGCCGACTGCAAGCGGGGAGGACACCGCCCGGCACTCTCTTGCAGCGGCCCGTGAATTCGCTCAGCGTGGAGGATTACTTGATCCCCGGACACATTCCTCCAGCGAGGGGGCTGAGTCCACTGCTGCGGCAGCAGAGCTTACCGAGGTGACGCCAGTCTCGTCTGCCGGGCTCTCGCCATTTCAGCCTGTAGCTGCCACGCCCTTCGTGGAGCAGCTCGGGCCCTTCGGCAACTGGCTCCGTGGGCGAGTAGGGGCGAGGTCATATTTTCTGCTCGATCGCGAAGGCGGTGTTCTTGTTGACGAGGTGCAGTCGAGCAAGCTTCATCAGGTGGCACGAACTCTGGCCCAGGCTGCATACACTGCCAACCGCGTGGCGGGAACAGTGGCCGTTGGTAATCTGCACATAAAAATTGCCCTTGGGACCGTTCTCGAAGTGGTGCCCGTTAATACGCGCCACGGCCCCCTGATCCTCGGAATTATCGTTCCTCATCCGCTTAACTCCGGGCATGTAGAGGTAGCGGCGCATGCTTTGCAGCAGGTGGCCGACGCTCCTACACAGTCCTGAACCCCTTAGGGGTCGAAAATTTCAATTTTCTTTTGAAGGCATTGGTTTAGTTTCAATCACAGGTCTGACCTGTGCCCGTGACTCAGAACCCTCAATTCCATGGCTGACGAACACCCTCCGAACCCCG
The DNA here is from genome assembly GCA_022448985.1 of Roseibacillus sp. GTDB lineage: Bacteria > Verrucomicrobiota > Verrucomicrobiia > Verrucomicrobiales > Akkermansiaceae > Roseibacillus_B. Next base: position 48,894 of record JAKVCR010000151.1, read on the forward strand.
GCCCGAATGAACCCCGCAAGCCGAGTGAATCGGGCGGATTCAATTGGCGGGTCCTCATCCTCTTTGCAATTGCCCTCGGCCTGCTGACCATCGCCCTCTCCGGGGCGGGAAACGGCAAGGGTGAGTCCATTTCGTTCAGCAAGTTCAAGACGTATCTTGAGGAGGGCAGGATTATCACGGGCATCGACGGCTACAAGCTTGAGGTGGTCACCAATGAGTCGTCCTTCAATGCGCAAATCATTGGTTGGATGACCAAGGAACCCACGATCAGGCCCAGCTCTGATTCTGCGCGGTCTTTCCGGGTAAGAATCAATCGAGATCTCGATGGCCCCAAATTGACCAGCCTGGTTGGTTCTCGTGTGAGAACAGTCGCACCTGAAGATGTTCCTCCACACGAAGACAGCAGCTTCGCCGAGTTTGAACAATGGATCAGAGATCATGAAGTGAGTCTGAAGGGTGGAGATGCGCTCAAGCTTGCGGCTATTCCTAACACGGGAGACGCCTACCTGATGGGAACCC
>JAKVCR010000152.1 GCA_022448985.1 Roseibacillus sp.
GCTCCCAGGCTCAGGTTGCCGTTGGTGAAACGCGAGCCCAGTTCGAAGGTCCACGATTTCTCGGGTTCGAGGTCGAGGGAGCCGAGTTGCTGCTGTCCGCTCCGGGAGGTGATATTGCCGCTGAGGTCGTTGGCGTTGGGAGCTCGAAACCCCTGACTCGCTCCCCCATAGAGATTCCAGGAGTCGTTGAGCTGGTAGAGGGCGCGGGCGTTGAAGACCAGGTTGTTCCAGTCCTCACTGGCGGAAATATCCTCCCCGCTGGCGGGATCCCAGACCTTGCCCAGGTTGGCTTCGGCACGGGTGAGGCGCGCGCCCACGGTGGCCTCCAGATTTTCGGTAACTGGCCGGCGTAACTGGGCAAAGGCTCCGAGGAGGTGGTAGGTTGAATCATCGGCTACCGGACGCCGGCTCCGGGGATCCCGTCCGGTGCGGGTTCCGGCGGAGTCGATCCCGTCACGGTAGTAGTCGATTCCGTAGATCAGGTTTCCCCCGAGCAGGGCGCTTTCAAGCTGGACGTCTAGCCCCAGGGTATCGACGTCAATGACCTGGTTCCGGATATCGGTGGGACTCCGGTCCTGGAACTCGCTGTCCTGAGAGCGCTGGAAGGAGACGGTGGCACTGTAGTTCTGGACCGGCCCTTCCTGCAGATCGCCGGTAACCTTGAGGTAGGTGAGGCTTCGTTCCTGATCGTAAATCCGGGCTGGGAAGGAGCCCGTTCTGGTACCGTTCCAAGGGGTATCGTTGAAGATAGTGCTGTGCCAGCGCCAGACATCGTCCTGGTTGAGATACTGGTGGGCGAAGGTAACCCGGGTTCCGGGGTTGAGCAGGGTCTCGATCTTGAGGTCCAGATTCTGCTCCGGGTAGCCGGTATTTTTCATCCGGCCCACCCCGCTGTCCCGGATGTCTCCGAAGTCTTTTCCGGTCACCCCGAGGGATGCTCCCCATATTCCGCCCTCTCCGAACCGGGTCTCGAGGCGGCCCACTCGACTGCTGCTGTTGGTATCGAACCGGAACTGGGCGCTTCCACGCCGGAACCACCCGGGATCGGCTTCGAGGAATCCGGTTTCTGCGGTGAGGATGTTCATGGTGCCCCCGAGCGCATCGCTGCCGTATTGCACTGAGCCCTGGCTGCGGACCAGTTCAAGGCGGTCCATCGAGAATCCGTCCACGGTATTCCAATACTGTACGGGACCGCTGCGGTAGGTGCTGTTATTGATCCGGACACCATCAACGAGAAGAAGGTTCTGCCGCCCGGTGAAGCCACGGATGAAGGGACTGCCGTGTCCATGGGTGGTCTTCTGGACCATCACCCCGGGTGTGTTGGCAAGGGCCTCGGGGATGGTGCGATAGCCCTGCTCCTGGAACTGGGCAGCGGTGACCACCCCGATCGAGCTCATTGACTGGAGGGATTCTTCGTCTGTCCGGCTGGCAGTGACGACGGTTTCGGGTAGGAGCAGGGTTTCGGCAGCGCGGAGCCGGGGGCTGGCAATGCCAGAGCAGAATACAAGGGCCAGGATGATGAAGGAAGACAGATGCGGGTCTTGGAATTTGACGAAAGGAGCTTTCCGACTGGCAGGGAACTGGCGGTGCATGCAAGGAAAGTGAATATGGGAAGCTCCTCAGGCAAGGGATGCAGGGGCCTGCGCCCCGGTATCTGGGCAGAGTTCAGTTTCTGCCCACTTGCTGCCTACCTGCTGCTCAGTCAGGAATTCTGCAAGCGGCGCCGCAGGGTGGTTCGGTTGGCGTGGAGAGCCGAGGCCATCCGGGCCAGCTTACCGTCATAGCGCTCCAGCAGGCGGCGGATCAGGGTGGCTTCCAGATTTTCCGCGAGGTCCCGGTAGATTGTTTCTCCTTCTTCCTGAAGGCGGGCATCGAGCCAGCTGTCGAGGGCCTGGACGAGAAGAGCGGGGGCCTTTTCGTCAATTTCCCGGTGGTCCTTCCTGAGATATTCCGGCAGGTCGGCGTCCTCGATGGCCGTGGCCCCGGAGTTGACGGTCAGGGCGAAAGCGATCGAGTTGTGCAATTCACGCAGGTTGCCGGGCCAGTCGTGGGACATGAGTCGGCCCAGGGCCGTCTCGGAGATGGACAGGTTGCGGTCGGGAACGAGCTGGCCGATGAAGTAGGAGACGAGGGCCGGGAGGTCTTCCATGCGGGCGGACAGCGGGGGCAGGCGAAGTTCAAGGACTTGAAGGCGGTAGAAGAGGTCACTGCGAAAGGCCTCCGCCTCGACCAGTTCGCGGAGGTCATCATGGGTGGTAGCTATCAGGCGGGGAAAATTCTCCGTTGTTCCTGCCTCGATCTGGCTGACAAGCTCGGCCTGGCCCTCCGGGTTAAGGGAGGCGATTTCCTCCAGCACGACGACTCCACCGGCTGCTCGCTGGAGGGCAGAATTCAGTTCCTCACTGGAGGTCGTAGGTCCAATCACGAGGGTCTCCGATGGCCCGTTCCGGATGCTGTTCCCCTGAATGAGCCTGGCGGCATGGGACTTGCCGGTGCCAGTAGCTCCCCTTACGAGAACAGGGTCGTCGGAGGCACAGCAGAGGGCGATCTGCTGAAATACCGGGCGCATGCTCAGGGCGGCGCCCACGAAGGCCACCGTCTCAGGAGCGGGAGACTCCGGGGCCGACTTTTGCCGGCGTGGCGTGGTGATGCGGGCCAGGACGTCCTGGAACTCGTCAAAGTCGAGAGGCTTGGGAAGAAAGTCAACCACGCCGAGCTTGCGGGCAGCGATGGTATTCCGGATCTCGCCGTGGGCGGTGATGACGATGGTGGGGGGGCGTTGTTCCGCCGGGAGGGCCTCAAGAAATTCCAGCCCATTCTGGTCGGGAAGCCCGATGTCGAGGATCATGGCCTCGTAGCTCGTGCCCGATTCGAGTTGGCTTCGGGCCCGCGTTGCAGTAGCGGCGAGGTCACTCTCGATACCTGATTGGCGAACAGCGGCTGCGAGAGCAAGAGCAAGGGCATGTTCATCTTCTACGATGAGGACGCGTGGAAGCTTCATGAGGGGTCTTCAGTTGAGGGGTGAAGGGGAAAATTGATGACTATGAGGGCCCCACCCTGCGGGGTGTTGGAAGCCTGGATTGATCCGTCGTGGGCCTGCACGACTTCCCGGGCCAGAGTCAGCCCGATGCCCATGCCTCCCTCTCGTTCCGAGAAAAAAGGCTCCCCGAAACGGTCGAGAGCCTCGGTGCTGAATCCGGGCCCGGAATCCTGGATGGCCAGTTGCACGTGTTCTGGATCGAGTTTGAGGCGGGCCATGATCCTGCCTCCCTCCGGCATGGCCTGGCACGCATTGACGATGAGGTTGCGGATCACCTGTTCGATCCGGAGTTTGTCGCATGAGATCATGGCGGGTCCGGGAGTTTCGATTTCGAGGAGCGCCCCGGCATGGGAAAGGGCAGGGCGCTGC
>JAKVCR010000153.1 GCA_022448985.1 Roseibacillus sp.
GCTCCCAGGATCACAACCTCGCCGTCCTCCGTGCCAAGGAAGACCTTGCCGTCCGCCACCAGGGTGGAGGCCCACACCCGGCTCCCGGTTTCGTGCACCCAGTAGGCCTTGCCGGTCTTGGCGTCCACACAGTGGATGTCCCCGTCATACTCCGCGCAGATGACGAGGCCATCGTCGGTGATGCTCGGAGTCGAGATGGAGCGTCCAATTCCGGACCCATCCCCATACTCGTAGGTCCAGACTGCTTTCCCGCTCAGGTTTCCCGTCCCGCTGGGGTCGAGACAACTCAGCATGCCCACCCCGTCGCCATGCTCCGGATCCTGCCCGGTGACAATGTAAACGAGTCCATCGTTAATCACGGTCGTCCCGATAATCTCATTGGGGCCCTTGAAAGTGGCATACTTGATGGGCGAGCCATCGGCCTTGTGCCGGAAGTGGGGCGGATTGCCATCGTAGCGCCAGAGTTCCTTCAGGATGGGAATCCCCTCGTCCTCATCCATCACCGGGATGGGGTTGAACCCGTAGGCAAACCCATCGCCTCCGCCCCAGACGAGCATGTCCTTGTCCTTGACCTTGCCGATGGCAGGCGAACTCCAGCTGGCGTGCAGCACCCTTTCGGAAACACCGGAAATCTCCTCTCCCAGGAGCTTGCCGGTGTTCTTGTCGAGGGCGATGAGGCCGGGAATGAATTCCCCCGGGATGTTGGTGTGCGACCAGTCCACCCCGTTGGAAGTGGCGGTATAGAGAATATCGCCGTGCACGAGGGGCGAACAGCTCGACACGTTGTGCGGGAAGACCCCCACGCCGTTGTCGGCGTCACGCATGTCAAAGATCCAGAGAATGTCGGCGTAGGTGTTGTCTATCTTGGGGGCGCCCTCTGCAAAGGTGCTCTTGCGGCGGCCCATGGCGGCCTTGAGAGCATCGCCTTCCGCCCCTCCCTCGATCTGCTTGGTCAGGCTTTCCACCAGTTTTGCGTGTGCTTCCGAGAGGGTCCGGGTTTCCCCGTCCACGGTCACATCCCGCGCCTTGGCCAGGCCGGCAAACCCGGCGCCATAATACTTCTGCTCGTCCTTGAACGGACCATCATTGCCATTCGCCAGCCCGTTCATGTCCAGGCAGATCACCTCGCCCCGGTTGGTCACCACCCAGAGCCGGTCCCCTTCGATGTGAGGGGAGGAGCAGATTCCCACATACTCCCAGTCGCTCACCTTCCGGGCCCCGAGCTTGGGGGTGGCCAGCTGCCAGAGAAACTCGCCGGTCTTTTCATCAAAACACATCAGGTTGCCACGATCCACCACGTTGCGCTTGTCGCGGGGGGACTCGTTGTTGGTCCCTGCGAACACCTTCCCGTGGGCTACGGAGACATTCCCGTAGGACTGCGATCCGAGCTTCGCGATCCACCGGATGTTCTTGGCGGTCTTGAGATCAATCTCCTCGGTTTCGTCGTCCATCTCCCCGGGATTCACCTCCACGGGAAGGTTCTTGGCATTGCCCACCATGTTACGGGTCGAATCCCGCCCCCAGGTCGGCCAGTCCTCCCCCTTGGGAAGACCCTCCCCGGCATCCGCGCTACCACCGGCATCCGCGCTACCACCGGCATTCGCGCTACCATCGGCATCCGCGCTACCATCGGCATCCGCGTTACCACCGGCATCCGCGTTACCATCGGCATCCGCGTTACTACCACCGGCATCCGCAGGACCGTTGTCCTGGCAGGAAGAGAGGATCGGACCAAGCCCGAGGCTGACAAAAAGAGGTAAGGCTAGTTTGAGTTTCATGTCTTAAAAATGATTGAAGGTCGATTTACTGGGCGGTGCTGAGTTTGATATTATCGATATAGACGCGTTTCTGGACCTGCGGGGAAAAGGCGAAAATCC
>JAKVCR010000154.1 GCA_022448985.1 Roseibacillus sp.
TGGGGCACCTCTTTAATGGTTGCAGCAACCTGAAGAGCGTCACTATTCCCGACGGTGTTACCACGATCGCGGGGCGCTCTTTCAAAGACTGCACCAACCTCACGAGCATCACGATCCCAGACAGCGTGACCAGCATCCGGAGAGAAGCGTTCCATAACTGCACTAGCCTGAAGACTGTCACAATTCCTGGCAGTGTGACCAGCATCGGGAACGCCTTCGACGGCTGCACCAGCCTGACTGCTGTAATCTTCCAAGGAAACGCTCCTTTCCAAGGAGGCCTAAAACTAACTGACATAGATCCCACCACCATCACCATTTACAGGAAACCCGATGCGAAAGGGTGGTACGACACCTTTATGGGCATTCCTGTAAAGCTGATCAGCGAGAAACCCTGCTCCCCTGCCCCCAAGAATTTTCACGCGGGGTGATACATACATACCCAAGCGCACACAAAAAGTGCCGCCCCCACCGGTGGGGTGTGCGGGCGCAGCTGGACCCCCACCCTGAGCCGTGGGCAGTGAACCGCCTGCCCTGAGCCGTGTGCAGGAGACGGGGTAAGGGGTGCAGGGAAAAGTGTTCACACTTGGTGTTCACACCTGCGTTTTTCCGCCCATAAGAAATCCCCCAACCCGTTAAGGTTGAGGGATTTAAAGTGGCTCCTGCGGTTGGATTCGAACCAACGACCTAGTGGTTAACAGCCACCCGCTCTACCGCTGAGCTACGCAGGATCGTTAAAAACGGGGCCGGAAGATGGTCGGCAAGGGTTCGACGGGCAAGAAAATTCTCCCCGTCGGGAAGCTTCCCCTCGTCACGATTTCAGGGCTAATCCTGTCCTTCCCGAAGTTGACGGAGAAGTTTGTCGACCTCTTCCTTGTCGGTAGGTGCAGCATCCCCGGCGTCGGGACTGGCGCTCGGTTGCGGGCTCCCCTGGGGAGTGGATCCAGGAGGTGGTGAACCCACTGCGGCAAAGGGAGAAGAGCCGTCTGGGCCACCCGTGCTGGCAGGAGCATCACCGGGCCACCACGAGGAGGGGGCAGAGGGAGAGGAGCCTGGCTCAAAGGGTGATGGCTGGGCCGGGGTTGGCGCGGTGTCACCGGACGACTCGGCCGGAGACTGGGGATCAACCGCGGCGAAGGGCGAGGACGAAGGAGTGGTGGCTTGGGGCGTGACTGGAGTGAAGGGCGTCTCAAGGGACGGGTCGCTTGAAGGACCAGCGTCGCTAACTGGCGAAACGGGCACAAAGACGTCCTCAGGAGAAGAGGAAGCGGGGGATGCCGGGGACACCGGGGTGAAGGGACTGTCGCGAGTGGCCGCGGCCTGCGGTTGAGCAACGCCGGGGTCGGGCGACTCGGCAGGTTCCGCAGCAGTGCTAAAACCGGGAGATGCAGGACCGGAAGGCGGCTCTTCGGACAGCGGCTTCAACTTTGCAAATTCGATTTCTCCACCGGTGGGATCGAGGTCGGCGGAGGCAACCGTGGAAGGAGTGTCGTTCCCGGTTACGCCGGGCCGAGCTTCCTCGCCGTCGGAAAATGGATAAACGGTTTCGGCTGGGAACTCCTCAGGTTCTCCCTCTTCAACCGGAGCGGTTGCAGAATCGGACCGGGAGTCCGTTCCCGAGGACGGGGTCTGGACATCGGGAACACCACCGGGCGGGAAGACCGCCACAAATGGTGAGATTGGCTGGCTCACCGGGGGATGACCCGTCTTCTCCGGATTGCAGGTCACAGGATCAGAAGATGGACTAATATCTTTTGCGAATGTGTCAGGGGCATGGACGCCCGGTGCCGCCACTGGGAATGTCTCGCGGGGAGATTCATCCGGCGCGGGGCTTTCCTCCGGATCACGGGGAGGGCTTTCCTCGCCGTCAGATGACTTTCCGGGCTCGGGCTCGATCCCACCCACGGGGACAAAGGATGGACTCTGATCCATCCTCTTCTCCGGTTCCCGTTCCGGCCCGGGTTGGGTCGGTTGCGGGAGAGATAGTTCCTCTTCAGGAGTCTCTTCCGGTTCCGGCGAGGGATCCGGAGCAAAGGGGCTCTCGACCCGGTCGGCGATGGAGGGTTCCCCACCCAGAACCCGTTGAGTCTGTCCTTCCCAGGAAGGAGCGGCCTGTTCTCTGGCGGGAGGCCACTGGGTTTCCTTCTCCTCCAGTTTCCGCGCGGGTCGGATCTCCTCAAAGTCGGGGAGGTCAGAGAGCGCGTCCTCGATATCGACTTCTTCTCGGGCTCCAGGGAGTGGCGTTGTGGACCCCGAGGCAAGCCCGGATGAGAGGGCCGTTAACTCGGGATCCTCATGCTCAAGTTGCAACCACGCCTCGGAAGCCAGCTTGAGGACCTTTCGCGAATAGAGCGACTTTCCGTCGGCACTCCAGTCCATGGCTGCGATGACCTCGGAAGAGCGTTCCCCCGCCCTTGCGGACACCAGGGCTTCAGCCTCCTCGCGTGTGAGAGCATCAAGGGAGACGCTGTGCTCGAGAAGGCGGTCCGCAAGCCCTCCGGGCAGGAGCGGCAGGAAAGCGGAATCCCAGATGTCGTCGTTGACACTGAGGATGACGACTGTCCCCGGGCAGGACTGGGAGATATTGGAGAGGAAGGAGGCAAGAGCGAGGGCGTCGGATGGAGAGGTCGAGAGACCCTCGGTGTCATCGACAATGAGAACCGGACTGGTGACCGTCGCGCAAAGAGCGAGGAGCCCATGCAGGCGCTCTTCGGTCGCAGATGATGACTGACCCTGGAGATCGCCACGAAAGATGGTCTCAAAGAGAAGGCGGGCGCGCTCGACATTATCCGGCGGGGTAGTAGCGAAGCGGAAGAGTAGCTCGACCCAGTAGGACGCCTCCCGCAGGCTGGCGCCACTCTCTCGAGCGAGTTCGGCGGCAAGACGAGGACCGAGGATTTCAAAGTTGGACTTCGTCCAGTGGGCGGTCACAGCCCGGTCGTGGTGGAAGTCAAAAGTCTCCGCCGGATTCTCACGCAGGGCAGCGAGGGCCCCGTCAGGATCCTGACAGGGAACTTCCCCGGAAGCGACCAGGGGTTCCAGGCCCAGGGCGAGAACTCCACGGGCGAGGAGGTCCAGCTTGGTCAGGGTCGTGGAGTGAGGAAGGACCTCGCAGAGTGCCTGCAGAACGTATTCCAGCACGTGGGCGGCATCGGTGGTCCGGCCGCTGGTAAGATTAACACGGACGAACTGGTGGCTTTCCGCAAACTCCCCCGCAAGGCGCTGCAGGAGTGAAGTCTTTCCATAGCCAGCCCGGGGAGCCCGTAACAAGATCACCCGTCCGTCCCCGCCTCTTCCAGTGTCGAGAAATTCCCCGAGGTGCTCAAAGGCGCGCTGGTTGACTGAGGCAACACTGTGGCGGTGCTCCCGGCCGAAAACCTCAAAGCGGGAACTGAACGGATCAGCAGGACTCATGAACAGGCGGAGATATTGATTACGTCCGAGACCCTAGGGATCGGCCTTCATCCCCGACAAGCTCGAAAGCTGTGAATAATCCGCGAACAAGATGCGAACTTTTGGGGGAAATGGTGAGTTTTGATCCATAGGCCTCCGCCTCGCCCTCGACCCCAGGAAGGTGCCTACTTGGCTTTTTTCAGATCGGGGGATTCGGGAGCCTTGGTCTTTAGCGGAGCAGCCTGGAGCTTGCGGAGAAAGTTGTCGTTGGGTTGCTCGACGGTGCCGCCCAGTTGGAGCTCGGTCCAGCAGTAGCCCTTCCGGGGTGTGCTGAAGGAGGAATAGCGGGGTTCGGTCAGGGTTTTCATCATAAGGGCTTCAGGAACGCCCAATTGAAGAGTGCCGCTCAGTTCCTGCTGCCGGACCATGATGTTGCCGGTCAGCATCATGTGAGCGCGGACTTCGTATTTGAGGTCCTCAATCCCCATCTGGTCACGATCCCATTTCAGGGTCCCGGTGATCTCGCCCCCTTCGGGTCGGATATAATGGTCCTTTCGAAGAATGGAGGCGAGTCCTCCGAGAAACCTAAACCCTTCGATGGATATATCGGAGCCGATGAACTGGATCCGAAGCTGCCCCGAAGTCACTTCCTGTGGATCAAATGTCAGGGACCCGGAAGGCCCATCCACTTGCCCACTGATGAGCTGTCCCAGCGAATCCAGTCCGAGCAACTCCTCAATCGGGAACTGGATGAGTTCGAGATCGAACACGGCAGGGCTGTGGCGGGTAACAGGTTTGACTCCCTTGAATACCGCTTCCCCCGATTCCCCGCTACGGACATAAAGTCGCCCGAGACTGAAACTTCCCTCCTTCCACTCCCCACCCCCAGTCTTAACCCTAAACTCAGACCAGTCCCCGAAGCGGACAAATCCCCCGCTTAGAGTGAAGCTCAGGCCGTTCCCATCCTTACCGGGGCGGGCAGTCAACTCTGTGCCCCGCAGACGCATTACGGGATCTTCTGTCTCAGTCCCGTAGGTAAGATCAAACTGGTTGCAATGGTAGCTCTCAAAATCGAGGGATTTCTCTGCCTTGGTCACCAGGGGCGGTGTCGCATCACCGGGGGGGCCAATTGCCATTGAGCCGGAACTCGCCCGGAGCTCCCTTCCCTGCAAGCGGGAACTGAGAAAGCTGGATGCCTTCAACCGCGCGTCCATCTCCTCCAGTTTGAGGCTCTTGGGCAATCCACCGGAAGGCCAGGTAAACTGCACGGACTTCACCTGGCTTTTGATCGGATTCACCGATAGATCAGTCAGCCCCACCTGGGCCCCGGTGGACTGACTCAAACTCTGTTCAACATCCTCCCGGTAGCCCTTGCTGTTGAACCGGGCCATAACCAGGAGGAGGGAAATGCCCGATACCACGAGCAGAACCACGAACCCAATGGTGGAAATGAAACCATAGCGGCGCTGACGCATCCGGGTAGACCGGGCGGGTTGGTCGGTCCTCCGCTTCCGCTTCCGCACCCGCATCACCTGTGATCCGTCCGACCGGGTGACCAGTTCAGGGTCCTCACTCCTCGACTTGCCCCGCTTCCCCTTCTTCAGTTGCTCCATCATCTCGTCGACGGAGTAGCTGCGCTGCTCGGAATCCTTTTCCATGTCTCTGCAGAGAACTCGGGAATCGCCTCTTACCGACTGACAGGCTCGCCAGCAGGATTCTCCAACCGAACGGTGACCAGAATGATGTAGGCGTCCTTAATAGAAGTCTCCGCTTCAGATGTGAAGAAGCGCCCAATCAAGGGAAGTTTGCTGAGCACCGGGGTGCTGTCCTCCACCTTGATGCGTGAATTAGTGAGCAATCCGCCTAAAACCACTGTTTCCCCATTATAAATGGAAAGCGTGGAATTCCCCCGGATCGTGCTGAACACCGGCATCAGGATGGCGTTTTCGGTAATGATTCCAAAGCTGCCCGAACTCAGGATTCCACCGGTCGGATCAAAGACCGCGCTGCTGCTTCCACCCCGGATCGGGGTGCCGTAGTTGATGAATCCATCAAATTCCCGGATTTCAGGTTTGATGGCAACCTCCACCGCACCCCCTTCGCCGAGCTGGGGCAGCACTTCAAGCATGCATCCGAGGTTGGTTGTTTCAAAGGCCGTAGGATGCGCCGGAGTGACGGGAGTAACACCTGCGTTCTGTCCCGCAAGACCACCTGCCGGATCGATCTGGAAGTTCCCCCCGACTTGCTGCGGTAGCTCGGGGGGCTCATACTCGGTCGGATAGATGAATTCCTTCACCGACTCGATGGTCGCGGACTGGCCTGAGCGGGTAATGACGGTCTTCTTAGTCAGCAGGTCGAGGCCCTTGTGCTGGCCCACGCCCCGCATGAGCATTCCCACGGTGGCGTCATCGACAATCCCGGAGGCAAAGATACTGCCAGGGGCGCGGAAAAATGCATTATCGGCCGGAGAACGTGCAATGGCGCCATCGATGGCGTTCTTCTCGGTCGCTAGGTTGCCGCTCCTGTTCCCGGCAGTCACAGGACGAAAAGGGGCCGCCACCACAGGAGTCCCAGTGCCCACCGTGCCCGCATGCAGCAGGACTTCATCAGTCAATGCCTGTGGGCCATCCAGGAGCCAATCGAAACCCACTTCCTCCAGGCGTTGCTCCGTGGATCGAATGATACGGGCCTCAACGACGATCATGATTGGTTCGGCCTCCACAATCGCTTCCACGATCGCCTCCACCAGGCCCATGTTGGTATAAGTATTCCTCACGGAGAGGATGGATGACTGCGGGCGGTAAATGGCGCTGGCCCCGGGAGGGAATGCCACTCCCTTCTGCTTGAGATACTCCTGAGCGGTGAGACGTTTCACAAGCCCGCGCTGAGCTCCACCATCATCAGCGGCAAATGGATCCGCGTCTTCTCCGGCCCCGCCTTCAGCCAGGTCTTCCCTGCTCAGAAAATCGGGAGGCATCCTATACTGGCGGGAAATCAGGTCATCACTGATTACGCCGGCAGGCTGGATTACAACCGCATGTTCGCCAATCCGGGCCTGGGTGCGTGTCGCTTGTAGAATATAGTCGAGGACCTTACGCATCGGAATGTTCCGCAGCTTGAGATCGAAAGTCGTGGTCTCGATTTTACGGGCCCGAGCCTCATCCGCATTTCCGAGTTGAATGACGAAGGCGATGCCCCTCCTGCTTGGATCGAGTTCCTCGAGGTCCAGGGCGGCGGACTGCTGACGGAGAAAGTCAATCGCTTCACCCAGGCGGACCTGGTCCATGTCGACCACCGGGATGATAATAGAATCGAGCTTCTCGGAGGGAGAGGCACCAAGGGGCGTCTCCCTCTTAAGCGCCCCGTAGTCTGCGTCAGCAAGGCGAAGGATGCTCTTCGGTATCGGCGACTCCCAGGCCTTGCCGACCTCCATGAGCATCTCCTGCCGGGCCTGGTTGCGAGCGTCATTGAAATATCTGCTCTTGTGCTCGTGGAGAGCCTCCATTCCCCGGCGTGCCGCAGAATTGTGTGGATCAAGGTGCAGAACCGCCTCGTATATCACAACTGCCCGTTCGAACTGGCCCAAATCCTCGAATCCCTGGGCCTCGTAGAGCAGACGACGCACCTCATCAACCTTCCGCGTATGAGCCGGGGTCAGGGCCGCGTTGTTCCTGAGGGGATCTTGCAGCTGTTCCCGCATCCGGGCGGCGGGTGCATAGTCAGGCATCACTTCGGGCTGCAGGACATTTTCAAGAAGTGTGTCTGCTTTCTCGTAGTGACCAACACGGGCAAGCTCACGGGCCCTTTCGACCGACGCCTGGGCCATACGATCCGCAGCCGTGGCCTTTAGATGAGCAGTTCCTATCCCCCGTGGGAAAAGGTTGAAGGCCTTGGTGTATTCATCCACTGCCACCGCATAGTCCCCGAGGCGATAGGCCTTGTCTCCCGCAAGGAGCCCTGCCTGGGCCTGTTGGGTCGCTTGCGCCCTCCGGGTGAGCTCCCGTTGCACGATTTCAGAGGGCTCAGCAAGCAGGTTGGTCGTAGTCGCAACGAGGCCCGCTACAATGAGAGCGGCGCACACTAGAGGGCCGGCAACACGAAAGGAGCGTTGCCGCACGAACTGAGGGACGAAAGCGATGGCGAAGGTTCTAGCGAAGGCCCTACCTTGCGTCAGCACAAAAATCCACGCTGATTGTGGTAAAATCGCCAGCGTTTCCGGGGTTATTCTACCCCCGGAATGGTAGTTGCTGCCATTGCTGTACAGCTCTCCTTCTGCGCCGGTAAAAGGCCTTATGAAGGGCGCGGAGACGGCGTTTGAGGAGATTCAGTCGGATTCGAAGGTGCCAGTTGCGGAGACCCCATAGAATGCTGTTCATAAGAACACTTTAGGCCGCCCCGACCCGAAGTCAAGGATTTGGAATCAAATTATAGATCCTAATCCCTGGGGGCCTTTACCACTCGGTCAAGGGCGTGCTTCGTAATGATGTTCCCTTTTGCGCCACGACCCTTGATTCCGATTTCGCTGAACTGGAAAAGCCGAGTGACATTCCGAAGTCGGAGGGCAGGTTTCAGGTGAATAAGAACGGTATTCGATCCACTCTCCTCCTCGGAGTCATGGACTGCAAGGTAGAATACCCGGGTACCCGCGGACCCCTTCCCCAGTTCGTAGACCTTGTCACGGGTTACCCCCCCGACTCGAAAGCGTTTCGCCAGAATCGGGCCATCGCGGCCATCGCGATAGATCATTGAATAGATCTTTTCTTCCCCCTTGCGGAAAACAGCCACATGAACCGGACGTTTTCCAACGAAGGCCTTACTGGATATCTTGACCACACGCATCTTGGCATCCTGAGAGATTGCGATGACATCATCTAGCAGGGAACACTTCTCAATTGCCTTTTCGCGCTTAAGACCCAAGCCCGCAAACCCGTTCTTTTCGTCCACATAAAGTGTCTCTGTGGCCGCGACCACCTGGGTCCGGTCAACCCGTTCAAACTCCTCTTCGTCAGTCTTCGGTTCGCGGCCCTTGCCATATTTTTTCTGCAGGTTCTTGTAATACCTGATGGCATAGCGAGTGAGATTCTTGAGGTTCCTCTCGGTCTCCTCGATGGCGCCCTCCAATCCCTTGATCTCGTCCTCGGCGCGGAAGCTGTCGTACTTTGAGATCCGCTTGATCCGAATCTCGGTGAGGCGGACAATATCATCCTCCGTAATTTCCCTTCGGAAGCGGTTCTTGTAGGGCCTGAGGCCCTTGTCGATGGCCGCGATAACGGCTTCCCATGACTCGCACTCCTCAATGTCCCGGTAGATCCGTTTTTCAATAAAGATCTTCTCCAGCGAGCTGAAATGCCACTTTTCCTGAAGCTCTTCCAAATGGATCTCAAGTTCCCGCTTAAGAAGGGCCCTGGTC
>JAKVCR010000155.1 GCA_022448985.1 Roseibacillus sp.
CGCAGCGTCCCCGTATTCAATGACAAGCACCTCTCCACCGACTGGAAGGAGTGCGTGGAAATGGTGGAAGATGCCAAACGGCTCAACTTCCCCTTCTTTGCCGGCTCCTCCCTCCCGGTCACCCGCCGCATGCCGTCCCTCGACATGCCGCATGGGGCGCCTCTGAAGGAAAGTGTCTGCGTGGCCTACGGAGGAGTGGACAGCTACGATATTCACGCCCTTGAAACCGCCCAATGCATGTCCGAGCGCCGCAAGGGGGGTGAAGCAGGGATCAAAAGCGTTCACGCCCTGCGTAATGAAAAGCTCTGGGAAGTGCTCTCCCGCCCGGAACGCCGGGACACCCGCCGCCTCATCCGCTCCGCCCTCACCCGGAGCCACAACCTGCCGGTGGAAACCGGCTACTACTCCGGCCGCATCGATTTCAAGTGGGTTCGCGAGCAATTCGCGAATGCCACCGGCTATCTCATCGAGCATCTCGATGGATTCCGGACCACCATGCTGCTGGTCAACATCCGGGACTTCAACTACGCCGGACTGCGGGCCGACAACAATGAAATCATTTCCACCCAGATGTACCTTCCCATGCCCACCCATGGTTCCTCTACCGCCGACTTCTTTCATCCCCTCTGCCGCCATATCGAGGACTGCGTGCTGACCCAAAAGGTTCCCTACCCTGCCGAACGCACCCTCCTCACTTCCGGAATGGTCATCGCGGGGGTGAACTCCCTCCACCGGGGCGGAGTGAAGATCGAAACCCCGGAGATGGATATCGCCTACCAGGTCGGGAAGGAATCAACCTACTGGCGGGATTGATAGTGCTGACTCAGGCCAGCACCCCATCCACCACCTCCCCGTAAACATCGGTCAACCGGTAATCCCGGCCGGAATGCCGATAGGTCAGCTTCTCGTGATCGAGGCCCATGAGGTGCAGGATCGTGGCATGAAAGTCATGCACATGAACCGGGTCCTCGATGGGTTTCATGCCATACTCGTCCGTTGCTCCATGGACGATGCCGGGCTTTACCCCGGCCCCGGCCAGCCAGGAGCTGAAGGCCCAGTTGTGATGTTCGCGTCCCGTGGCGTCGGCCTTGTTGTTGAAGGGTGTACGCCCAAATTCAGTGGTCCAGACCACGAGGGTGTCCTCCAGCAATCCACGTGCCTTGAGATCCTTCAAGAGCCCCGCAATCGGCTGGTCCACGTTCTTCGCCAGCTTGACATGGTCCATCATGTTGCCGTGGGAATCCCAGTTCCCGCTCGACCCGGTATCGATCAACTCCACGAACCGCACCCCGCGCTCGACGAGACGCCGCGCTGCGAGACACTGCCAGGCGAACCCTTCCGTGCTTCCCCGCTCCAGTCCATAGAGCTCGTGAGTCGCATCGCTCTCTCCCGAGAGGTCAAAGGCTTCCGGCGCAGCCATCTGCATGCCAAAGGCGGTCTCGAAACTCTTGATGCGGGCCTCCGCGAGGGCGTGACCGCTGCGGCGGGCAAGATGTTGACGGTTCAGGCGATGCAATGCGGCAAGCTCCAGTTCCTGGCGCGACATTCCAACCCGCGGCTTTACGTTGGCAATGGGCTGTGGCCCCGGCACCACCAGCGTGCCCTGGTGTGCACCGGGAAGGAAGTCACTCGCGTAAACCTGCGTGCCCGCATAGGTCTGCCGGGGCGCAATGGTAATGAAGGACGGCAGGTTCTGATTAAGCGTGCCCAGCCCATAGCTGACCCACGACCCGATGCTCGGCCTTGCAAAGGCAAAGGAACCGGTATGCATGCCCAGGGTGGCATTATAATGGTTCGAATGATCGGTGTGCATCGACCGGATGAGGGCAATATCATCAACGCAGGTTCCCACCTCCGGAAAAAGTGAACTCACTTCCGTTCCACATCGCCCGTAGGGAGAAAACTCCCACTGGGGAGCCTTGAGGAAAATGCGCTCATAGCCGGGGCGGTCCTGGATCTCGGGGTGGTCGGCCTTAACTTCCTTGCCCACGTCCGCCTTGAGTCTGGGCTTGGGATCAAAGGTATCCACATGGGAGACCCCACCTGTCATGAAGAGAAAGATTACCCGCTTGGCCTTGGCCGGATAATGCCCCTGCCGCGGGGCCAGGGGATCAGCCCCTCCCCCCTCTGCTGCGGCCAGCTCCTGCAGCAGTCCCGGCATGAGCGCCGAGCCCGCCACGAAGGAACGGACAAAGCTGCGTCGGTCGTTGAAGGATTCTTTCATGGGCATCGCATCAGTCGATATGAAGGAGCTCATTGCTACCAAGCAGAACCCGTGCGTAGGCCTTCCAGAGCTCCTGCTCCACCACCTTCTGGTCTCCCTTGATGGTGGACCGCAGGACTTCAGCGAATTCCCGGAAAGCAACCACCTCCTCATCGCGTACCGGCCGCGCAAACAATTCGCGGCACGCGAAGTCGAGCTGACTCCCGGGGTCCGCACCTGCCCTCAAAACACGCTCCGCAAACTTCTCCGCACAACGGTGGAAAAAGGGGTCGTTCATAAAATACAACGCCTGGGTAGGCACCGTGCTCACTTCACGGACGGCCGTGCTCGCATTGGGGTCCGCTCCGTTGAACAAGGCGAAGAACCGGCTGCTGCGGTTTCGTTTGCGCATGACGTAGACACTGCGGTGGAGGGTCTCATACTCCGCGGCAAAGGGGGCATGCTGGGTAAAATTCCATTTCGCTTCGGGGGGGAAAGGGTGTTCCCTCCCCGGCGAGCGGACCAGTTCTCCACTGGCTACCAGGAGGGTATCGCGCAATTCCTCGGCTGTCATGCGCCGGCGGGAAAACCCCTCGTAGCTTCCATCAGTCTCTCCTGCAGCCCGCCGATAGGCTTCGCTGCCGAGGATCAGCCTGTGCAGCGCCTTCACGCTCCACCCGTGATCAATAAAATAGCCCGCCAGGTAATCGAGCAATTCGGGTTGGGTGGGGGCGGCTCCGTGATTCCCGAAGTCATTGGGGGTTGTCACCAGACCCCGACCAAAGTGCCACGACCAGATCCGGTTGACCATGACCCGGGCCGCAAGGGCGCTACTTCTCCCAACGATCCGCTCAGCGAGAGCGCGCCTCCCGCTGGTATGGCCGTCTCCCAGGCTTCCTCCCCCCAGCACGGCCAGATAATTCCGAGGCACTTCGTCTCCCAGGTCCTCGTGATTTCCCCGCTTGGGAATCCTCGCATTGCCGGGCTTCCCCGCCATGACCGCATAGGCATATTGGATTTTCGGCTCGACGGCCATGTGAGCGGCCAACTCCTCCTTCGCTTTGACATCAGGCACCATGGCCCTGCCCAGAGCCCCGTAAAGCGCGGCCATCCCCGGGTCCTCAAAATGCTCCAGGCGCCATCCCACCCCCGCTCCCGGGGTCGTGGGATGTCCATCCGCGATCGTCAAGTCGATGGAGACTTCCCCGGTGACCGGACTCAGCCACGTGATGGCCACCGCCCCACGTTCGCTGGGATGACAAAAAAAAGTCCGTTCCGGCAGGGTGGACCACACCTTGACCGGCTCCTCCCCCCTGTTGACCAGCACGGAAGGCAATCCCCCGTTCGCGGGCTTCCAGGCGTGCAATTCATTGCGGTCGCCAACCGCCTCGTCCCGCAGGGTCAGGAAGGCGGGATTCTCATTCCCGATATCCAGAAAACACCATGCCGCTCCCCCCGCAGCGGGATGCGGATTGGAGAGGAGGAAGTCATCGAGAAGATCCTTGAGAGACCAGCGCTGGGAGGCCTCCCCATGGCCATGGGAAATCACAAGGTCGACGATCGTGGTGTCCGCCCCGTGGCTCCCCTCGGGAAGAATAGCCACCTGCAGAGCCTCCCCAACCCGCACCTTCCGCACGAGGGGCTCCCGGGTCACCGTCACCGAGGCCCCGTCCGGAACCTGTCCCCGGGAGAGAAGCTTGAAGCACATCGCAGCCTGCTCCCTCAGGGCCCTCGCAGCCTCCTCCCGCCCTTTCGGGCTGACCCGGTCCTGCAATTCGTCCCGGCGCTTTTCCCAGGCCTCCCGCGTCATTTCATCCGGCTTCCGCTCTCCCCCAAGCACAACGAGATCGCGAGG
>JAKVCR010000156.1 GCA_022448985.1 Roseibacillus sp.
TCCTCCGGTTGCGTAGCCTTTTTCCTTGAGAAGAGAGGCGATGGTTGCCTCGTCGGAGCGCAGGGGCGTTCCCCCGTCATTGGCCCGAACCGAGGCATGTCCGGCATGTTTTCCCGTCATGAGATTACAGCGCAGGGGAGCACAGACCGGAGCAGCGGCAAAGGCATGGGTGAACCGGATGCCACCCTTTGCCATGGCGTCGATGCGTGGAGTCTTGATGTAGGGGTTGCCCATGTGCCCCAGCTCGTAATAGGCGAGCTCGTCAGACATGATGTAGACGATATTAGGGAGCTTGGCGGGAGCCGCGATGGTGAGGCAGAGGCAGGAGGTGAGGAGGGCGAGGAGCGTTCGCATTCTCCTTTCTAGAATCCCGGAGAGACATTGGAAAGGCCTTCCCGGAATTTGCCGGTTATCCGGGCACAATTCAGTTTGCAGCGACCCACGCACTCAGGGTTGAGTTGTCGTAGAAGAGAAGGGTGCGGTCAAAGGTCAGGAGACGCTGACCAGCCAGTTTGAGGAAGCGGTCTTCGGTAAAGCGCTCGGTCTGGTTTTCAAGGGTTCCTTCCGTGACCTGCCCGTTCACCATATTGATCAGGACGAGTTCCTGTTTGTTTCCGTGGTGCACGAACTTGAGGTAATGACCGTTCTGCAATCGCACGAAGTTTCCGTTGTGGTGACGACGCGATTTCGGATCCTCAGGGATTTCCAGGAAGCGTTTGGTGTTCAGGTCTGCGATCGCGATCTTGTGCCGCCCCATGATGAGCCGGTCACCCTCGATCACAATATGGCCGTGGTGACCGTGATTGATCTGGGGAGTGAGCTCAAAACGGTAACCGGGATCATCGGAGCGCCGCAGGATTAACTTGTTCTGGGATGTGATGAGAGCATATCTCCCGTGCATGGAGAGGAGATGGGCCTGTTCTTCGACGAGCTGGGTGGTCTGCTTGTCGAGATTGTAGCGGAATACGGCCTGGTGCTTTCCGGGATAGTTGCGTGCATCAAAGAACACCGCCCGGGGACCGAAGTGGTTGCGGTGAACACGGAGACGGTTCACGAGGATTCCGGCGGCTACAGGTTCGCCCCAGTCCTGGTCATCCCTTCGCGCATGAAACTCATAATCACGGATCATTCCGTTGTTGTTGTTGATCTTGGCCGGCAGGTAACGGAATCCACTGATTTTCAAATGAGCCCCGAGATTGATGTGGATGAAGTGAGGGTGGGGTATAATCCTTCCGATGGCGGGTTTGTCGGGATGCTTCCACGGCGAGTGCCACCAGGTGGTGGGATCCCCGTCGATCAGGTTGGGTGGCAGTGCCCGGAGGCCGTTATTGCGTTCGTGTTCTGCCTCAATGACCCACTTGTCCCGGGGGAGGGGATTACCTTCCTCGTCGAGAACGTGAAGTTCCGCGGCGGACGCCCAGCCCTGGCCGTTGACTTCGGAAAGAGCGGCCAAGCGAATCCAGCTGGCTGTTTGAGCAGGAAAACGAACTTCAAACCATCCATCATCGACGGGGCGAGCCATATTGGGAGAGGCCGCGTTGCCGACAATGACCTGGTCCTGCCCGATGGTGCGACCGGTAGAGGGATCTAGGGTCATGTGCTTGGGGCCGTGCCACAAGGAGGCGTGAAAGACATGCAGTTTCTGTCCGTCCCAGTATGGATCGACGAGGTGACCCTCGTCTAGGTTGCGCTCCCAGGCCATTGTTCCATCCTCAAGGTCGAGGACCACCATTTTGCCCCGGCGGTCGTGATACATGAGTTTGTTTTCGAAGAAGAAGGGGTTCCCAAGCGCAGAAGGGACCGGAGCCTCCCAGAGGAAACGGCCGTTTTGTGCACTCAGTGCGAGTGCCCGGCTACGGCCTCGCCGGGATCGTCCGTTTTCCACGAGGAGGAGTTTTTCGCCTACAAAGGACAGGGTCGCATTGTGAGCGTCCACGAAGCGCCGCCATTTGATGGATCCGCTGGGACTGAGGTCGAGGCATTCAAGGATACCCCCGGAAAGGAGATAGGCGGTATCCCGTAATCCCGAGGAGGCAGGAGCGAGGGTAATGCGGGCATCGCTGCGGGTGAGGCTCCAGGTGCGTTTGAGGGGCAGCGTGAGGGAGGAGGGCGCTTCCTGAACGTGGGCAAGGGGCTCGCCTATGTCGTGTCTGCGGTCTCCCGCAGGACTGTCACTGACCACGAACAGCCTGTTGTGAGCGATGGTGAATCCCAGGGGTCGGGCCTCACCGATGTCCCAGGACCGGCGTTCCAGAACCTTGCCGGTGAGGGTGTCGAGGCGCTGCAGTTCGCTGACGGATCCAAGATAGAGGGAGTCTTCGATAAGCAGCGTTCGACCGAGAACCCGGAGGGGTAGGGGGCGGAACCAGCGGGCTTTCCCGGTTTTGAGGTCCAGTCCGGAGATGACGCCTGCGCCCCGCACCACGAGGGTATCTCCGGAGACTCCGATCATCTCCGTCCCTACCACGAGTGGGTTGTCCCAGACAAGGAGGCCTGTTTCCTGGTCCAGCGCGAAGATCCGCCCGTCATCCCGGGGCATGCAGATCACGTTGCTGCCGTTGATGACTGGTTGTGACCCCAGGTTCTCAGGCACCAGGCTGGAGTTCTGCCTGCGGTAGTTGTGAATCCAGTCGACCTGGCCATCGCGTACGTCGCAGCGGATGATCACCCCGGCGTTGGTGTTGCAGTAGACGGCTCCGCGGTGGACCGTCACGGCATTCCCGTAGATGGTATTCTGTGGTGCAGATCGCTGGATGCTTCCGGAGATGTCGATGGCTCTCCCCGCGCTGGCGAGATCAGTAGACCACCGTGGGCGCTGCTCATTGGGATCGAAATGGATCAGACTCACGGTCCGGTTCCGGTCGGTTACGTCACCGGGAGTATGCCACTGGAGATAGAAAAGACCTCCATCGGCAGCCACGGGGTCCCCCATGGGGACTCCCTTGGAGTAGGGGGAGTTGCCGCGCTCGTAGCTGTAGGCCCAGAGCGGTTGGCCCTCTGCCAGATTGAAAGCCGCCAGACCGTCGGGGAGGGAAGTGACCCCCCAGCGGGTATAGAGGGTATTATCCACGATAAGCGGGCGAAAATATCCCGGGTGAAATCCAGTTCGGCGGTGGTGCTCAACCGGGTGTCGTTGAAGCTGGGACCAGCGGGGCTTGCTGGGATTACTCGTGTCATAGCTCACCAGCAGGTTGCGACCGCTGGCAATGATCTGCGACCCTGAGACCTGCAAGTCGATCCCAAAGCCGACAGCGGGGGTATCGGTAGGCCAGGGGGAGACCGGAGGAAGCTGGATAATCTGCTGGCTCAAGCCTTGGAGAGAAGGTGCCGCGGTCGGAGTTGGAGCAGTAATTCCCTTCAGGAGTTCGGATCTGATCTGTGCTCCCTTGGCGGGTTTTCCCATCCAGGGATAGGTCTTTCCGGGATCAATGGTGCCAGCGGAGGCTCGAAGTTCGTCGATTGCTCCGATCAGCTTGAGGGCGGTCCATGCTCCAACTTGTGCGGAGTCTCTCAGGGAGGGATTTTCTGAGTGGACGAGAATTTCGCGGAAGCTGCGCAGAGCGGATTCGGCTCGTCCTTCCCAGAGAGCCTCATTGGCAACGGAAAGGAGCTTTTTATGAGCTCCGTTCGACCATGCAAACCGGCGACTGAGGGAGAGGAGGTCGCCTTCCTGAGGTTGGCTTGGAAGCTTTTCCTGGGCAAAGAGGTCGTCTTGGAGCTTGCGCAGGGCGGCCAGTTCGGCAGGTGGCTTGGAACGCAGGTGGAGGTCAAGGGCCCGCAGCGGATCTGTCAGGCCGGTCTGGTCCTGCCAGGGGACGATCTGGTTTCCAGCAAGGGC
This sequence comes from Roseibacillus sp., assembly GCA_022448985.1. Taxonomy (GTDB): domain Bacteria; phylum Verrucomicrobiota; class Verrucomicrobiia; order Verrucomicrobiales; family Akkermansiaceae; genus Roseibacillus_B. The sequence continues at coordinate 3,839 of JAKVCR010000156.1, forward strand.
GGCAACGCGATCTACCATGATCGGAACGTCGGCGGGAGAACGGTCGAGAACAGTGCGCCAGTAGCCATCCGGATCATCTGGCACCATGAGAGCCAGGGGGGTTCCTTCCGGAAGAGGATAGATGGGGGGGGGCAGAGCCTCGAGAGTCTTCAGCTCGTTTTCCATCCAGCTCCAGAGTTCCCTCGTATACGGATGGGGATGGTCGGGATCCTGATCTTCCTTGAGCTTCTGGTAGAGGGGACGGGTGTCTAGCAGGTCCATGCGGCGGTAATTATAGGCCTGACGAATGCGCCAATAGAGGTCGTTTGGATTTTGCCGGTAGAGGCGGTCGCTGGTCTCACGGGCTTCGAGTTGCCGCCCTTCCTGCAGCGCCTTGGCGATGACCCGTGGGACGGCCCGGTGAATCGGGCGGGTGTGGGCAGAGATGGCCCCAACCTGTTCGAGGGCGACGAGGCGTTCGGAGGCTAGGTCAATCCATGGATTGGATTTGAGGAGATTCCCCTCTTCCTCGAGGATGGCCGTGTAGCAGGCTACCGCAAGACCGAGTTGACCAGGCTGAGACTCCGCGAGCGCGATCAGGAGCCTGTGACCTCCATCCTTGTCGCCGTCCTGGTAGAAACTCCGGGCCTTGGCCCAGCGGGGATCGGAAGTCGGGGTCTCTGGAGCAGCGAAGAGTGGAATGCCGAGTAAAGGCAGACAGCAGAAGAGCGTTCGCAGTCCCGGTGTCATGGTCTTCGGAAGGGGATTGGAATCCCGTTGGTGTCGGTAAGCCGAAGGCGCACCCACCAACGGTAATCGACATTGGCGGATTTTACGATGAAGCGGTTGGTGCCGGCCACGAGCTTGACCTCAAGCCCCTTGTCCTCGGCGAGGCAGTCCTTGCGGTGCTGGTAAGGGGCGATCTTCTCCGAGATCTTTTCCCCATTGAGCCAGATACGGAAGGCATCGTCGCCATCGATGTCCAGGACGACCTCTCTCTCGGTATCGACGTGGATATCGGCCACGGCATAGCCCACTGCGAATGATCCCGGGGGAGGAAGCTGGGCAGACATGGAGAGTTTGCCGTCGGTCTGATCGACGATCCCTTCCCCCCAGGTGACCTCTCGTTCGATGGGCTTGTCGCTGCGGCCTTCAAGGAGCCAGATATAGGTCGCCTTGTAGCTTTTCTCAAAATCGATTTCCTTTTCCGGTTCATGAACCTCGTGGAAGGCCTTGTGTTCCTTGTCGTTGAGGAACGTGCCGATCACCATCCAGTGGGCGAGGTATCCCTGAGCTGCCACCACTTCCCCGATCTGGTCTTCCGGTGCCAGTGCCCCGAGTGCCTTGGCCGCTGCGGCACGCAGCGTTTCGTCGGTCCCGGTCAGGAGCTCTTCCAGCGCAGCCATTGCGGGGCGGAAGTCCGCTTCGCTGCCGGCATGGGCGAGGAGGTCGTAAGCGAGCGCACGGATGGTCTCATTGTCGCTGGAGAGGGGAGCTTCCAGATAGGCCACCAGTCTTCCCTGGGGGGCGTTCACGGCCGGCTGGCGTTTCAGTGCACTCAGGGCAGCCTGGACCACTTCGAAATCCTCATCCACAAGGCTCTCCCGTAGGACTTCGTAGTGATTGACGTCCTTGCAATGCGCGAGGCATCGAATGCTGAGGGAGCGGATGGAGGACTCCTCGTGCTTGAGGGTTTTGCTGAAGAACTCATGGTGCTCGTCAGGGTTCATCGCTGCGGATCCGAGTGCGATCAGGCCCGCTTCAATCGTCTCGGTCCGGGTGGCCTTGGACAGGGCTTCCCGGAGGGGAGGACCGAGTTCGGGGGAGCGGGTCAGGGTGGTGATCAGGCGGGCGCCTGCCCTGACCCTGTTTTCGTCGCCACTTTTGATGAAGGCGGCGAGACCGGCGGTCACCGCCTTCCATTCCTGATTCTGCAGGGCGGTCAGGATTGCTCCGTAGTTGAGGTCGGTTTCCTCAAGGTCGGGCAGAAGGCTGAGGAGAAGTGGGATCAGGGAGGCGTTCTGGATTCTGCTGATGCCCCGGAGGGACTCGCGCGTCAGGTCTGGATCTGCGAGTTGCCTGCCCAGTCGTGTAAGGGCGGCTTCATTCCCGGTGAAGGCCAGAGCCCGGGCGCAGGCCCGGGCGATTGCCGAAGTGGGGGAAGTAGTAAGTGGATCGGTTACGGCCCAGGCCTCCTTGCCTTTACGCTTTGCATATGCAGCAGCAGCATGACATTTGACGACGGGTTCGGGGTCCTTCAGAAGGATGTCGATCCAGGTTGCCGCGGAGTTGGCCCCGTGGGATTCAAGGACCTCGGCTGCGGCTGCTCGAAGAGGTGCCAGGTCATGGGCGACCCATTTGCCGAATTCACCCGGCTCGACTTTGTCCTCAATTTGCGCGAGGGAGACGAGTGCACGTCCCCGGACCCATGGATGGGCAGTGCCGGAATTGAGGAGGGACCGTACCGCATCCGTTGCCAGTTCTACCCGGTGTTCGCCGAGGTAATGAAGGGCCTCCGCCTGCTGAATCCAGCTCTCACTCTCTAGTTGCTGCAGCATCCGGCCTGCACCAGCCGGAGGCGGGGCGGCCTGGAGCCAGGCAGAAGCGAGGATGAGGAGGCTGGCGGGAATGCTATGAGGGAGGCGGATCATGACTGACTGACCCGGCTCAGGTGCTGCGGGTTCCAGCCTGTCCCGGAACCTGACGCCCTTCCGCCGGAGGAGGCCAACAGGTTAGCGCTGGTAGATGGGAAGGTAACGGTAGGGCACCCCGAGGATGAGAATCGAGAATCCAGTTCCATAGACCGTGCCATGGGCGCCGCCCCAGCTGCCGTCCTGCTGCTGTTTGGAGACGATGGTGGCCGCGATCCTGGGATACCACGACTGAAAGTCCGATTCACCAGCCTGATACATGGCCTGGATGGCATAGTAGTGGGAGTAGTGAAAACGGGGGTAGTTCTTGTCGAACTTCCGGTCGGGATAGGCCTTGAGGAAGGCAAGTCCGCGCTGAGTGGACTTGTGACGGAGCTTTCCGCACATAATAAGAGACATCACCCCGGCTGCGGTTCTGGCAAATCCGGGTTCCCCTCCGCCGGGTTGGTAACGGAAGCCTCCGCTGTCCTCATCCTGGCAGGAAAAGACGTATTTTGCGGCTTTCTCAATGGTGGCGTCCGGGACGGAGATGCCAGCTTCCCGGGCGGAATTGAGAGCGACCACGTGCATGACGGTCATGGAGAGGTCGGCATCCCGGGGTTCGGGATTATAGCGCCATCCCCCCTCGGCATTCTGAGCCCGCAGGATGATGTCGACGGCGCGGCGGAGGCCGGTTTTCAGGCGGGGGTTCTTGCTTTGACCCCAGGCCTCGGAGAGGGCGAGGACGGCAAGTCCGTGCTCATACATGCCGGCATGATTGTTTGGAGTGCCCATGAATCCCCGTTGCTCCCGGCCCTTGTTGATGAGGTAGGAGATCGCCTTGTCCATCAGGCGTCCGTATTCACCACGGCCCGGCACGTAGCCTTTCAGCATGAAGGCCATCAATCCCACGGAAGTTTCTGCCACCGGGTTGCCGGATCCTCCCCAGCTGCCGTCCGGGTTCTGGACTCCTGCCTTGGCGAGGTAGGCCAGGCCCTTGGTGATGGCGGCTTCGGCCTCAGGGGTGAGTCGGGCAACCCCGACTGTCTGGGTAGGGGCCGCCTCATCCTGCGCCTGGACGCGGGAAAGGGTGGTAGTGATCAGGGAGGCTGCGGTCAGGGCAGCCACGGTAGTTGTGCGAAGTGGTCGGACGTTCATTCCTCGAGGGCTTCATAGTATTCAGCAACCATCTTCCGGAACTCTGCCGGGAGAGGTTGCACATAATTCTGGATGGCAGCAGAGCGCCTGCGCCGGGTAAGAGAGTTGACCGATTGCCGGGTGCGGGCTACCGCGTCTCCCTGGGCTACGGTTGAAGAGGTTCCGGCTGCTGAGCTTTCCTGTAGGTCGAGGGGATTGCCCTGGCCCTGACCTCCGCCCTGGCCTTGGCCCTGGCCCTGGCCGCTTCCCTGGCCGCTTCCCTGACCAGCACCAGCACCAGCACCAGCACCGGCACCAGCACCAGCACCAGCTCCGGCTCCGGCTCCGGCTCCGGCTCCGGCTCCGGCTCCGGCTCCGGCACCAGCTCCGGCACCAGCTCCGG
>JAKVCR010000157.1 GCA_022448985.1 Roseibacillus sp.
TTCAATTTTCCTTTCCAGTTGCTCGGGAGCCAAGAGGCGGGTCACGCCGAGGTCGTGGAGCTCTGCCTTGCGATGGGGATGTTCAACTACCGCCTTCAGTCCGTCGGCCCGGTAAAAGGATGACTTGGCAAGCTCCTTGAAGAGCAGTTTCAGGTTGAATTCTTCCCGGGCAAAGCGCCTGGCCACCCGGGAAATTTCGCCTCGCTGCATGGAGTAGGCGCGTCGACGGGGAGTAAAGAGAGGATCCTCGATGTCCTGCGGCGGCCGCAGGGCCATGCGGCCACTCAGGATATACCAGACGTGTTCCGTCATCGCGACGGCGAAACGAGGATCCTTGGCAGTACGGGAAGCGAGCCACTGCAGGGAGCGCCATTTTTCCTCCTTGGGCAGATTCTCGCCTTCCAGTCCGGGAGCAAACATATCCTTGAACCAGCCCTCTTTGCGGGGACTGAAGTGTCCCTCCTCGTTGTAGAAATCCTGAAACAAGCCTGCCACCGGGTCGATGGTCCGGTGGCAAACCACGCAATCCGCCGCCTCCATCCAGGGAGTCTCATACCTGGCATCGATGGCGGCAGCATCAGCGACTTGATCTGCCAGTTCCATGATGTCGACGCCGAGGAAGTGCCGGTAATACATACTGGCCCTAAGCCGGTTGCGGTTGGTCTCCGTTGTCGGGTAGCGGCGCAGGTAGTGAAACATGCTGAAGAGGCCGGCATGGGGATAAACCCCGGTCCTTGATTCCTGCATCTTGCCTTGCCTGTTCTTGAGGGCGGGCAATCTGGCCGGCACATATTCAAAAGGGTTGTCAGGATCCTTGAACTGTTCCTTCACCTGTTGATAAATACCGTATCCCCTGGCCGAGTAGGGCGAGACCATCATGTAGTCGGCGGTCATAATCTCAGTGAACGGCCTGTTGTTGCGCACCACGTTGGCAATCAACTCGAGAGGTTCGGCGCGGATCGACTCGCGGTAAATGCGTGCCATGTCCCAAAGGGCTTCCTGCCGCTGCCTTTTGCCCTCGATGTGGCTGAAATCATGCTTCTGGTACCAGTGACGTGTCTCGTTAAAATGATCGTAGGAAAGGATCAATTCCCCATTGCCCTCGTAACCATCGGTCAGGAAGATATCGTTGAAGCCTTCCTTGAGGCGTTCGTAAAAGGCATCCTCGCTCATTAGTTGGTCGAGGATCGTGTCCAGTCCGGCCAGGTCCTTTTCCCTGATAACCTGCCTTTCCCTTGTGGTGGGCAGACGACCGGCTAGTGAAAGCGTGAGCCGGCGCAGAAGGCTTTCATTGCCGATCATGGTTACGCCCTGCAGGAATGATCCCGGCTTGTATTTCCCGGCGGGAGATACGGGAGAGGATTTCCCTTCCATGCGCTGGACGAATGCCTTGAGGATGAGATGACCCGTGGAGTCGGGTTCCAGGACCTGATCACCCTCATGGGCCAGTTTGCCAATCGGCTTCAAGAGCAACCGCGGCAATTGTCCCCCTTTGCGCATCCGGGCCATTTTGGCAAAGGCCCTGAAATTGGCATCGTGGGCAGTTTGCAGTTGTGCCCCGTCCAGGAGAACCGTTTCCCTGAGGATAAACCGGCTATCCTCCGCCTCACCCGCGTTGTTGTGACATTTCAGGCAGGACAATTCACCTACCTTGGCCCATACCTCATCCACGAAATAACCATCCGGCGACGGTTCAGGCTTGTCCGCCCCCAGCAAGGGACATTGCAGGCAAAAAGCCAGCAACACCATGTGCATTGGCCTCATCAACTTTACCTTATTTCTCCTTGTCCAATGAGCAAGGTAGAAAGTGTGGTGGAAGCCCATGAGTTTAGAGAGAAAGAAAGCATCAATAGGTCACTGTGAGGTCAGTTTCCTTTCTTCCCCATTGATAAGATATGGAAGTAACTGCCATGTGAAGGGTTGAATATATCGCACTGACAGGCCGTGCTGACATGCACCTACTTCAACTGCATCCAATTGGAAGGTAACCGTGCTTCCGCGAATTCCTAGGTCACCTTGAGTGATAAGAATAAACCAAAGGTCCTTGCATCCCACCTTTCCCGGGCCGAGTTTTCCGGGGGCTTGGAAACTGAGGAAGAGGTGCAAATTCATGAGGAAATGGGACAAGGGAGAAAAAGGCTCCCAAAATGACTGGGGTTTCGGTCAAAATTTAGGCAGGTTTTCCCGAAATAGGGCAGGGGTCTACCGCAGTTCCCCAACCCAAGCTGGTCCACAACGATGAAAATCAGATTCTTATCGGCGACCATCGCCATCTCCTCAATCGGTCTCTCTGATCTTTGCGCGGGCCTGTTTGACGATGTGCCAGGGCTCTCAGCCTCTGCCCGGGCCGCGCTGGTGGCCCACTATGATGGTCGCGCCGGGGTCGCGACTACCGGCAGTGTTGTTGAATCCTGGACTCCGGTGGACGGCGACGGCGTGCTGCTCCCGGGCATGGTCGTCTTGTCCACGCAGCGCGGCAGTGGTGCAGCTGATCTCATTACCTACGATGGTAGCGACCGCTTGATTTTCGACGACCCCAGCCCGGCTGCCGATGGTCGTTATCTCTCGGGAAACCTGGCCAATACCGGCACCAGCGACTTCACCGTCTTCTGGCTCGGCCATTATCAGGATGGCGCGCCGTTTGCCACTTCCGGCACCTATGCCTACAACGTGGGGCTTAGCGATATTTCCCATCAGCGTGACGACGGCAACGGCGGTTTTCGCGTGGAGATGTATAATGGCACGACCTATGCGGGTGATGATATCATGGCCTATGATGGCATCGACACTGTCTGGAGCACCGTGATCACCGCCGCTACGCACGATGCCTATGCCAATGGGATGAATCTCAATGTTGGGGGGAGCCCGGCCAACAGCGTCGCGGCAAACGCGGACATCGTCATCGGGGCGTTCAGCTCGAGTGGCTATGATCTGGTGGGTGAGATTCGGCAGATGATCATCTTCGAAGCGGCCCTCAGGGACGACGACCGTGGACTCGTGGAAGCTTATCTTGGGAGCCTCGCCGGGTTGCCCCCTCAGCCCGAGCCGACTCCCTTGCAGTCCCTCCAGCTCACGATTCATGATGGTCTCGCCGAACTGACGTGGAACGCCGATGCCCACCTGCTATCCTCGAGTGATCTCGTCGAATGGTTCATCGAGGCGGAAGCAACCTCACCCATGTCGTGGGAGATCGACAAGGAGCGGGAATTCTTCCGCCTGGTAACCGGTTTTACCGAGATCCCGCGAGGGGTGGTGTTGCGGACGCGCTTTGAATCCGACACCTACCGCGAGATTGAGTACCACGTCGATACCGGGGAGCTGTTTTTCCTCGGGGAGCAGGCCCACGGCCTCGATTTTTACGGAAGCGGCAATAATCTGTGGTGGTGTGGCCTCAATTCCGCCAGCCAGGGATCCGGGCTTCTCGAGTTTCTGATGGATCGCAACGAAGATGCCGCGGCGATGAAAGCGATTGCGGTCGCCAGCGGATGGACGACATATGCGTCCCCCACCTATAGCTTCCTGACGCTGGAACCACTCTCTTCGCAGAAAACCTACATCAACCATACCGCGCCTGCATCTCCGGGCCAGACCGACACCACCGAAGCCTACACGGGAGATTACGACGAGATCGCCAGCAGCCGGATGTTCTTCGTGCTCTACCGTAATACTTCCAGTGGAGCTGCCTACCTCGGCCTTGGCGGTCCCAGCCTTGATGCCATCGCCTCTCCGCAACCACCTGGGGACGGCTCCTCAAATCGTGACAATGGGGTGCGTATGGACATCGCCCTCAAAACCGCCATCCCTCTCTCGGAGGAGGATAAACTGGAGCTTATCAACCGATTCCTGCCCGTTCGACCGCTCTACGAGGACGCCTCCAGTGCCTACTTCTACCGCCACCCGCCGGGCCTCTAAGTCCTGATTAGTTTGGAGTCGTTTAAAGTCTTTCTTCTTCAAGGAGAGCGGGACTTCGCAGGGGAAGTTCGGTGGCATGGGGATGGTTTTCAGCCGGGTGGGGTTTTGTGAGATTTACATTGAGTTCCGGGAAAAATTCCTCGGAATAGGAAGGCTATGAGAGTCAATCCAATGCAAGGGGCAATCGCTGCGATCGGCGTTGGTTTGTTCTTATCGGCTTCGCATTCCTATGCGGCCGGACTTTTCCTGCGCGTGCCGGGATTGTCGGCGGAAGCCCAGGCTTCGTTGGTGGCGCACTACGATGGACGAACCGGGGTTTCGACGAACGGCACTTCGGTGGATTCCTGGACCCCGGTCGATGGCAACGGCAACTCATTATCCGCCATGGCAGTGACGTCCACAGCGCGGGGCACCGGTGCCGCCAGTCTCATTAGCTACGACGGCAGCGGTAACCTGTCATTCGATGACACAGCAACCGGTTCCCAGGGCCGCTACCTCTTAGGGACGCTCTCCAACGCGCAATCGACAGATTTCACCGTGATGTGGCGCGGGCACTATGAAGCAGATGCCCCGTTTGCCACCTCCGGCACCTACGCCTACAACATCGGGATTAATGATGTGTCGCATCAGCGCGACGATGGCGGCGGTGGCTTTCGGGTGGAGATGTATAACGGCACGACCTATGCCGGTGATGACATCCAAGTCTATGATGGGATCACTACCGTCTGGAGCACCGTTCTCACCGCCAGCACTCACAACGCCTATGCCAACGGGACGAATCTCAATCTTGGGGGGAGTCCGACCAACAGCATCGCTGCAAATGGGGACATCTACATGGGGGCCTACAGTGGGAGTGGCTACGATTTTGTCGGCGACATGAGCCAGATGATCATTTTCAACTCCGCCCTCAGTGACGCCGATCGCGTGCTCGTCGAGGGCTTTCTCACCACGATCCCGGAACCGTCGGGGACGCTGCTCATGGGGTTGGCGATTCTTCCGTTTCTGATGCGTCGGCGGACTCGCTGACTCACCTTTTTGGCCGGGGGTTCCTTTTTCAGGTCGGCCTCCGTGCGAGTGATCTGAAATACGGGGAAGAAACGCATCCAGCGGGCCCCCATCGTCCTGATTGTGGTCGACCCGATCGAGAGCGGTTCGTTCATCCTAGTCCAGTCCCAGCACGATGGTCTCGGAATACCGGAGCTCCCCGGTCATGGCATCGTGGAATTGGAAGATGACCTGGGGATGGGGAAAGGCGAACCAGCGTTCACCGTCGCGCTCGACAGGGTTGTTGAAGACGTTGTTGACCTGGACCACGCAATAGTGGGGAAAGGTGCGGTTGGCCCGGGGGATGTCTTCCATGGCATAGCTTGACCAGCGGATGTCGCAGGCCCGCGGGCCGTACTTGAACCTGCCGTTGGCGGGGCGACCGCCCTCGTCCTTCATGGGGGCGTGGTTGATCGAGTTGTGCGGGCCACTGGCGAATTCGTAGACATTGTCCGTGATCTTGATTGCGAAGCTGTTGTGGAGATCGCCGGTCAGGACAAAGACGGCCTTGTCGAGATCGTCCCAGAACTCGATGAGTTCCTCGCGCTCCTTGAGGAACACGGTCCAGGCGTCGTCTTTCTTGATGGTGGCCTGCTTGTCGTCTCCACCTCCGCTCCCGACGTGAGGCACCATGAAGTTGACCGAGGAGACGACGAAGATGAAGTCGGACTTGCTTTCCCGGATGCCGTCCATGAGCCACTTCAGCTGCTGCTTCCCGAGCATGGTGGCCTTCGGGTTAGCGGGCTTGTCCACGTTGTGGAGGTTGCGGTGGCTACGGGTGTCGAGAAGGAAGAAGTCACAATTTGAAACGGTGAACTTTCCGTAGCAGCGTCGACCGATGGAGTACGAGGCCACTCCATTCGCCCGAGCCGCAGGCGTTATCTGCAGTTTGTTGGGTCCCAGCACCTTCACGATGTCGTAGACCGCCGAGTTTGGATTGCCGGGTTCGGAGTCCAGCCTGGCATCGGGAACCCCGGCGGTAGGAGTTCCCCAGTGGACGTGCAGGTTGGCCATGGCGGCGAGGTCCAGCTTGGTGAAATCGGCATCGTCGTCGACCAGGACGTCACTGCCTTTCCTGAATTCTGCTGAACCGAACCAGGCCGGGGCATCGTGTCTCACCGGATTGGCCCAGGCCAGGTAATCGAACCAGGCCTGGGTAGCAATATCCCGGAAGACGGCCCGCCGGTTGATGTAGCCGGTCTCCGCGGTCCCGTAGATGTCGTTGATCAGTTCATGGTCGTCGGCGGTGAAATAAGTGGGAATGTGGCGGTGCCACTCGGCCAGGTTGCGGCCCCGGTGGAGGAGGTCCTTGTAGTTCTGCCATACCCCGACGACCGTGGGAGCGTGGCGGACGATGCGGGGAGTGTCGCCCTTGGCCAGACCGACCTGGTGGAGCCATTCCCCGGGTGGGTAGTCACGGCGGGTCTCGTAGAGCCAGTCGCCATTGAGGATGGCGAAGTGGATCTGGTCGCGCACCTTGGCATTGAGGGTGTCGAAGATCGGGAGGGTTGGTCCCACGCTATCGCCAGCGCCTTTCGGATTGTTGCCGCAGGCGAACTCGAAGCGGAAGTTGAACAAGCCCTCGGGGTTGCCCCCGGGGTTCTTGAAATCCTCTGCCCGGGGCATGGTGCGAAACGATCCCTTCAACTGGTGATCCGCGATCCGGTAGTGGTAACGGGTATCGGGGGCGAGTTCGCCTATAGTGAGAAGACCGGTGTAGTCGTGTTCGGGTCCCCGGGTCTTGAAGGTGATGGAACGATCGAGTTT
>JAKVCR010000158.1 GCA_022448985.1 Roseibacillus sp.
CGTGGTCCATGGGGCGGGTTTCAGTGAGGAGCAGCACGAACGGCTTAAAGCTATTTATAAGGGGGCCATGAAGGACGGGATCTGGCGGGATGGACGGGCCGCCCAGCGCTTCCGACGGGTCAAGGGGGAGACCCCGGTGCTCCTATTGGCGGCGCTGCGGAAGTGGTTCCCGGGGGAGACCCCGGAGCTGCTCACCCGGTGCCTGGAGGGCGGGGATATTCTGGTTAACGGCAAGCCGACCCACGCGAAGGTCCGGGTCACCGGGAAAGACAAGGTGCTGATCGTCTTCGGGGGGGAAAAGCGATGCTACGCGGCGGTCAACCGCTCGGAGTACTGGGCCGAGGGATTCCAGAGCTGGTATGACACGAACCGGACCATGGATCATGACCACAATCACATTCACCGGCGGGAGCAGCTCAAGGGTTACGATGTCGGCCTGGCGAAGCTTTGTGAGGAGGTGATGGGGAATCCCGAGTGGCGCTTTGTTTCCCCGCGGGAGCGGGCAGGCAGCGGGCACCTGAAGGGATACGACCCGGAAAAGGCCCCGGTGGTGGTCAGTCCGGAGCACATCGATAACGCAGCCTACGACTATTACGACAAGTACTGGCACGGTTACTGGCAGCGACTCTACGACAAGCACGGGTTGCAGCGTCCCGTTGTTGAGGAGAAGGAGGAGAAGAACTAGGAGTATGACCGGGGGGCGGCATCTGCTGGGGGGCCTGTCACGGCCCTGTCCTTGGCACGGAGTGTCCGGGGGCGTATGCTGGAGGCAGGTGATGCGCACGTTCTTGAAAAGGGGATCCGGGTTGCTGCTGGTCCTGCTGCCGGCTCCCGCGTTCGCTGATGATGACCTGGCCTTCTTTGAGTCGAAGATCCGCCCCCTGCTTGCGGAGCATTGTTACGAGTGTCATTCCGCGCGCGCCAGCAAGGTGAAGGGAGGGCTGTTGCTGGACTCGCGGGAGGGCGTGCAGAAGGGGGGGGATTCCGGGGCGGTCATCGTGCCGGGCGAGCCGGGGAAGAGCCTTCTTATGAAGGCGCTGGGTTACCGGGATTCCGACCTGCAGATGCCCCCGGATGGCAAGCTGGAGGACGGTAAGATCGATCTCCTGCGGGAGTGGATCCAGCGCGGTGCTCCCGATCCGCGGGACGAGGGGGCGGGCAAGGTGGCGGTGGAACCGGGCATCGACTACGAGGATGGCCGGAAGTTCTGGTCCTTTATCAGGCCCGTAAAGCATGCGCAGCCGGGAGTGAAGGATGAGAAGTGGCCCCGCAACGGGATCGATCACTTCATCCTCGCAGGGATGGAGGAGGCGGGGCTCCGTCCGGCACCGGAGGCGGACCGGCACACGCTGGTAAGAAGGGCCTACCTTGATCTCCATGGTCTGCCTCCGAGCACGGAGCAGGTGCAGGCCTTCGTTCACGATGACGAACCGGAGGCGTGGGAGCGCCTCATCGATGACCTTCTGGCCTCTCCGCGTTACGGGGAACGTTGGGGTCGGCACTGGCTGGACGTGGCGCGCTATTCCGATTCCAACGGGATGGATGAGGACATCGCGCATCCGGAAGCCTGGCGGTATCGAGATTACGTCATCCAGTCCTTCAATGATGACAAGCGGTTCGACCAGTTCATCGTGGAACAGCTGGCGGGGGACCTCCTGCCGGGTGAATCACTCGAGCAACGGCGGGAGCAGGTCGCGGCGCTGGGATTTCTCTCGGTGGGACCCAAGATGCTGGCCTGTGACGACCCCGACAAGATGCGGCGGGATATCGTGGACGAACAGCTCGATACCACGGGACGGGCCTTCATGGGCATGACCCTGGGCTGCGCACGGTGCCACGACCATAAGTTCGATCCGGTCTCGACGGAGGACTACTATGGCCTGGCCGGGATCTTCCTCTCCACCAAGACGCTGACGAAGTACACCGTGGTGGCGCACTATCACCTCCATGACCTGACCGAGCCGGAGGTGACAGCCCGCTGGAAGGAGATCGGGGAACTGGAGAAGAAGAAGGGCGACAAGAAGACCAAGGCGGAGGAAAAGAAGGCCCTGGAGGGGCGGATCGCCGGGTTGAGGAAGGATCTGCCCGGGAAGCATCGCGTCATGGGAGTGACCGAGGATGCGGTGGCGGATACGAAGGTGCACCTGCGGGGCAATTACCTGACCCTGGGGGAGGAGGTTCCACGGCGGGTGTTGCCGGTGATTGCCGGTTTTGACCAACCACCAATGCCTGCCGGGCAGAGTGGACGCCTGGAACTGGCGAAGTGGATCGCCAGTGCGGACCACCCCCTGACCGCCCGGGTGATCGTGAACCGGCTCTGGCGCTGGCATTTCGGACGGGGCCTGGTGCCCACGCCTGACAATTTCGGAGTCCTGGGAGAGAGGCCCACGCACCCGGCCCTGCTGGATCACCTCGCCGTGAAGCTGATCGATGCGGGATGGTCGCTGAAGGCGATGCACCGGGAACTCATGAGCTCGGCCACTTACCGGCAGGGTTCGAGGTCGGAGCAGGCGCTCCGGGGAGATCCGGAGAATAAGCTCTTCGCCCGCTGGAAGCCGCGGCGGGTGGAGGCCGAAGTCCTGCGTGATTCGATCCTCTTCAAGTCCAACCGGCTGGACCTGACGATGGGTGGGGCCATCATCCAGCGAAAGCCCACCGAGTATATCGACAAGGGCAAGATGACGGAGTGGATCAAGAGCACGCGGCGGGCGGTTTACCTGCCGGTGATCCGGAGTGCGGGCTACGACGAACTGAATGCCTTCGATTTTGCCGACCCCTCCGTGCCGGACGGAAATCGCCGGACGTCCACAGTAACCCAGCAGGCTCTCGTTCTTATGAACAGCCCGATGGTCCACGAGTCCGCGACGCGGATCGCGGAGATCATGATTGAGGCGACCAAGGGAGCGAGTAACGGACAGCGGGGGGACTGGATGGCCCTGCATTACTACGGGCGACCTGCGCGACCGGATGAGATCACGCGGCTGGAGAACGCGGTGAACAATGCCCTGGCAGCAGGGGAAGGGGACCAGAAGGCATGGGCCAGCGTGGCACGGGTTCTCATGGCCAGTAACGAATTTCTCTATATCGAGTAGATCCGGGACATCGCATTCACGTGCTTTTGACAATCCGGGACCCCATGATCATACTTCCGATATCCCGGAGATGAGTTTCCTCTGCCAGAACCGTCAAGCGCGGCCGTTAAACCGGCGAGAGATGCTGCGGACCTCCTCGGCAGGGTTCGGCGCGTTGGCCCTGCAGGGTCTGCTGGCCCAGGAAGGGCGGGCTACCTCGGCCCTGAGCCCGAAACCGGCTCCCTCGCCCGCGCGGGCCAAGCGGGTCATCTTCATCTTCATGCATGGGGGGCCTTCCCAGGTCGACCTCTTCGATCACAAGCCGCAGTTGACGAAGGATGACAACAAGCCTCTGCCCTTTGAAAAGCCCCGGATCGTATCCGCCAAGACCGGCAACCTGCTGGCGTCGCCGTGGAAGTTTTCCCATCACGGGCAGAGTGGAGCAGAGGTGAGCGAGATTCTGCCGCACCTTTCCTCGATCGTGGATGACCTGTGCATCGTGAAGTCGGTCTACGGTTCGAACTCGCGACACGGGGGTGCCCTGCTGGAACTGCACACCGGTTCGGATACCTTCACGCGTCCAGCGATGGGGTCGTGGATCAATTACGGCCTGGGGACGGAGAATCAGAATCTTCCCGGGTTCATCACAATTGACCCGAGTGGCAGTCACGGGGGATCCAATGCGTGGTCCTCGGCCTTCCTGCCGGCCCACTACCAGGGGACCCGGATCGGGGGAAAGGGGAGAGGGATGACCGTTCCCTTCATTGAGAGCCCGCTCAAGAACCGGGATCTGCAGCGCCGGGAACTTGATCTGCTCAAGGCCATGAACCGCGATCACTTTGCCCGCAGCGCGGGAGATTCGGAACTGGAGGCCCGTATCGCTTCCTACGAACTGGCCTTCCGCATGCAGATGGCAGCGCCGGGCATCCAGGACGTTTCGGGGGAACCGGAGTCGATCAAGAAGCTCTACGGACTGGACCAGGACAACACGAAGAAGTTCGGGGAACAGTGTCTCATGGCCCGCCGTTTCAGTGAGGCAGGGGTGCGGTTCGTGCAGGTCACTCACCGCTACTGGGATTCCCACGGGAACCTGCGCAAGGAGCACGCACGCCTTGCCGGAGAGATGGATTGCCCGGTGGCGGGGCTCATCTCGGACCTGAAGCAGCGTGGACTGCTCGATGAAACCCTGGTCCTGTGGGGAGGAGAATTCGGAAGAACCCCGGTGGCGCAGGGGCGCGATGGCCGGGATCACAATCCCCACGCCAATACCATTTTCCTTGCGGGGGGTGGGATCAAACCGGGGATTCAGTACGGTGCTACTGATGAGTATGGCTACTATGCGCGGGAGAACCGGGTTCATTTCCATGACCTCCATGCGACCATCCTGCATCAACTGGGAATTGATCACAAGGAGCTGACCTACCGGTATGCGGGCCGGGACTTCCGGTTGACCGACGTGCACGGTCGGGTGGTCAGGGACCTCCTGGCGTAACGCCTGTCGTTGGAAAAGCCTGGGGCGAGATCAGAAGAGGATCGTGCCCAGGAGGGTGAGGATGAGGGCGAAGCAGATGTTGAGAACGATGCCAGTCCGCATCATGGTGCGCTGGGCGATCTTCCCGGAACCGAATACGATGGCATTGGGCGGAGTGGCGATCGGGAGCATGAAGGCACAGGAGGCCGCGATGGCCAGGGGCAGGACCAGCATTGCGGGCTCAACGTTGTCCATGCCGAGGGCGACGTTGTAGAACACCGGAACAAAAAGGAGGGTGGTGGCAGTGTTGGAGGTGAGTTCGGTCAGGAAAATGACGAAAAGGACGACCGCTCCCACGATGAGGAAGAAGGGCCAGCCCTCGGTGAGATAGTTGAGATGATTGGCGAGGAAGGCACTGGCACCGGTGAGGGAGAGGACCTTGCTCAGGGTCAGTCCGCCGCCGAAGAGGATGACCACGCCCCAGTCGGTGGTACGATCGATGTCCTTCCAGCGGACGAGGCCGAGAGTGGCGAGGAGGACGAGGGCAGAGATGGCGATGATGCTGTCAAAGCCCGTGGTGACACCGAAGAGCTTCCTGAGCCAGGCGCTGCTGAGCCAGCCCGCGACGGCGAGCAGGAAAATCCCGAGGGTGGCAATACGCTGGGGTGTGAAGACAAAAGGTTCTTTCCTGGGACTTAAATTGGGAACCGTTCCGGGCCGGAGGATGAGAAAGAGGATGACGATCAGGCTGGGGAGGAGGATCGCCACGCAGGGGATCCCGAATTTGAGCCAGGAGAGGAAATCGATTCCGAGTTTCTCGGCCGCAATTGCGTTGGGAAAGGTGCCGATGATCGTGCCGATTCCTCCGATGCTGGCGGAATAGGCGAGCCCGAGGAGGATGAAGGGGGCCAGTTGGCGGGCCCGTTCGGGGCCGGATTTTTCCTCGAGGTCACTGAGTAGTCCGAGAGCCACGGGAAAGAGGAGGGCGGTGGTGGCGGTGTTGGAGATCCACATCGAGGTGAAGGCCGCGGTGCAGAAGAGGCCGATGCAGGTGAAATGAAAGCGCCCTCCCGCAAGGCTGAGAATGGAGTTGGCCAGCCAGCGGTTGAGTCCCTGGCGGGTGAGAGCAGCCGCGATTCCGAAGCCGCCCACGAAGAGGAAGATGAGATGATGGGCGAATCCGGCGAAGGCCTGTGGAACGATGGTCTTGGCTTCCCCGGGAAATACGCCCGCGAGCACCGATACGACGGGAACAAGCAGGGCTGTGACCGCGAGGGGAATGGCCTCGGTCACCCAGAGGATCGCGGCCAGGGCGAGGATGGCGAGACCAGTGCGGATCTGGATGGTGGTGTGTTCCTTTGTGCCCTCGACGGGGAGGAACCAGTAGATGAGCACAAAGGCGGCCAGGGCGAGGGCGACAAAGCCCAGTTTGCACCGGGACGGCCAACCGGGAAGAGCGGCCTGTTCTTCGCGAACGATGGTCTCCTTGTCCTCTCCCATTGGGTAGTGCTACGGGTATTGGCGGAATTGGGCAAGCGTGACAGCTGCAATTCCGGGGATTAGGATTCAGGCATGGAGATTCGTCAGCTTTCTGACCAGCCACCTTTTGTCACGAAGGACGGATCCACGATCCGGAGCATCCTCGACAGGGCCAATGCCCCGGTCGAGCAGCAGAGCCTGGCGGAGGCAACCGTTTTCGCCGGTAAGGCCACCGAACGGCACTACCACAAGGTGAGTGAGGAATTCTACTTTCTACTGGAAGGAGAGGGAACGATGGAGGTCGACGGGAAGCGCCGGGAAGTGCAACCCGGCGATGCCGTTCTCATCCCGGCGGGGGCATGGCACCAGATCACCGCCACGCGGGACCTGCGATTCCTCTGCTGCTGTGCGCCTCCCTATAGTCACGAGGACACGTACTTCGAGTAGGAGGAGAAGGGGGTGCGTTCCCGTCAGGTAAGCAACCCGGGCAGGATTCCCGTGCTGTCGCCGTGCCGCGCCACGTTCACCCCAACGCCATGCAGCAAGGTCAACCACGCATTGCAGAGCGGCGTGTTCTTCGGCATTACGAGGTTATGACCGAGTTTCACACCGGCGCCGCCGCCGCTGAGAATAGTGGGACAGTTTTCTGTCCTGTGGACGGTACGCAGATTGCTGCCGTAGACGAGGCTGACGTGATCAAACAGACTTGAACCATCCGCTTCCTTCGTTCCCTTGAGACGATCGAGAAGTCCAGCGAGAAGCTCCGATTGCGCCAGGTCGCGACGTTGCGATGCGTCTCTGCGTTCACCGGGCGAATAGTGGCTCATGTCGTGAGCTGCAACCTTGATTCCCAGGCTGGTCAGCAAAGTGGAAATCGGTTGTCGGTAGGTCAGGACCCGCGTGCTGTCGGTCTGCATGGCGGCAATCATGAGATCGTACATGACCTCGACTTCGCCTTTGCCAACGGGACCAGCTGGGGGAGCCGGAACCGGAGCTTCCGGTTTTGGAATGCTCTGCCAGTCTTCATCTCGGACGAGGCGGGTTTCGATATCGCGGATGCTGTCGAAGTATTCCTCCAGTTTCTCCCCGTCATTCCTCGCAAGGCCACGTTGAAGGTCCTGCGCATCCTCCAGCACGGCATCGAGAACACTGCGCTTCTGTTCCAGCAGTTGCTGGCGATCTTCCGGTGGAGTATTGTCCGGCGAAAAGAGCCGATGATACAAATCCAGCGGACTGTTCAGCCCTGCGACAGGTTTACCCCGTGCATCCCAAGCCATCGATAATCCGGGTCCATGACCTGCATGCCCCATGTCCGGATCCGCGCCGCTGAGCTGAATGGACGGAAACCGGGTGTGTTGTCCGAATTCAGTCGCTGCCACCTGGTCAGCGGAAATGGAATTGCGAAAGGTTGCGCCCCCTTCGAACTGATTCGCTCCCGTCAGCCAGAAGGTGCTGCCTTCGTGGCCGGACCGCGACCAGCGGTTGGATAACTGGTGCACGATAGAGAAATTGGCACGGTGGCGTTCCAGCGGTTTCAATCCGGGAGGCATGTCGTAGTCCTTTCCGGGCTGTTCCTCGCTGGGGAACCAGGAGTCCTCGGTGACGCCGTAGCCTGTGCCGAGAAAGACCATGCGTCTGGGTGGGGTGGCAGGCGCCTGAGACGCGGCCGAGGCGAAGCGACGAAACCCAAATGACTCGAGGAACGGGAGGGCAATAAGTGCCGAACTGGAGCGGAGAAAGTAGCGGCGGGATTTCATGGATCTCGGGGCTTGGATTGAAATGCGGAACCCTGAATCAGAACGTGGAAAAACTCGCGTGCACGATAGTCTTTTTCCTTCGCGCGTTCGACCATTTGTTCGATCAGTTCACGATCACTGAATCCGGCCGGCCTCCCAAGCGCGTAGGAAACCAGGGCTTCGGCGAATCCGGTGGCAAAGTCTTCTTCGCGCGACTCGATCTGCTCGCGCAGCTCGAAAAAATCAGCGAAGGCCGGTCCATTGTGAAACTTTCCCGATGCATCGATGGTCCACGACTTGCGCTGATTCCTGTGTTCGTAGTGGTCTTCGGTGCGCCAGCGTCCAGCGGCATCAAAGTTCTCCAGGCCGAAACCAATAGGATCAATCTTGCGATGGCAACTGGCGCACTGGGGCTCTTCCTGGTGGATGGCGAGGCGTTCGCGCGTCGTCAGCAGTTGCTGACTCAGGCGGGTGATCTGAGGAACGTTTGCCGGAGCAGGAGGAGGCGGATCGTTTAACAGTTTTCGCAGGACCCAGGCTCCGCGTTCGACGGGATTCGATTCCACACCGTTGCTGCCCATGGCGTGAACGGCTGCCATGCCTGGCAGTCCGCCTCGTGGAGAGTTCTTGGGAATTCCGACGGGCCGGAATTCATCGCCCTCCACACCCTCGATGCCGTAGTAGTTTGCGAGCAGGCTGTTCACCACGACATAGTCGGCATGCAGGAGGTTGGTCAGGCTCAGATTCTCCCGGATCACGTGTACGATGGATTCGGAAACTTCCTGGCGCGCGGCTTCCTTCGTCGATTTATCGAAATCCGGGTAGCGCCGATGATCGAATTCGAAGAAATCCAGGCGCTCCATGTCCAGCCATTGATGGGCAAATGGCTCCACGAAGTCCGTGAGAAATTCCGGTTCGTCCACAAGCCGATCAGTCTGAGTAGCGAGGACTCCTGGCTTGGTCAGGCCTTCATTTAAAGCGAGGTCCCGGAGAGTCGAATCCGGTGGAGCCCCCTGGAGAAAAAAGGAAAGGCGACTGGCCAGTTCCATTGGCGGGAGGTTGCCTTTACCGGGCTCTGAAAGATAGAGAAACCGGGGAGAGGCAAGAATCACCGCCACCGTTTCCACCAGCGCCTCCTGATGTTCCCTGCCTGCCTTGCGATTCATTTTGTAGACACCAATGAGCCGGTCGACGAAGGAGCCTGGAAGTTCCTTGCCACGGCACGCTTCGACGGCGAATCGTTGCAGGGCATCGCGGAGGTTCTCTTCCGCATCTTCCAGGGCCATCAGTCCCGGAGGAGTTGCGAATTCGGACCCGGGTAATTGCACCACCTCGGCCCAGTCGACCCAGAGCGCATAATCCGGGGCGATCCCGTTCTCCTGCTTGCCACGATTAAATTTAAAGGCCGATTGATGCCCGCTATCGAAGGTTCCGCGTTCCCGAATGAAGAACACGCGGTCACCGCCGACCGTATGCGTGACGGGAATCTCAATCACCTGGGGCTCCTCGACGGTGCCCGTCACTGCGTGCGTACTGAGGTGAACGAATCCCTGCGAGCGTCGACCGAATTCGACGAATCTGCGCTGTGGGTCCACATCTGGATTAGCTCCCACTCGAATCCGTACCACGTAGTCTCCGGCGGGGGCATTGGCCTGAAACGTGTACCATGGTGTGACGGCATTGTCGCCGATGCTAAGCCAGGCACCGGTATTGTTCTCCGGCTGAGAAATGTACCAGGCGAGGTGAGGAATGGTGTTCCACTGGCCAACGCCGACATGGGTTGCATGGTTGCCATCCGTGAAGCCGTAATCCCTGGGATCCGGTGCGCCTGGAAGCTCCCGCCACCAGTGATGAAAGTCATGCTTTGGGCGCCCCTGATTCAGTTCCCGCATCCGTGCGACGGCTTCCCGGTTTTCCGGTAATCGGGCGAGTTCATCGATGCGCCCTTTCCAACGAGTGTAGCGCTGGTGACCTTCCATTCGCTTGTGCAGATTCCTGCGAATCCGCTCCAGGTTTCCATCCTCCGCTTCCATTCGCCGGGAGAACCCAGTCCCTCGATTTTCCTGGCGAGTAAAGGCCTCGTTCAATGCTTCACGACCGAGGGCGAGATATTGCTCAAACTGGTCGCTCGACATGATCAGGCTGGACGATGACGTGTCGAATGCGGCAGAACTCGTGTCGGTGGGCAACTCACTGACGTTGATCTTCGCCCCCAGCAGGTCGCGCAGGGAATTTGCATACTCGCGCCGATTCAGCCGCCGCATCGTGATCACGCCTCCGTGGTCTGCGAGGGCGCGACGCGCGTCGACCATCGCGGTAGCCAAAGCCTCGAGGAAATCCGCCTTCGCCGCAGGATCCGGCTGCGGCTCGTCTTCCGGAGGCATTTCGCCTGCGTTCAGCGCATCCAGGACCTGCTGCCAGCTCTCCGCAGCCTCGTTGTTCGTGATCGACAGCGAAAGTGTGTCCAACCGCATCTTGCCCTTCTGTTTCTCCGGTCCGTGGCAACGGAAACAGTTTCTCTCGAGGAACGGTTTAACGGTCTCTTCCGGGAGAGACACGCCCTGCCCGGCACCCAGGGTGGGAGGAAGCAGCAGGGACAGGAGAATCAGAAAGGATTTATTCATTTTGTATCGTCTTTGCTTTTGTCAGGAGCAAACGACGAGTCGTGACCGCCGGAAGCAGCGGGTCCAGTATCACGGATTTCTATTATTCTACCGAGGGTCGGCCCGTTATTTAGCCACGAAGTCGATGACGAAGACCTTGTCGAGGATGGGAAGAAGTTGTTCGACGAAGATCTTGTGGTCCTTGTGGGGCAGGTAGGCCTCCAGTCCCTTCTTGTCCTTGAAGGAAACGATGAAGCAGTGCGTGTATCCCTGCGCGTGATTCTCGGGGCTCACGTTGGTTCCCCACTCGTAGCCGGTGATCGAGTCGATCTTGGAGGGCAGGGCTGCGAAGGCCTTTTCGATGGCAGTCACCTGGTCCTTGCTGGCGTCGTCCTTGAACTTGAAACAGACGACATGGCGGTAGGCACCCGGTTTGTTCTTGTGGTGATCGGCAAGGGAGGAAGAAGTCATGAAGGCGAGGGTAAGGGAGAGGATGAGGAGAATGGTTTTCATTTCGGAAAGAGGCTGCCGGACCCCGGGGAGCGCGTCAATGAGCCGCTGCAGAAATCCCGGTCAGGATCTCACCACCTGCAATGGAACAGACTGCGGCTACCTGCAATACTGCTGGCAGAGGGGCAGGGACTGTGCTATCGTGCAAGATAATGGAAGTTCCTCTTCTCTACACCTGTACGGCACGATTTGAGGAGCGCGATCTTCTGTTCCTGGCCTCGGTGATCACGGGAGATCAATCCGACCAGTCCTTCCGGCGTTTCGTGCTGGAGCGGGAGGAACTGCTCCTCGTCCTGGACGACGAGCGGGTGTTCCGTGCGATTCTTGATTCCTGCACCCTGCTCAATGTCAGTCCCTGGTTCTATTTTTATGTTCTGGTGCGTCACAGCCTGAAGCGTAGCAGCCTGGAGGAGGTGGCGCTTGCCGAGTATCTCGGAGCGGTCCTGGCGGAGCGTGTCCCGGTCGGGCCCGCTGATGCGCTGAAGGGAATTCCTTCCGGATTCGTGCACTCGGTCGACTTCCTGGGCATCCTTGACCAGGCCACCGGGGACACCCGCTACGAGCTTCTGGTGGCCGCGGGGAACCAGTTCCTTGTCCTGACGGGAATCTTTCCGGACTATATCCGCCAGCGGGCGGAGAGGCATGGGGCACCCGGTCTCGCTTACTATGAAAGTTTCGCGCGGTCCTCTTTTCACCAGGCCAGGGACTGTCCGGTTGCTCGAAAGCGGGGAACCAGTGAGGTCCTCGACACGCTCATGCAGGTCCTGCCCGAGGCCCGGAGGTCACTGAACCGGCTGGCGGATTCGCTGGTCTTCCTGGCGAGTTAGGGAGCGTTGCCCGGTAATCCACCCGGATGCCTTGACGGAGGAGGAAGAGAAACTACGTTTCGGCCGATGATGTTGCGTTTCTTCGTCACTACCCCCGGCAGCCTGATGGCCGGGGCCGCGTTGCTGCTGATCCCCTTCCTGTCCCAGGGGGCGGAAAAGACGACCAAAGGGGAGGAGAAGGAGCAAAGTGAGATCCTCTTCGACTTCTCGGGGAAAGCGCCTGGAGAGAAGTGGGTGACGGTGAATGACAATGTGATGGGTGGCCGTTCGAAAGGGGGGTTCTCCTTCAAGGGAGACAAGCTGGTGTTTGCAGGATCGACCAACACGAATGGAGGGGGATTTTCGTCCGTTCGCAGCAAGTCCACGGATCTTGGCCTGGGTAACAAGGACGGGGTGATCATCCGTTTCAAGGGAGATGGGAGAACCTACAAGTTCGGGGCCCGGATGGCGCGGAGCTCCGCTGCCTATCGGGCCGACTTCAAGAGCAGCGGGGACGGCAGGGGCTGGCAGGTCGTCAAGATTCCGTTCTCGTCCCTGGCCCCCAGTTGGCGGGGGACGAAACTGTCCCTGAAGCGCTACCCGCTGAAGAAGGAGAGGATTGAGAGCATCGGGCTGATGATCTACGACAAGAAGGATGGCCCGTTCCGGCTCCAGGTTGACTGGATCAAGACCTACTCGGAAAAGTAAGCTCCTTGCCCGGTCTGTTTCCCTACAGGGTTTTCAGGTAGGCGTAGAGATCGGCCAGTTCTTCCTTGCTGGCCCCGAGGAGAAGGCCGGCAGGCATGGGGGACTGGTTGGGGGTGTGTTCGCTGATGATGTCGTGGCGGGAGAAACGGATGGTTTCGTTGGAGCCTGTCTCGAGGATGGTCTGGGCCTCGGAGCTGTAGACCTTCATGCCGATATAGGTGCCGTCCGCGGTGGTGATCTGGGTGGCCTTGTAAAGGTCGGAAAGGGCGAGGTTGGGCTCGTTGATATGGCGGAAGAGGTCTTCCCGGTTGAACCGTTTCGCGATATTGCGGAGAGAGGGTCCCAGCCGTTTGTTGCCTGAGTGGCAGGTGCTACAGTTGTAGCGAGCGTAGGCTGCCTGGCCCCGGGCCTGGTCACCCTGTTCCCAGGCGACGGCCTTCATCTTCTCTGCGAATGGGGTGAGATCGATTCCGCTGGCAGGAGGACGGGAGAAGTCCTCTGCGAGCTTGCGGTCCATATCGTTACCGTGCCGGGACATGAATCCGACGAGGTTCGCCCTGAGCCGGGGTTCGTTTTTCCAGACGCCTCGCAATGTTCCGAGAAGAGAGGGGATCTCATTTGGAGAGAGATGTTTTTCCGCGAAGCGGATGGCCTCGTTGTTCCAGCCCTGCGTGGACCGAACCATCGTCTTCGTCATCGACTTTCGGGTTGCTTCCGGAAGCTGGTCGAGAAGGTGGGAGCTGGCGGGGGAAACCTGCTTCGCGCGGGTCATCCGGGCGACCGTCCCGGGATCAAAGCCAAGCTGGGCCTTGAGGGCGTCACGCAGGTTGATGCTCCAGTTCCGGTCGGTCAGGAGCCGGCGCTGGTGAAGCTTGTAATCGATTCCTAGGAAACCCTCCACGATCCTGTCCCGGACGCTCTCCCTGGGACCGGGCATCTGAGCGAGACAGAAGAGATAGTGGGCGTCGTGGGTCGGATGAGAGGAGGAGGAAAGGGCGGCGGCGAGGCACTCCATCGCGGCGCTGGTGTCGGCCTGCAGCATGGCCAGCAGGCGGGCGATTTCGTATTGCTGGGGATGGCCTGGATGTTCCGGGTCGAAGGCGGGGGGCAGGAGGGAGATTGCTTTCCGGCGGAGTTCTCCCGGGAGAGCGTCAGGCTTGTTGGCAGTGTAGCCAGCATCGATCCGGCGTTTGGCTTCATTGGTACTGATGTCTCCCATCGAGAGCATGAGGTGACGGATGGCGATGATCCGGGCGGAGGGGTCCTTGGCCTTTTCGAGGAGGGTGAGAGCCTGGGCTGGAGAGAGGGCCGGGGTGTCCGCGATGCGGTCCTTGTGGACGGACCAGTCCTCCGCGGTCTCATAGAAGGAAACGGGCCTGGCGGTCTTTTGGCGGTCCGGATAGGAGATGCGGTAGACCGCACCCCGGGTCCCGCGGCCTCCCACCGATACGAAGAGGTCGCCAGTCACCGGATGGACTGCGAGGTCGGAGGGGGCGAAGCCGAGGTTGCCGGTTGGTTCCAGGAAGGTTTCGTGCTCGTGCCGCTGGTAGGAATCCTTCTTTTGGATGAGGGGAGTGAAGTAGACCCGGCCGTAGGTCCAGCAGGCGAAAAAGAGGCCGTCCTGGTAGTGCTTGGGAAACTGGGTGTGGCGGTAGACCTCCACCCCGGTGGGAGACCCACGGTCGACCTCGTTGAGCCGGGTGGCGGAATCAAAGAAATAGGGCGGCCGGTTGAAGGAGCGTTGGTGGCCGGGGAGGAGCCAGCCGTGGTGCCCTCCGACCCGGATGTGAAAGACCCGGCAGTAGGAATACCACGGGAGCTGGTGATCCCGCTCTCCGTCCGAGTCGAAGGTGAAGAGGTGACCATGCTGGTTGAAGGCGAGGTCATACTGGTTGCGGAAGCCGTGGGCAATGACCTCACTCTGCTTTCCGTCTGGAGAGATGCGGAGGATGGTCCCCTGGGAAGGATCGGTGATGGGTGAGGTTTCGGTGGTGATGTTGCCCTTGCCGATGTTGGTGTTATTGCCGCAGGCGACATAAAACCACCCGTCAGGACCGCGCCGGATCCCATGGGGCCCGTGTTCCCCTCCTCCCCCGGGAAGTTTGTAGAAGAGTTCGGGGTCTCCCCCCGGGAGGGCCTGACCCGGCCGGGTGCGGTGAAGGAAAATACCCTGGGGTTGGACACTGAGAAGATCGTTTCCGTTCCAGAGGAGTCCGTGGGGGTTGCGGGCCTTGTCGAAGACGACCTCGGCCTGGTCGGCTATTCCGTCCTTGTCCGTGTCGAGGAGGATCTTGATGTATCCGGGACCGGAGACAGCCACCTTTCCGTCCTCCGAGATGGTCATGGCCCAGGTGTCATGGGTGAGGTCATCTCCGGCAAACTGCGTGATTTCAAATCCTTCCGGGACCCGGAAGGGACTTTCGGCATGAAGGCTGCTTACTGCCAGCAGGGTGAGGATGACGGGACGAAGCATGATGATGGGGGCTTGAGACTACGGGGTTGTCCCGGGGAAGCGAGTCCTGAACAGGGACCCATACAATTGAGTGAGGAGGTGTCCCTGCTTAACAATTGGCAGGAGGAACCCGGGGGTTACACTGGGGTCCATGGCCCATCACAGGTTTGCCGTATTCGCCGGGTTGCTCTGGATCAGTGTCGCCCCGGTGACAGGGGCGGATTTGGCGCCTGACACCGATGAGAAGTTCCGCAAGGCGGCCATGACGGGAGGAGATGTGGAGAGGGGGAAGGCGCTTTTCAGGGAGCAGCGAACCGCATGCACCCAGTGTCATTCGGTGGATGGGAGTGCGAGTGGGATAGGACCGGATTTGTATGCCGCCGGGGACAAGTTCGCCCGCGCGGACCTGGTTCAGTCTATTCTGGATCCCTCGGCCTCGATCATGACGGGTTATGCCACGACGATCGTGGAGAACAGGAAGGGAGAACGTTTCCAGGGAATCCTGCGTCGCCGGACGGACGAGATCCTCGTCCTGGGGCAGGTCGGAGGAGTGGACCTCCGGATTGCCCGGTCCGAGGTGGTGAAGGAGGAGACGGGAGCAGTCTCCCTGATGCCTCCCGGCCTGCATTCCCAGCTGAATCCCACGGAATTCCGTGACCTCATTGCCTATCTTGAAAGCCTCCGGCAACCGGAGACGAAGGTAGTTCACGAGGCGGGCACCCCGCTGGAGATTCCGGCCCTGGGCCGGCAGGTTGCCTTCGAGCCCGTATTCGGGATGAAGGAGAAATTCCATAAACCGGTCTGGTTCGGGGGACATCCGACCGTGAAGGGGGCCTATCTGATTGCCGAGAAAAGCAAGGGGACGATCTCCCTCCTGGAGAAGGTGGACGGGGAAGAGGTGATCTCACCCTTCGTGAACATCCTCGACGAGATCTACGTGGCCAATGACGAGGGACTCCTCGGGGTGGCCCTGCATCCCGGATTCGCGGAAAACGGGCGCTACTTCATGATGCATGAAACCATGACCGGGGAACAGCGTGGCATGGCGGTGGTGGAACGGGTGGCAGGGGCGGATCGCCGGAAGGACTCGGGAAGGCCAACCCGCAGCATCCTGCGCTGGAAGATTGATACTCTCTTCCATCACGGGGGAGGCCTCGAATTCGGACCGGACGGGTTCCTCTACATCGGGATGGGAGATGGGGGTCCGCAGGAGGATCCGGAAGGCAAGGCCCAGGACCTGAGTCGTTTCGAGGGGAGCCTCCTGCGTATTGACGTGGACCGGGAGGCAGAGGGACGGGCTTACGGGATTCCCGGGGACAATCCCTTCGCGGCCGGGGATGCGAAGCAGATTCGCCCGGAGATCTTTGCCTATGGACTGCGTCAGCCGTGGCGCTTCAGCTTCGATCCCGCCAATGGGGATCTCTGGGTTGGCGACGTGGGGCAGAACCGGTTTGAGGAAGTGTGTATCGTGCGGTCCGGTGAGAATCACGGCTGGAACATCCACGAGGGTTTCGCGTTGTTCTCGACGCAGTATCGAACCGAAACTGCAAAGTACATTCCCCCGGTGGTTTCGTTCCGCCGCAAGCATGGGGTTTCGATCACCGGAGGCTACGTCATGCGCACCGACCCGGAGTCGAGCTTCCACGGGGTCTACATCTGTGCGGACTACCAGAGCAGGAAGGTCTGGGGGATCACCCAGGCTGACCGGACCCTGAAGACCATTCGCCAGATTGGATCGGCACCCGACCGGATTGTCTCCTTCGGGCGGGACCAATCCGGGGAGCTCTACGCTATCGGGTATGACAAGGGAATCGTCTACCGGGTCGAGTTGGACGGGGTAAAGTTTGAGTAGGCCGGGCCCTCCTCCCGGACGACACCGGGTTTCCCCTCTGATGAAAGGTAAGCCACTCGGAGTTAGACATGGCGATCTCCTGCGGGTAAGTTGATGCGTGAGATGTGCCGCTCTCTTTCCTGTGCTGGCGTGGGCCCTGTCTCCCGGCCTGTCCGCTGAGGAGGGTTCTCCGGTCCCGGCTCCCACCGTTTCCGCGACCGGGTCCAAGGTGAGGGTGTCCTGGGAAGGAGATTCCCGCTGGGTCCTCCAGAAGGCCGATCCCGAGGTCTTCCAGAATCTGGGAGACATGGCTTTTCGTGATGTGGACCAGGCAGGGGTGCGCCCGGTCAGGGCCGGCCATGAGTATGCCGAGCCCGCAGGCGAAGCAGCGTTTTACCGTCTTGCAGACTACGGGAGTATCCTGCCGGAAGGAGGCGAGGCCAATATCCTGGTCCTGCATGGCAAGGGAATGTATGCCGGATGGATGGAGCGCACGCCCCTCTGTGAGGACCTGGAAAACGTGCTGGGCGACCGGGCGCGTTTCTTTTACGCGCAGGCTCCTCACAACAACATTCTGCTCAATGTCATCGGGAGAGAATGGTGGAACTGTCTTTCCGCCAGTTATGACGACCTGGAGGAATCGGTCGACTACGTGATCGAATACGCCAATAACAGCATTCCCGGGGATGTGGACCTGGTGATCGGGTATTCGCAGGGAGGATCCCTCGCCTCCTACCTTTTCAATCTCCTTGATTCGGGGCGCGACCTCGGGAGCCTGGCGAAGGTCAGGAATGCGATCTTCATCAACAGTGCGGCAATGGGAGATATCACGCCGCAATATGACCGGGTGGGACTGGAGAACAGCCCGGATGACTACAGCGCATCGAATATCAACACGTTGCACCTGATTGCTGACAGCGATGCCATCGTACAACCGAGGTGGTCGCTGAGTCTGGCGGAGGCCTACCAGAAATCGACCACCATTACCTACGAGGGAGATCATTTCATGGCGTCCGGAGGGATCAGCCCGCTCTTCGTGGTCGATCTCTTCCCGGATGCCGTGAAACGGGCGGTGGAAGACTGGATCCGGGAGAACTAGGATCCTCCGGTTGGGGAAGGAGGCAGTTCAGCGGGATTACGGGGTGGCTTGATGGCGAGGATGACGAAGGCCATCACGCCGAGGTGGAAGATGCCGGCGGCGAGGTAGACCGCCGGGACTGAGGGAAGCGTATCGCGAACCCATCCTGCGCTCCTGTTGCCGATGAAACTCGAGAGATTCAAGAGAGACATGTAAGCGGTGAACTGCGAGGCCGCCACCCGGCGGTTGGCAATGTTCATGAAGAGAGTGAACATCGAGACACGGAAGAGACCGCTCAAAACGGCCAGAACGTACATGTTGGTGGCGATGAGCCACTTCGCGTCCCAATACGCATGCAGACGGCTGAAGATGATCCAAGTGCAGGCGAGGAGGCTGCCTGCGATCAGGATTGCCCGTTTTCCTCCAAGCTTGTCAGCGAAAAATCCGGCTATGAAACAGCCTCCGAGGGAGAACCAATAGCCGAGACTCTCCAATTGGCTGTAGACCTTTTTGTCCCAGCCGCCTTCGTTGATGAAGTAGTTCGCGGCGACGTTGTTGAGGATGGCTTCGGTAATCGCGGCGAGGACGGCCAGGCCGGCAGCTGCGATCGCCACGCGGTGTTGAAAGGCGGTGAAGATGTTGCGGAACAGTTCTCCGGCTGAACGAGCATGTTTCTCCTCACCTTTGAGCTGAGATGACCCAGCGGTCCAGGGGAGGAGCTTTTCGCCCGGTCGTTCCCTAATGAGGAGAGGCAGAAGCATGATCGCAAATACGCAGGCGGCGAGTGCGAGGAGAGCAGCCTGCATCGATCCACCGTCCCGGAGCAGTAGTTCGCCGATAAGGGAGGCTCCCAGGAAACTGCCGAGATAAGAACAGCCGTACATGAATCCGTTGGCCTTTCCCCGGTCCTTCTGGGGTATGATGTCCACCGCCAGGCTATCGGTGCCGACATCCTGCAGCGCAATGAAGATGTTCATGCCCAGGATGGCCCAGCCCAGCAGCTGAAGGCTGGTGTCCAGCTCCGGGATCAGGGCGAGGCCAAGGAGGACGAGAACCGTCAAGGCCTGCGAGAGGATCAGCCAGGGCCTGCGTTTTCCCATGGCGGCGAATCCGAATCGATCGATGACTGGTCCCCAGAGAAACTTGAGAGCCCATGGCAGGCTGATCATGGACACCATGCCGCCCACGGCTGCCAGAGAATGTCCCTGGGCGTAGAGGTGGTTCTTGAGCGCGACATTGATGAATCCCTGGGGCAGCCCCTGTGACACATAGAGTGCGCACATGGTCAACAGGCGGAGGCGGCTGTTGTTCAGGAAAGTGATGGGGGTGCGTTTGGACAACGTTTTGTTGGTGTTGGATTCAGGGGGCTTCCAGCAGCAGCATGTAACCGCGCCGGGTCCAGAGGAGGAGGTCGGTCTTGCCGTTGCCATCGAGATCGGGGCGCAGGGGGCCGGCGGATTCCACTCCCATGGGAGTGGCCCCGGTGCCGGCGAGGGCGTAGAGACGCTTTCCGGATCCGGTCCAGACCTCGAAACCGTTCT
>JAKVCR010000159.1 GCA_022448985.1 Roseibacillus sp.
GCCTTGCTGGGACTGCCGTCCTTGATGCAGGCCTCGATCTCGGACTTGAGACGGGCAACGTTGTCCTGCTCAAGCAGTGGGTCTCTCGTTGCGCGCCGCCACTTCTGAAGCTGGCCCCGCAACCCCGCCAGGGTCGTTGCATGGTCCGGGTCGCTGGCAAGGTTCTTGAATTCGTAGGGGTCGTTTTTCAGGTCATAGAGTTCATACTCGGGGGGAGCTCGCATACGCCGGTAGGCACCTCTCACCGGTTCCGCCGCAGCGGCGATAACCTTGTCCACACCTTCGAAAAAACGCTTGTTGGTAAAGGCGTAACCAGGATTGACCTTCCCGGGCATGAGATTGCAGATCAGTTTAAAGCGGTCATCCCGAACTGTTCGTTGGGGGTAGTAATTGTGGGCGGAATGAAGATGAAACTCCGTAAACAGATGAGTCCTCCACTCCGTGGATACGCCATCGAGGAGGGGAACCAGGGAACGACCCGGAATACCTTCCAGAGGAGGAATACCTGCCACCTCCAGGAAGGTCGGCATCAGGTCAAGGGTTGATACCAGTTCCGGAAGCTTTGTCCCGCCGTCCCAGCGTGCCGCCCAGGACATTATGAAGGGGATGCGAATGCCTCCTTCATATGAAGTGCGCTTACCTCGCAGCATGTCCGCTCCGTGATCTCCAATGTAGACGATGAGGGTATTCCTGAGTTTGCCGGACTTCCGCAAGACCGTGAGAAGCTCCCCGATCTGCGTATCCAGACGGCTCATACAGTTATAGTAATCGGCGGTATCCTGACGCAGTTGCGGGGTATCCAGTCCGAAGTAAGCCAGTGGTTTGACATCAGCCCCGGTGAGCGGTTTTCCCGGCAACCCACCTGCTGTTTTCAGGAACGGGCGATGGGCGTCCGGATAATTGATGCTGAGAAAAAAGGGCCGCTTGGACGCATTGATGAACTTGTCCGCCTCCCGCGCATACTTCTTCAGTTTATGGCGGCTGAAGTTCGCGGACTCGATCTCCTTGAAGTCAAAGGGAAAGGCCGAGGCGGGACTGACATGCAGCTTGCCAATAATTCCGGTGCGATAACCCGCCTGCCTGAGACTACGGACCAGATTCGGAGTGTCCTCGCGGTAAAGCCGGAATTTCCAGGTTGCCAGGCCGATCTGCCCATTCTGGTGCGGATAGAGCCCCGTCAGCAGGGCAGCACGTGACTGACTGCAACCCGCCTGCGGAACGTAGGCCCGCTCGAAGAGCACTCCTTTTGAGGCGAGGGCATCCAGCACCGGTGTCTGCACGGAGGGCTCTCCATAACAGCCCAGTTCGGGACCATTATCTTCCGAGACGATCAGGAGAATATTGGGGCGATTCGGCGCGGCACCCTCCGGAGATGCCGCCACCCGCCCAGAGTCGAGGACGAGTATTGCGGCGACAAGGGAACCGAGGACTGTGCGACGGCAAAAACTTGATCTGGCTGTTGGAATAAGCATCTGAACAAGGTTGCTCTCGAAGGTTACAGGCGTCTCTGTAGGGCCTCACTCCACTGTAAAAACAGTGGCTCTACCAGAACCATTACGGGAGATGGCAATTCGAAGGGGCAGGCCAAAAACCAAGGTGACTTTGTTCCTCCAGATTTAATTTTCGAAAATCCTGCAGCTTTTTTGTGTGATCGAACGCGCACCTGGGCGAAGAACCTGCAATTCGGTTTGATTTCCCTCCGCTAAATCCACACCGTCCCGGGCACACCGCATTCATAATGAGAAAACCCTTCCTCCTCCTTGCCTCCCTCCTGGTCATTTCCCTGGCCCTCAACGCCTGGCAACTGACGAGGAGTTCGAGCCCGCCTGACGAAGCATCAGGAACAACGATATCCGGAAGGAACGGGAAGTCGGCAGGAGGCATCGCGTCCACCGGGCGCAAGACCCTCCCAGGGGGGGGCGAGCAGAAGCAACCCAAGGGAAGTCTCCCTTCCCAGTCGCTCGCGGAGATCCTTGGCATCCCGGATCCTCTAAAGCGCTATGAAGCGCTCCTTGCATTCGTAAGGAACCTCACTGCTGATGAGATCGAGGACTACCTGGACGGACTCCGTCCAGCCAAAGGCAAGATGGACGCGGAAACAAATTTCCTCCGGCGCCTTCTCCTCGCCAAGTGGACGCAGGAAGACCCGGACGCAGCTTTGGCGAGCCTGTCCTCTGCGAGTGGGAAACAGGCCTACGCAGATGCGGGAGCGATTCTGGGGACTCTTGCTGCCATGGATCCGGCAAAAGCAGCATCATGGTTGAGTAATTCCGACAACCCGGTCCTGAGACAACCATGGATGAGCAGCTTTCTTACTCAATCGGTCGCGGAACAGTGGGCCCGGCAGGATCCTGATGCCGCCCTCGAGTGGGCCTCAACCCTCGACCCGGAACAGCAGGTGGGAGCCTACTCCGGCATCATCAACAACATTCTGGAAAGTGACCCCCAACGCGCAGCGGCCCTCGCCATGACCCTCGACAGCTCCGATCGACCGAAGCTACTCGGACAAATTGCGGAGGCCTGGGCCGCTCAGGACCCCGCCGAGGCGGTCGCGTGGGCAAATTCGCTGACAGGGGGGGATCGCGAAGGTTCCCTGCAGGAGGCCCTGGGCAGCTGGGCTGCTTCCGCTCCCGCCGAAGCCGCAAGATATGTTGACCAGCTGCCTGAGCAGGAGCGTTCGAGCTATGTTCGTGATGTGGTTCGCAACTGGTCAGAGCAGGCACCGGCAGATGCTGCCGCCTGGTTGGAAAGCCAACCTGAAGGAGAAGGAAGGGCCGGGGCGATGGGGCACCTGATGTGGAACTGGACCACCCGAGACCCGGAAGCTGCAGCCGACTGGCTTGGAGAGCAGCCAGCGGGTCCCAGTTACGATGAAGGAGTAACCGGATTGGCCAAGGCCGCGGCTCATGCCTACGACGATCCCTCTACCGCGGTCAACTGGGCCTCAACGATCGAGAACCAGGATCTCCGCGATAGCATGACGCGACACACCCTCGGGGTCTGGAGACGACAGAATGAAGAAGCTGCCCAGTCCTGGGCAGCTGAAAACGGGGTGGAGCTTCCCTCCGCCCAGCCACGCGGTAAGTAGCAGATACTTTGCGAACCCGGGAAACTACTCCTTCCCGGCCAGGTCAGTTATCGAGAGGTTCCTGAATTTGACCCATCCTGCATGGCCTTCCGCCCCGTAGGTCTGGAAGCCAATTACTCCGGCAGCCACGTGCTCGGGCTTCGGATCGGGGTCTGTGTAATCGACAATTGGCTGGCCGTTCAGCCATACCTGTATGTGAGCTCCCACCGCCCGGATGCGCAGGTGATTCCACTGTAGTGGTTTCCTGATCTCATCCTTCTCATCACCCTTGTCGAGCCACTTCTTGTAGTGAAGACCGACGTACTCCTCCGCTGCTCCCCTGCCAATGTTCACCTGGTATCCACGTTGGCGACCTTCCCCGGGACCATGACGGAGATACACCCCGCTGTTA
The DNA here is from genome assembly GCA_022448985.1 of Roseibacillus sp. Taxonomy (GTDB): domain Bacteria; phylum Verrucomicrobiota; class Verrucomicrobiia; order Verrucomicrobiales; family Akkermansiaceae; genus Roseibacillus_B. Next base: position 3,480 of record JAKVCR010000159.1, read on the forward strand.
TATTTCCCGTGCTCATCGATCATGAACTCCAGTCCCAGTTCAAAGTCCTTGACGGACCTGGTTGTCATGAGAATTCCGCTTTTCCTGGGATCGCCATCCTGTCCCCCGACAATCACACCATCCTCAACCCTCCACTTGGCCGATCCTACCGACTGCCAGCCATCCAGGGTCTTGCCGTCGAAGAGGGCAATCTTCTCGGCCCCAACCGGGACG
>JAKVCR010000016.1 GCA_022448985.1 Roseibacillus sp.
CGCCACGCTCGCCAAGCCCAATATCGTTGTCATCCTCGCTGATGACATGGGCTACGGGGATGTGAAGGCGCTCAACCCGGAGTCGAAGATCCCCACCCCCCACCTCGACACACTCTCACGCTCCGGAGCCACCTTCCTCGATGCCCACAGCGGTTCGGCGGTCTGCACCCCCACCCGCTATGGCCTGCTCACGGGTCGCTACTGCTGGCGCTCGCGCCTGAAGAGCGGGGTCCTTTTCCCGCCCCGCGACAAGCCGCTCATCGAAGACGACCGCCCCACCATCGCCAGTTACCTCAAGTCGCAGGGCTACCAGACCGCCATGGTGGGCAAATGGCACCTCGGCATCGAGTGGGCCCGCAATGACAGGGGGAAGGTCGTCTTCGACGAACCCTTCACCAATGGCCCGATCGAGAAGGGCTTCGACCAGTGGTTCGGCATCGCTGCTTCCCTCGACATGGTTCCCTACGTTTACCTGCGCGACCATCAGGCAGTTGCCAAGTGCACCACCACCCAGAAAGCTATTGGATTCCCCAAGTATGTTCGCGCGGGCCCCCGAGACCCCAACTTCGATCCCGGTGATGTCCTCGATGATCTCGCCAAGGAGGCGGCCACCTTTATCAAAAAGGCCACCACTCCGGGCAAACAGGACCCGGCCGCCCGCAAGCCCTACTTCCTCTATATGCCCCTCACCGGTCCACACAAGCCAGTCTGGCCCCATGACCGCTTCGTCGGAAAGACCCGCCTCGGCCCCTACGGGGACTTCATCCACCAGGTCGACTACACCGTAGGCGTGGTCCTCAAGGCCATTGCGGACTCCGGACAGGGCGACAATACCCTCGTGATCTACACCAGCGACAACGGATCCTTCATGTACCGGCGCAAGGACGGCCAGAAGCATCACCTCGCCGACGAGAAGGACCAAGGCTACCGCCCCGCCGACCACTCCGCCAACTATCACTGGCGTGGAACCAAGGCCGACGTCTGGGAAGGAGGACACCGGGTTCCCTTCTTCATCCGGTGGAAGAAGGGGGACATCGCAGCGGGCACGCAAGTCTCCCGCGTCATCTGCCATACCGACATCTTTGCGACCATTGCCGAGGCGGTGGGACAACCCGTTCCCGCGGGTTCGGCCCAGGACAGTTTCTCCTTCCTGCCAGCCGCCCGGGGCAAGGCCGACGTAAAACCCCGGCCCGGCGTGATCAACCATTCGGCCGCCGGCATCTTCGCGATCCGAAGAGGCCCATGGAAACTGGTGGCTGGCAATGGCTCGGGAGGCCGGCAGGGGCCCCGGGGCAGGCCCTTCCAGAAACCCTTTCACCTCTACAACCTCACGGAGGATCCAGGGGAAACCACCAACCTCATCGAGAGCAAAGCCGGGATCGCCGCCGAGCTGGAAGCAGAACTGGCCACAATTCGCGGCACTAACTAGCGGCTCTGCCCGTCCCTCCAGACAGGAGCCCCCCGCCAAAGCAGACTTTTGTGCTTGGAGGAAAGGTCCCTCCCCGCCTAGTCGTAAGCCCCAGTCCCCATGAAACGCCTCTTCCCTCTTCTCTGTCTTCTTGCCTGCCTCGCTCCCCTCGCCAGCGCAAAAGCCCCCAATGTCATTCTGGTCATCACCGACGACCAGGGATACGGCCCGGTGGGCCGGCATGGACACCCCTGGATCAAGACCCCCCACCTCGACACCCTCTACGACAGGAGCGTGCGCTTTACCCGCTTCCTCGTCAGCCCAACCTGCGCCCCCACTCGTTCCGCCATCATGACCGGTCGTCACCCCCTCAAGAACGGAGTGACCCATACCATCCTGGAGCGCGAGCGCATGACCCTCCAGGCCACTATCCTGCCCCAGGTCCTCAAGACCGCAGGCTACACCTCGGGGATCTTCGGCAAGTGGCATCTCGGGGACGAGGATCCCTATCAGCCACACAAGCGGGGTTTTGACGAAGCCTTCATTCACGGGGCCGGGGGAATCGGCCAGGCCTACAACTGCTCGTGCGCGGACGCCCCGGGCAACAAGTACTTTGATCCCGTCATCCGCCACAACGGATCGTTCGTGAAGACCAAGGGCTACTGCACCGACATTTTCTTCACCGCCGCCCTCGGATGGATCAAGTCCGTCAAGGACAAGGACACGCCCTTCTTCGCCTATATAACCACCAACGCCCCCCACGGCCCCTTCATCGCCCCGCCCTCCAACACCAAGCGCTTCACCGACATTGGCTTTGGGGGAAAGCAGGCTGGCTTCTACGGCATGATCGAGAACATCGACGAGAACATGGGGCGCCTTCTCGCCCGGATGGAAGAGTGGAAACTCCTCGAAAACACAGTCGTCATCTTCATGTCCGACAACGGAATGACCGGTGGGGGGGGCGGACGACCCGGAAAAGATCTGTCTAACGGGCACCCCTTTTTCAACGCCGGTCAGAAGGGACTCAAGGGCTCGGTTGACGAAGGCGGCGTCCGGGTGCCGTTTTTCATGCGCTGGGATGGGAAGTACGCACCCCGCGATATCAACGAGCTTTCCGCCCATATCGACATCCTCCCCACCCTGGCTGCGGTCGCGGGAGCCAAACTGCCTGCCGACCAGGTCGAGGGCCGTAGCCTCCTGCCCCTGCTTCTCGGTCAGAAGATCAAGATGGCGAACCGCTACCTCTTCTCCCAGAAGGCCCGCTGGCCCACCGGGTCCGAACCTGACAAGCACCAGTGGAACAGCTTCGCAGTACGCAATTCCCGCTATCGTCTGGTGGGCAACCAGCTCTTCGACATGATCGCCGATCCCGGCCAGAAGACCAACATAGCGGCTCAGCATCCCGAGGTCGTGAAGAAGATGCGCAACGCCTACGACAGGTTCTGGAAGGAGGCCCGCCCCCTCATGGTCAACGAGAAGGCCCCCATGTCCAAGACCCGCCCCTTCCACGTCTGGTACAAGGAACAGATGGCCAAGGGCGGGATTCCCAACTGGATTCCGCCAGCACTCTAACGGCTTTGTTGCGCGCAACGAATCTGCCCAGTCCCAGGACCCATCCCTGCTGATGGGTTCGTTGACGGAATCCCCACCAGCCCTGCCCCGCATGGGGTATCCTCCTCCTTCTCCCCCTTCCAGCAGACGGGATTCCCCAGACACGAGGGATTGAAGCCGGGGTAAGATCCGCTAGAGTAATGAACCCCCCGGTTCAGTCCCTTCGCCACATGAGACTTCTGCAAACCCACGGCGCGTGTGCGCTTCTCCTCTCCTCCCTTCCTCTCATCGGCTCCCCGGTCATCAGTGAGTTCATGGCCGACAACAACTCGGCACTGTACGACGAAGATGGGGACTCAAGTGACTGGATTGAGCTGTTCAATCCTGATCCGAATGCCGTCGACCTCGGGGGATACTTCCTTACCAACGATCCTGCCGAGCGCACAGGGTGGGAAATCCCAGCCCCGACCATCCTTCCTTCCGGGGGCTCGGTCATCATCTTTGCCTCCAACAAGGATCGCAATGTGGGAGAACTGCACACCAATTTCCGCCTCGGGAAAGCAGCTGGCGGCTATCTCGCTCTTGTCGACCCCGATGGACAGACCATCGTCCAGGAATACGCCGACTACCCCGAACAGTTTGAGGACTTCTCCTATGGCCTGGCCCAGACCGGAGCTACCTCCACCGAGATTCTGATCCCGGAGAACAGTGCCTGCACCGTGCTGGTGCCCACCAGCGACATCGGGACGACCTGGCGCGGGCTAGCCTTCGATGACACCAGCTGGGCCGATGCCACAACCGGGATCGGCTATGAGCGCAGCGGTGGCTACGAGAACCTCTTCGGCACCGACGGCGATGTCGAATCGCAGACCTACGACACGAATTCCACGGTCTACATCCGCATCCCGTTCTCGCTGGCTGAACGCGAAGGCCTGACCCGTCTCACCCTGCGCATGAAGTATGATGACGGATTCATCGCCTATCTCAACGGGACGGAAGTTGCCTCGGGCAATCCTCCCACCGGAGTCCCGACCTGGAATTCAAATGCCCGTGCGGACCACCCGGACAGCCAGGCCGTCACCTTTGAGGACACCGACATCACCCAGCACACCGTTCTTCTCCAGAACAACAACATCCTCGCCATCCACCTCCTGAACGGCGACACCACCAGCTCCGATCTCCTCTGTCTGCCACGCCTGGAGGCCGAACTTGTGAGCGATCCCGGGCTCGGGGAGACCGGATACTTCCAGCAACCGTCCCCCGGCGGGGCCAACGGTACCGACCAGGGGCTGCCCTCCGGGCCTGTATCATTCAGCATCCAAGGCCGTGGCTTTGTGGGATCCCTTTCCGTCGCTCTCACCACCGAATCGCCAGCCGCCCAGATCCGCTACACGACCAATGGTGATGTTCCCAGCGCCTCCTCCTCCCTCTACAACTCCCCCCTCAGCATCACCTCCTCCACCCTCCTGAGAGTCCGCTCCTTCGAGGCTGGTCTCGCGCCTGGCACGGTCGACGAGATGGGCTACATCGAGCTGAACAACGACGCACAAAGCTTCAGTTCGGACATCCCGGTGGTGGTGATGGAACGATTCTCCGGTGGCCCCAGCGCCTCCAACGGCAAGTCCTTCACCTTCTTCGCCTTTTTCGAACCCGACCGGCGCACCGGACGCACGACCCTCAACCAGCCCTACGCCCTGGGTACCCGTGGGGGCTGGAAAATCCGCGGCTCATCGTCCACCGGCTTCCCGAAAAAGGCCTACAGCATCGAGGCCTGGAACGAACTGAACCGCAACCGGAACATTTCGCCCTTCGGGCTACCCGAAGAGTCCGACTGGATCCTCAATGCCCGTTCCCGCTTCGACCGGTCCCTCATGCGCAATGCCTTCATTTACGAGCTGAGCAACCAGATTGGACGCTACGCCGTCCGGACCCGCTACGTGGAACTCTTCAAGAACGACAACGGGGGAAACCTCTCCTACAGCAACGACTACGACGGCGTCTACACCTTCATGGAGAAGATCTCACGCGACAGGGACAGGGTCCCGGTGGAACGGCTCCCTGCCAGCGTCAGCAGGGGACCAGGTATCGAAGGGGGATACATGCTCAAGATCGACCGCCTTGATCCGGGCGACTCGGGATTGAGCGCAGGGGGGCGCACCCTTGGCTGGGTCTATCCAAAGGAGGACGATGCCACCAGCCCTCAGTCCAACTGGATCCGCAACTACATCAATTCGATGAACGATTCGCTCAATGCTCCCAACTACGCCGATCCCGTCAATGGCTACGCCAGGTACATCGATGTCGATGCCTGGATCGATCACCACCTTCTCAATGTCCTCACCCTGAACGCGGATGCCCTGCGCCTGAGCACCTACTTCTTCAAGAGCCGCGAAGGCAAGGTCGAGTTCGGACCGATCTGGGACTTCGACCGCTCGATGGAATCGACCGACAGCCGGGACGACAATCCCTCCACCTGGTCCGGGGGCACGAACTACTTCACCTACCCGTGGTGGAACCGCCTCTTCACCGATGAAAATTTCTGGCAGAAGTATATCGACCGCTACTTCGAATTGCGGGACGGCCCCTTTGCCACCGCGAACGTGCACTCCATCATCGACGGCATGGCCAGCACGCTCGATGAGTCCCAGGTGCGCAACTTCCGGCGCTGGTCGGACCAACCCCGCTTCGGCAGCTACCAGGGCGAAGTGAATCACCTCAAGAGCTGGCTGGCCACCCGCCTGAGCTGGATGGATGGACAGTTCGCCCCCCGTCCCGCCGCCAACCGCGCGGGCGGAACCTATCCGGCCGGCACCACCGTCACCCTGAGCGCCGCGTTGCGGGCCGGCCAGAAGATCTACTATACCCTTAATGGGAGCGATCCACGCCCCCAGAGCGATGGTGAGGTCCTGGTGGGCACGACCCTCTTCGGCGAAACCCAGGCCGTGAAAGTTCTTGCCCCGGCCGACAATATCGGGACCGCCTGGCAGGGGGGCAGCGAACCGTTTGACGACAACGCCTGGCGTTCAGGCACCAACGGCGTGGGATACGAACGCAGCAGTGGCTACGATCCCTATATCAATATCGACGTCGATGATGCGATGTCCAACCGCACAAGCTGTTACATCCGCATTCCCTTCAATGTCTCCGGGGCTGACCTGGCCTCCTGGAACTTCATGAATCTCCAGATGCGCTACGACGATGGGTTCGTCGCCTATCTCAACGGCACCCGGATTTCGTCTGCCAACGCCCCCACGACCCTCAACTCTCTCTCCTCGGCCACCCAGACCAACGATGACAGCTCGGCCACCACCTTCGAGAGCTTCAACGTGAGTGCCTACCTCGGATCCCTCCGGGCAGGACAGAACATCCTTGCCATCCAGGCCCTCAACGAGAGCACGGGCAGCAGCGATTTCCTCAACCAGGCCAGACTGGTGGCCGGCTTCGACGAGGGCGGCGGCGACGGGGTCGGGGGGATTGAGTACACCGGACCCATCACCCTGAACTCCACCTCCCGTCTTGTGGCCCGGGTCTACGATCCTTCGGGAGGCAACTCGACGAGCTCCGGCCAGACTCCGGTGGGAACGGGCTGGAGTGCGCCGCTGGCAGTCGAATACCTCATCAATGAGGTTCCCGCCGGCCCTTCGAACCTGGTGATTTCCGAGATCATGCACGATCCCTGGGATCTCGGTGACGCCTCTACCGAGGACGGGGCCTTCGAATGGGTCGAGCTGCACAACGTCTCAGGCGGTCCGGTTTCCCTGACAGGAGTAACCTTCAGCGAGGGCATCGACTTCATCTTTCCCGGACTCACCCTCAGGGCAGGTGAGCGTGTTCTCGTGGTGCGTGACCTTGACGCCTTCCAGCGCGTCTACGGAACCCAGCAAAACGTGCTCATTGCGGGCGAGTTTGATCTCGCCCTCGAAAACCAGGGCGAACTGCTCACCCTGCGCGGCCGCACCGGCACCACGATCCAGAGCTTCACCTATGCCGACGGCGGGGACTGGCCCCGGGAGGCAAGGAATGGCTATTCCCTCGTCTACAATTCCGGGGATCCCGCCAACGGATCCAACTGGAGTGCCAGCCGCAGCCTCCTCGGCTCTCCCGGAACAATCGAACCAGGACCTGCCGAGCTTCCCGACATCCTGGTGAATGAAGTGCTCACCAACTCCGTCCTGCCGCAGGTTGACACCATCGAGCTCTACAACCCGAATCCGGTTGATATCGCCGTCGGGGGCTGGTTCCTCACCGATGACCTTGGGCAACCGCGGAAATTCCGCATTCCAGACGAAACTGTTGTCCCCGGCAATGGATTCATCAGTTTCGACGAATCGGATTTCAATCCCTCCCCGGGGACAGACCCCAGCTTCGCCCTCGACTCCTACGGCGAAGAGGCCTTCCTCGTGGCTGCAGAGCCTTCCGGAGCCCGGCTCGACTATGTGAGTGGTTTCGATTTCGATGATGCCTCAGCCGGGATTCCCTACGGTCGACACCTGATTTCAACCGGGACGGCCCAGGTCGTGCCCCTCGCGGGCCCGACAGCCAACGCCCCCAACGCAACCCCGGTAGCGGGCCCGTTGGTCATCACCGAACTGATGTATCACCCCGCAGCATTCGAGCCGGAATTCATCGAGGTGACGAACATCTCCGGGCAACCGGTCCCCCTTGCCGGTGCCGAAGTCAGTGGCGTGGGCTTTGTGTTCGAGGGCAATGCCCCGAACCTGCCCCCCGGCGGGATCATCGTCCTTACCGAGATCGAGCCCGATACCTTCCGGTCACTCTATAACATCCCCGCCGCAGTCCAAATCTACGGCCCCTATCCCGGCAAACTCGACAACGGGGGAGAACGCCTCCGCATCCGGCTTCCAGAAGACAGCGGGATTCCTGACACTCCCGATCTCCTGGTTGCAGCCGATACCGTGATCTACTCCGACGGGGCGCCCTGGCCCACCGCCGCCGATGGACTCGGGAAATCCCTCGAAAGAACACACCGCCGCAGTTATGGCGGAGAACCGCTCAACTGGCAGGCCTCGGCCGACACGGGAGGTACTCCCGGTTTTTCGGGAGACACTCCCCCCTCCGATTGGCGCTCACAATTCTTCACAATTGCCGAGCTTAACGATCCGGACATTTCGGGGCTCTTCGCGGATGCCGACGGCGACCATCTGGTCAATGCCCTGGAATATCTCCTCGGCTCCGATCTCCGCGACAACTCGGATCGCAGCGGTCTCGAAATCTCCCTGGTGGTGGTGGAAGGCCAGCCTTACATTGAACTATCTCACACGCTGCGTGACGGGGTGAGCGAGTTCACGGCCTTCATCGATCAGTCTTCCAGCCTGGAAAACTGGAATGACAGCGGCACCACGATCAGCCGGGTCACCACCATCTCGAACGGAAACGGAACGAGCACGGTAATCTACCGCGGGAATAATCCCGTTGATCCTGCCCTCGATCTCTACTTCCGTATCCGGGCGGTGGCCTTGCCCTGAGACCGGGGACTCCCCCGACTTCTACCCTCCCAGCACTTCACTTGCCACCTCCGCCTGGGGCGATCCCGGATCACGCCTGATAAAGCGGTGCAGGTACAACCGGGCATGAGGATCTCCGCCTTGCGCCCGTTCCACGGCCTCCTCAAATCCCTTGTCGAGCCATGACAAGTCCCGCGGGATGACCGGGTTTTCGAGCTTCTCCCAGTAATACTTCAAGTCGTCTGATGCCCACTCGCCATAAACGTCGTCCCAGGTCAGTTCATTGAAGATGTTCAGGTGGGGCAGGAGCATGTGCTCGGCGATTACGTCGCCGACCGCCTGGTAGCGGTTGTCGAGTGAAACGCGAAGACGATCGGCGGTCACATTGGGCAGGGCCTTGTGGATGGTAAGGGCTGGAAAGATCAGGGTGTCGCCGATCTCGTAGTCGGTGGAGTGCCACTCACGCTTCCGCTCCTCTTCTCCCAGTTCAACGTCGAGGGCCCCCGCACCGAGAGAGAAATGATGTTCCAGGACGCTTCCTGTCTTGTGTGACCCGGCCAGGATGGCCAGGCCACCCAGTTCCCGCGGACAATTCCCCACCGGAGCCCAGCAGGTCAGGGTCTGGTAATTTCCCTGGAAATGCACGAAATCCTGATGCGCCGGAGTGGTGTGCTCGGTGTAGGCCGGAAACCAGAGCCTCCCGATTTTCTGGGGATGTGGCATGGCAGGCTTTCCGTAGATCTTCTCCACCATCCCAAGGACTTCCGGTTGGTGCGCAATGCGATGAAAGGCCTCCAGCTTGTACACTTCATGATACACCTCCGTATATTCCACATCTCCCTCCGTGCAGCGCGCATCCAGGTTGGCGATCCCATCGACCGGGTCGGTTCCCTCCCTCACCCAGCCGCCCTCCTGCATCACCGTCAGCATCTCCCGCCGTAGCGCCTGCAGCAGATCGGGACGCTGCAACTGCCTGAAGAAAAGATAGCCATCCCGGTCCAGTCGGCGGCGCAGCTCCTCCACGTCATCCCAGGCCTCATTGGAGACCTGGAGCTCCCGCCAATCCTCTGATTCTATCGCCGTTTCCGCCATTCTGGGCCCGAATTCATGAACTGGACGGACCGCAAAGACAACCTCTCATCTGTGAATCCAGGCAGTCCTCGCCGAGGGTCCCCTGACAGGGCTCCCCGCTTTCTTCCTGACCCCCTGCTTTGGAGTGGCGCCATCCTTGAATGTATATTACGCCCTGTCTCAATAATGCGCATCACCCTCATCGCTTCCGCCGCAGTAGCCGTGTCCGCTGCTCTCGCATCGGCGGAAATCGATTTCAACCGCGACATCCGCCCCATCATCTCCGACCGCTGCTTCAAGTGCCACGGCCCGGACGCCAGCAACCAGAAGTCGGAGTTCCGTCTCGACTCCCGCGAGAATGCGACGGCGGACCTGGGCGGTTACTTCGGCATCGTTGGAGGCGACCTTGAGGAAAGCGAGCTGCATCATCGAATCTGGAGTACAGACAGCGAGGAGATGATGCCTCCGCCCAAGTCCAAGCTCGCTCTCAGTGACACCGAGAAACAGCTTCTCGATCGCTGGATCAAGGAAGGGGCCAAATACGACAAGCACTGGGCGTTCAAGACTCTCCCGGCAAAGGTCCCGATCCCGGAGCCAGGTCCTGAGCCCTTCACCTGGGGCCTCACTCCGGTGGACGCCTTCATCTGGCAGGAACTCAAAAAGACCGGTCTCAGGGTCAGGCCGGAAACATCCCGTGAAAGGTGGCTGCGCCGCGTCACTTTCGACATCACGGGACTTCCCCCGACCTTGCCGGAACTTGATGCCTTCCTTGCCGACAAGAGCGAGGACGCTTTCGAGAAGGTAGTCGCTCGCCTCCTCGCTACCGGGGCCTACGCAGAACGCATGACCAGTGAGTGGCTCGATGTCGCACGTTATTCGGACACTTACGGCTACCAGGTTGATCGCGATCGTTTCGTCTGGCCCTGGCGCGACTGGGTGATCCATGCCTTCGAGGCAAACATGCCCTACCACCAGTTCATCACCGAACAACTGGCTGGCGACCTTCTACCGGACGCAACCAAGGACCAGATCCAGGCAACCACCTTCAACCGCCTCCATCCGCAGAAAGTGGAAGGCGGCAGCGTGCCCGAGGAATTCCGCCTCGAGTACGTTTCCGACCGCCTCCACACCTTTGGCACGGCCTTTCTGGGCCTCACCCTGGAGTGCTCCCGCTGCCACGATCACAAGTATGATCCGATCACGATGAAGGACTACTACAGCCTGAGTTCCTTCTTCGCCAATATCGACGAAGCGGGGCTGTATTCCTACTTCACCCCCTCTATTCCCACTCCCACGCTCCTCCTTACCTCCGAGGCACAGGACAAACAGATCGCGGAAAAGAACGCTGCCATTGCGGCCGCCAGGGAAGCAGTGTCCACGGAAGCCACCAATGCGGAAGAAGCATTCGCGGAGTGGCTCAAGAACCGTCCCGGGGAACTTCAGTGGACAGGCCTGCAGGCCCACGTCCCCTTTGATGACCGCCAGGGCGGCAACCTGCCCGACCGGGCGCGCAAGGGCAAACCCACCAAGACAAGTGGAAACAACAAGTCCATCGAGGGCGTCCGCGGACAGGGACTCCAGCTCACCGGAGACGATGCTGTGCACGTGCAGGGCGCGGGAGCTTTCCGCCGGACCCAGCCCTTCTCCATCGGGATCTGGGTCAATACTCCGGAACAATACGAGCGCACCGTGATCTGGCGGCGGTCCAAGGCCTGGACCGATGCCGGGAGCCGCGGCTACGAACTCCTCCTCCTCGATGGAAAACTCAGTGTCGCGCTCATTCACTTTGATCCCGGAAATTCCATCCGCGTGACCGCCCGCGAACCACTTCCCGCCAACGCATGGCACCATGTCACGGTCACCTACGACGGATCCAGTTCCGCCCGGGGACTCCGGCTCTGGCTCGACGGCAAGCCCCTCTCCTCGGACCTTGTCCGGGACAACCTGACCAAGAACATCGAGGGGGGTGGCGATCCCGACCTCCGTCTTGGCGAGCGCTTCCGGGACGTGGGCTTCAAGCAGGGCAAGGTCGATGAGTTACATGTCTTCACACGTGAGCTCACCGCCATCGAAGTTGCACAACTTCACGATGGCAAGACCCTCACCAATGCTCTCAGGATGCCGCTCGATTCAGTCGATCCAGCCACGCAGAAACAGCTGCGCGAGTATTTCGTTTCGGCCCTGCACAAGCCCTCCGGAGAGGCGGTCGGCAAACTGCAGGCTGCCCGCGATGCCAAGCGTGGACTGGTGGAGCCCATCCGCGAGATCATGGTCATGCGCAGGATGGAAAAACCCCGGCAATCCTACATTCTCAAACGGGGGATCTACAGTTCCCGCGGTGAAACGGTCGGGTTTGACACTCCCGCCATCCTGCCCCCCTTCCCCGGGGATCAACCCCGCAACCGTCTCGGACTCGCGCGCTGGCTGACTTCACCGGATCATCCCCTCACCGCCCGCGTGACAGTCAACCGTTACTGGCAGATGTTCTTTGGTTACGGCCTCGTGCGCACCCCGGAGGATTTCGGAAGCCAGGGGCGCCCGCCCAGTCATCCTGAATTGCTGGACTGGCTCGCACGCGACTTTGTCGCGAGCGGCTGGGATCTACACCACCTCATCAGACGCATCGTACTCTCCGCCACCTACCGGCAGAGTTCTGTCACGGACAGGAAGAGCCGTGACCTCGATCCCGGGAATATCTACCTTGCACGCGGAGCGGCCAATCGCCTCTCCGCTGAAATGATCCGGGACAACGCCCTGGCCCTCAGCGGTCTCCTCGTGCAAAAGACAGGCGGCCCCTCCGTCAAACCCTATGAGGTGGCCGTCTCCTTCAAGCCCACCAGTCATGGCAAGGGGGATGATCTCTATCGTCGAAGCGTCTACACCTGGTGGAAGCGGACCGGGCCGGCTCCCGTCATGATGACCCTCAATGCCTCCAAGCGCGACGTCTGCCGGGTCCGTCGCGAAGTCACCTCTTCACCCCTGCAGGCTTTTGTCCTCCTCAACGGTCCGCAGTTCATGGAGGCTGCCCGCATAATGGGTGCGAAGCTCCTGAAAAAACACGCGGATTCCCCCGATGCCCTGGTCGTGGAAGCCTACCGCGCCTTTACCAGTCGTCTCCCGGCGAATGAGGAACAGAAGGTCCTGCGAACCCTCTACGATGAACAGCTCGCCCACTACGAGGCCCACCCTGAGCAGGCCAAGGGCTTTCTCGGCATCGGAGCCTCCCCGGCAGCAAAGGATCTTCCCGCTCACCAGGTGGCCGCCGCGGCCATCCTTGTTAATGCCATCATGAATCTCGACGAAGCCGTCTCCAAGCGATGATCACGACCCAAGCCCCACTCTGTTCCGGATTCGAAAGTCCCATCGGCCTCAGCCGCCGGAAGGCCCTCCAGTCGTTCGGGATGGGCCTCGGCTCCCTCGCCCTGGCTGATCTCATGGCTGCGGAGCGCCGCTCTGAAAATCCCGCATCGAAGATCCAGGGCCCGCCCCCCAAGGCCAAGAGGGTGATCTTCCTTTTCCAGGCCGGCGGACCATCGCAACTGGATCTCTACGACTGGAAGCCCAAACTCAAGGCCGATCAGGGAAAGGAGCTCCCCGCCTCCATCCGCATGGGCCAGCGCCTGACCGCCATGTCTGGGAACCAGGCCAGCCTCCCCCTGGTGGGCACACCCTTCAAGATGGAGCAGCACGGGGACTCGGGGGCCTGGATCAACAGCGACACCCTTCCCCACATCTCAGGAATCGCAGACGATCTCTGCTTCATCAAATCCATGCACACGGAGGCCATCAACCACGGTCCGGGGGTGACCTTCATGCAGACCGGGTCACAGTTCCCCGGTCGCCCCAGCATGGGAGCATGGCTCGATTTCGGCCTCGGCACGATGAATAAGGACCTGCCCTCCTTCGTCGTGATGGTGACCAAGAACAAGGGCGGCCAGCCACTGGTTTCCCGTCTCTGGGGCAGCGGCTTCCTTCCCGGCAAGCATGACGGGGTGCGTTTTCGCGCCGACAAGGACGCCATCCTCTATCTCAACAGCCCTCCCGGAATCAACCGGGCCAATCGCCGCAAGGTTCTGGATCGCCTGCGTGAGCTCCACGAGATGCAATTGGAAGAGACCGGAGACCCTGCCCTTGAAACCCGTATCGCCCAGTACGAAATGGCATTCAACATGCAGCAATCCATCCCCGAGGTAACCGATCTCTCCGACGAACCGGAAAGCACCTACAAACTCTACGGGAACGACGCCAAGAAGCCCGGAACCTTCGCTGCCAATTGCCTCCTCGCCCGCCGCCTCGCCGAACGGGATGTCCGCTTCATCCAGCTTTACCACCAGGGCTGGGACCAGCACGGAGGTCTCCCCGGCGGCATCAAGAACCAGTGCCGCGAAACAGACCAAGCCTCCGCCGCCCTCGTTACCGATCTCAAGAACCGCGGCCTGCTGGAGGACACCCTCGTGATCTGGGGCGGCGAGTTTGGACGCACCAGTTACTGTCAGGGCAGGTTCAACGGTGGAAATTTCGGCCGCGACCATCATGGCCGCTGCTTCACCGTATGGATGGCAGGCGGCGGCAGCAAGGCTGGCACCAGCTACGGTGCCACCGATGACTACAGCTACAACATCGCCGAAAACCCGGTTCACATCCACGACTTCCACGCCACCATCCTACACCTCCTCGGCATCGACCACGAACGGCTCACCTTCAAGTACCAGGGCCGCCACCACCGTCTCACAGACGTTCATGGTAAGGTCGTGAAAGGTGCGCTGGCATGAACGGATGATTGCAGGGCAGGCCCCCGGCCTGCTTTGCAACGGTACCCGGGTTTGCATCTTTCTCGTGACAAATCCCGATCCTGAATACTCAATACGCCACTACACCCCAGTCATATCTTCACCCCATAATCCATGAAACGCATCACCTTCGTCCTCCCTCTCTTCCTCGCCCTGCTCTGTCCACTTCTCATGTCGGAGAAAAAGAAGGAGGACACCAAACACATCGTCTTCATTGCGGGCAACCGCAGCCACGGGCCCGGTGAACACGAGTTTTATGCTGGCTGCACGCTTCTGGCCAAGGCCCTCAACGAACAGAGCGGACTCAAGGTAAAGGCCACCGTCCTGCGCGCCGACTGGCCCAAGGAACACAAGCCCATCGTGGAGAGCGCCGACACCATCGTAATCTACGCCGACCACGTCAGTGCCCACGCCGGACAATGGGAATTCCTCGACGGACTCGCCAAGAAGGGAGTGGGTATGGTCTTCATGCACTATGCCGTGCACCCCAACAAGCAGATCGGTGAGAAATACTACCGCCCGTGGATTGGCGGGGCCATGGAAAGCGGTTGGTCGGTTAACCCGCACTGGGTCGCCGACCTTGAGATCATCAAGGATCACGAGATCGGCAATGGCGTGCCCGAGAAGATTACCTGCCTCGACGAGTGGTACTACCACATGCGTTTCGTCAAGGAGCGCGACAAGGTCCTGGATCTCTTCACCGCGGTACCAACCCGCGATAACATGCACCGCTATATCAACATGTGGAACAAGAATGGCGTGGAGGGCCTGGGCAAGTCACAGACCCTGATGTGGGGTTACGAACGCCCCACGGGCGGACGCGGGGTGGGATTCGTCGGGGGGCATTACCATCACAGCTGGGCTGTCGATGGCCTGCGCAGGGCGGTCCTCAATGCAATCATCTGGACTGCCGGTATGAAGGTTCCGCAGGAGGGTGTTCAATCACGAACGCCCACCGAGGAGGAACTCAACGTCAATCTCGACAAGAAGGGCCGGGTGAGACGAATAAAGGTTCCAGACCCCGCGGCATGGAAAAAACTCCCGCCCGCCAAAATCCAGAAGGAGCGAGAGGCGGGTTTTAATCAGGGTGCCGGAGCGAAGGTTCGACCAGCCCCGGCACCCCAAGAGAAAAGCCCCGAAGCGCCCAAGCTCTCCAAAAGATCGGGAGCCCACAGCGAGGATCCCGCAAGGCAGCCTGAAGGCGTTCCAGGGAAAGATCTCCGGGCCCCGGGACCGCTCCCGGTCGCTGATGGAGGGATCATCGTGCCCGATGACCTTGAGTTGTCCGTCTGGGCCACCGGCCCGGCGCTCTTCAACCCTGCCAATATGGATACCGACGCCGCCGGTCGGATCTGGGTCGCCGAAGGAGGCCGCCAACACCGCAACCAGCGTCCGGAAGGGGCCCGCATCGTTGTGCTTGAGGATAAAGACCGGGATGGGAGGGCCGACAGCTCCCACGTTTTCGTACAGGATCCTGAGCTGGTTGCCCCGCCCCGCGTGAGCGTATTCGATAATCGCGTGGTGGTGTCCCAACCACCTCATCTTATCGTCTATACGGACGTCAACCGGGACCTGGTTTTCAATCCTGAGGTCGACAAACGTGAAAACCTCCTCAGCGGATTCAACGGAAAGGATCACGATCATGGCCTTCTCGCGGTAGTGGGGGGCCCGGATGGGAAATGGTACTTCAGCCAGGACAATTCGGGAGCACAGTTTCGCGACAAGGACGGAGTGGAATTCCTCATTGGTGGTCCGCTCGGGGGTGAAGGGGACCGGTGGGCTGCCGACCCCCGGACCCTTGCGGGCAAACCGAGCGGCGATGGCCGGACCTGGGTTGGTGGCTTCGCAGCCAGAATGAATCCTGACGGCACGCAGGTCCGCATTATGGGTCACGGTTTTCGTAACAGCCGCGGACAAACGATCACTTCGTTTGGGGACATCTTCCAGAATGACAGTGCCGATTCCGAATCCTGTCGCCTCACGTGGATGATGGAGGGCGGTTTCTTCGGCTTCTTTTCGCCTGATGGACAACGCACCTGGCAGACCGACCAGCGCCCGGGCCAGACGGTAGCCGAGGCACACTGGCGACAGTGGGACCCCGGCACCATTCCCCCTGGCGACGTCTATGGGCCTGGCTCCCCGACTGGAATCTGCTTCTATGAAAACGGTGCTCTCCCAGGCAGATATAGCGGGTTGCTGGCCAGCTGCGACGCAGACCGTGGGGTTGTCCTCGGATATTTCCCGATCCAGGAAGAATCAAACTTCAAGCTCGAGCGATTCGACTTCATAAAAACCCAGGCTGGCAACCCCTTCCGCCCTTCCGATATCATGGTGGGCGCGGACGGAGCACTCTATCTCTCCGGATGGGTCGACCGTGGCGCAGAAAATGGCCCCGCTGGGGATCAAAATAGCCCGGGAATCATTTACCGGCTCGCCCCGAAAGGATTCCGTCCCGCGATCAGGGCTTCCTCTGCGGATTCCATCGAGGAGGCCATTACCCTTCTCTCAAGCCCTGCCCAGAACGTCCGGCATCTCGGCTTTGAGGCTTTGCAGGCCGCCGGGGAGAAAGCCCTTCCCGCAGTCCGCAGCTTACTCGGACACTACAACGGCTACCTCCAGGCCAGAGCCGTCTGGCTTCTTCCTGATCTGGGAGCCGAAGGCCTCCGTCTGACCAGGACCCTGCTCGATAGCCCTGATGCCCGGACCCGCCTCCTTGCCTTCAGGTCCCTGCGGAATGCTGGCGAGGACCCATTGGAGATGGTCAGCAAGTTCTACGTCGATGAGCCCAGTTCCGCGGTTCGGAGCGAGGTGGCCCTCTCTCTGCGTGATGTTCCCGCTCAGCGCAAGTCGACCTATCTGAGTTATTTCCTGAGGCGCTGCAGCGCGGGCGATCGTACTTACCTTGAGGCCTGCGGACTTGCCGCCGAGGGGGCAGAAGAGCTCGTGTGGGCCAGATTGAAAAGCGTGGCAAGAATAACGCAAGCCCTTGAATGGACGGAAGCCTTCGCCAGGATCACCTGGCGTCTTCACCCCGGGGCCGCCATTCCGGATCTGCAGAAACGGGCCCTCGCCGGGGACCTTTCCGATGCGGCCCGTCTGCTCGCGGTCGAAACGCTGGCATTCACCGACGACCCAGCCGCCCGCGATGCCCTCATCGAAATCGCAAAGGCCAAAGGCCCGACCGGGAAAGAGGCTCTGCGCTGGCTCCTGCATCTCGCTGAAACCCGATGGAAGGATTTTGACATCTTCACCCTCTTGAGCGAGCACGGGCTTCTTGACCTGGAGAACTAGCAGGACCCGTGTGGCCGCTGGATAAATCCCCACAGCCTTCCGCATTGTTTTGCAGTAAATCACAAATGAAATTCCCGATCCTGCTGCTTGTTCTGGGCTCCTTCTGCTGCGCCCACCGCCCGGAGGCGGAAACGCTTCCACACCCCAACATCGTCCTCGTCTACACCGACGACCAGGGCTACGGGGATGCCAGCTGCCTGAACCCCGGGGCAAAATTCAAGACCCCCCACCAGGACCGCCTTGCCCGGGAAGGAATGACCTTCACCGATGCACATTGCTCCGACACGGTCTGCACCCCTTCGCGTTACGGTCTGCTGACGGGACGCTACAGCTGGCGAACAAAGTTAAAGCGAGGGGTCTTCGGTGCCGAACACGCCTGCCTGATCGAGAAGGGCCGGACCACCCTGGCCTCCTTCCTCCACACGCATGGATATCGAACAGCGATGGTCGGCAAGTGGCATCTCGGCATGGATTTCCCGGGGACCATCGGTAATCGCAACTGGGAGCTCCCGGTCCGGGATATGCCTCTCGACAAGGGCTTTGACTACTTCTGGGGTATTCCCGCCTCAATGAATTACGGGGTCCTGGCCTGGTTCGAAGGCCGCTTCGCCAAGGTCCCGCCCTCCCAGTGGACCAAGAAGAAGCCCAATCGCATCGCATTCTCCGATTACCGGATCGCCCCTCCCTACCTGGCAGAACGACGAGATGACCTCATGGAAGTCGCCCCGGACTTCGTGGATTCCGAGTGCCTGACGCGCTTCACCGACCAGTCCATCAAGTGGATCCGCTCGGTGGCCCCGGATGCCCGCAAGGGCCTCCCCTTCTTCCTCTACCTGCCCCTCACTTCACCCCACAAACCGGTCATTCCGCTGGAGCAGTTTCGTGGCCAGGGTGAGGCGGGAGCCTACGGGGAGTTCATGATCGAGACGGACTGGCACCTCGGTCGGCTGCTTTCCCTCCTGGACGACGAGAAGCTGACGAAGAACACCATCGTCATCTACACTTCCGACAACGGACCGGAAAACACCTGGAAGCAGCGTATCCAGAAATTTGGACACCATAGCTCCGGACCCTATCGTGGAGGCAAGCGCTCCATCTACGAAGGAGGCCACCGCGTCCCCTTCTTTCTCCGTTGGCCCGCCAGGGTCAAGCCGGGCTCCCGGTGGAACGAACCAATCTGCCAGACCGACCTCCTCGCCACCTTCGCCGCTATTCTCGACAAGCCGCTTCCAGCCCGGTCTGGCGAGGACAGCATTAGTTTTCATCAGGCCTGGACTGCCGACAAATCCTCGCTCCCCCGCCGGCCTGCCGTCATTCACCATGCCGCCAACGGACGCTTCGCAATCAGGTCGGGCAAATGGAAACTGGTCATGGAAAGCGCGAAAAAGGCAGAGAAGCGCGAACTCTACGACCTGCACCTCGACCCGGGGGAGAAGACCAATATCCTCGTCCGGCATCGGGAAGTAGAGAAAACCCTGATCTCCCAGCTTTCCGAAATCGTGACCAGTGGCGCCACCCGCAAGGGCGTAGACTCGAAGAACGACACCCCGCTCTGGGCGGATCTCGTCTGGCTCCCCAGGTAAACATCGACATCCGCCCTACCAGTCAGTGGGACGATAGTCCTTGAGAAACTGCCCCCAGAGATGTGTTCCACTCAGCATCCCGGAAATGATCGGATCCAGAATGCGGGCTGCTCCATCCACAATATCAAGAGGAGGGTGAAAGCGGTGTTCAGAAGTCTTGCGTTCCGCAATTTGAACCGGGTCTTCGTCCGTGACCCAACCCGTGTCGACGCTGTTCATGTGGATCCCGTCCGCGTGGTATTCGGCCGCCGAGGTGCGTGTCATCATGTTGAGGGCGGCCTTGGCCATATTGGTGTGGGGATGCCGGGTCGTTTTGAACCTCCGGTAGAACTGTCCCTCCACGGCAGAGACATTGACGATATGCTTGTCTCGCTCCGCACCGCCGAGCATGAGTGGCTTGAGCCGGGCGTTAAGCACAAAAGGCGCCACTGCATTCACGAGCTGCGTCTCTAGCAATTCCACGGACGAAATTTCCGGAAGCATCAGGCGCCAGGAATTCCGTTCCCTCAGGTCAACCTGCTGCAGGTCCTGGTCAAGCCGGCCTTCCGGAAAGAGATCGGCCTGCGCCGCGAGTTCGTTCTCAGACAGTTCCTCAGGCAGCAGGGCAGCCTGGGAAAGCTCGGCGGCATGGGTGAGTCCGGCCACCGTGGAGTCCACCCCTTCCACCAGCCCAGGCTGGCCTTCAGGCAACAGGTTGTAGCCCCGCAGTCCCTCGTAGGGGCCCAGGAGTTTCCGCACATGCCCGGGCAACTGGCTATGCGCGGTCGCTTCCAGATTCATCATGTGGCGGTAAAACTCCGGGGGCCGCCGAACCGTCTGGCAGGCATTATTGATAACAAAATCAAGCCGGTCCCGGCTCTCGCGAACATGTGTGCAGAAAGACTCCACGCTGGGAGTATGCCGGAGATCGAGACCGTAGATCTCAAGCCGGTCCTCCCAATTCTCGAAATCCTCTTCCGAGGCATAACGCTGGGCCGCGTCACGTGGAAAGCGGGTAGTCAGGATAACGGAGGCCCCTGCCCGCAGGAGTTTAATTCCAGCCTGGTACCCAATCTTGACCCGTCCCCCCGTGAGCAGTGCCACCCGTCCACTGAGATCCGCGCTTTCACTGCGCTTGCGATAGTTGAATTCCGCACATTCGGGACAGAGTTGATCGTAAAAATGATGGATCCGGGTGAAATCCGACTTGCAGATGTAACAATTCTGCGGATCCAGCACTTCGCGGAAGTCAGGATCATCGGTGATTTCCTCCTGATCAAACTCCACAGGGGGAAAGACATTCGGCGTAGTGAACACCGGCTTGTTTCGCATCGTCCGAATCCCACACTGCTCGAGCACCTGCTGGTCCGAGGCAATCTTTGCCGCCTTCATCTTGCGACGCTTGGCCCGTGTATAGCGACGACGCTCGGAAAAATCAGGCGAGAAGACCCGGCCCGCAGCCGCTATGAGGCGGGTGCGTTCCTCCACCGTAAGATGTTCCAAAAGGGCGCGGTCGGCTGCCAGCTCCTCCAGCTCCTGGGCCAGAGCGAGCAGCCGCCGGGAGGGGTCCGGTAAATCTGCGCTCTTGTCCGGGGGCATGCCGCAGCCTATGACGCCTTCCTTCTTACTGCAATGCCGGCCCGGAAGAACAGAAAGCGCGATGAAGACCTCTCCGGAGCAGCCCTCCTCAAGGAAGTCTGCCGGCGCATCCGGGTAGCCCGGAGCTTCTGGAAGGCTCATCGGAACAAACCCTGTCGCCGGGAACGGGAGCGGGCTCTCGCTCTCTACCAGCGTCTGACCCCGGCAGAGCGTGAGAAGGTTCCCCAGGTCCTGCGGGTGTGGCTCCGCTACCGGAGTGAAAAGTACTTTGGAGGACACCGCACCCCCCCCGGCTCCAGAACCTAAGGGGCGGTTGAATCTTCCCCGGTCAGCGGCTTCGCCTCGCCTTCTAACGGAGCGGGAGCATCCAGCAGGCGGCGAATGGCTCCCTTGAGAACACTCTCGACCTCCGGGCTCACCATTGACGAGGCCTCCGCCGCCTCGTACCCGCCCTCGGAGTAGGCAACCTCGGTACAAATATAACCCGGCGCGTAATCACCATACGCTGCCATGGCAACCATGAGATCCGGACGAACCTCCTGGGCGTAGAGCTGGTATTCCACGAACAACTCGCCGGGCATGTGCAGGATGCGGGCTTGGCGCAGGGCGAGGCAGGAAAGCTCCAGGGGTTCCTTGCGCTGGCATCGCCGCAGCCAGGTCAGGACCTTCGCCGCAAGGTAGCGCTTCTCCAGCGGCTCGGTTTCTACCTCTACAATGGCGGCGAGGGTTTCTTCCTTCAGGTGAGCCCCCGGCGGCAGGAGAACCGGTTCCACTACCCAGTGCACGTCGCCACTGCCAAGGGGTTCCTTTGATGTGGCCTCCCACGCCGCCTTCATGCCCGCTGTAACCCGGTCGGCAAGAATCTGCCGGTTCTCTTTTGCCCCGTCATTCCACTTGCCTGCCCCGATATTGCCCCCCGCTCCCGTAAAATGGATGTGGGGGACCCCGGTCTCCTTCTCCCGCTGGTTCCGGGCCATCCCTGGAAAATCCGGATTAACCAGACCGGTCCGGTAATAGCTCTGCGGGTGAGTGGCATAATAGCTCAGCGCGGCCAAAGCCTGTTCTCCATTCCAGAAGGTGACCAGGCACAGCCGGGAATCGATTGTCCCCGCGGGAAAAGCACGGATGGCAGGATCGCTCGTCGCCGTGAAACGGACGTGCTGAACCTTCCCGTCCGGTCCCAGGATGCGCCGATTTGAAGCCACCATCTGGACCTCACCTGCTCCTATCCCCAGATGGCTGACAGGCTCCGCCGTCTCGACCGCCTTTGTTACCGCTACCGCGACACTGGCGATAACCTTGCGGGCATGCGCCACGTTGAAATTCTTCCCTCCCATTCCATGCTTTGCCAACAGGACCTCGGCCGAGAAATCACACCGTGGGGCATCATGCTGATGAAGGGCGTGCATGGTGACCCGCTCCATCCTTGTGGAGGCCCCCTTCGCCAACGCCTTGCGAAATTCCAAATGGCCGTCGTTGCTGAGCCCGATCCAATCAATCGCGGCCAGAACGATGGGATCGCCCGCACCCAGAAGAACAATCCCCCGGCAACTAAGGGGCGAGTCCACTCCTACAACGGCATCGTAAGCCAACGGGCTCCCCAGGGGCGGGGTGGCATCAACCTTGAAGGTTCCGATCCGAACAGGGGCGGCCGACACCGTAACACAAAGGATCAGGAAGTTGGCAACAGCCGCTATCTTCATGGCCATCACTTACACGATCCGGGCTGACAATCAAAGTCACGACCCCGGGTCAGCCCTGCAGCCTCTCTGCGGATCCTGCCGAGCAGTCAAACGTCTGGCACAAACACCCCCGGGTTGGTCCGCAAATTGACGTCACGGATGGAGAAATCTCTAGGTAATCAGGCCCCGCAACACTCCTCTTCCGACCCCCTCTTTGAGCGCTCATCTCCACCTCCCGCCTCTTGATTCACCGCGAGGGAGCTGCCGCCGGAAAGCCAAGAACTATCCCCTGACCCTTCCATGACAATACTCCTGATCAAAGCGGGGAATGATACAGGCGTATAAGAGCAGGGTTGACGCTGGGCTGCCTGAGTCTGAGGATCCGCCCCCGATCCATCAAAAGGCACCGGCTTCCGATAGCGGCACTACCCCAAAACCATGAATATCGAAACACTCTGTCTCCACGGCGGGCAGGAACCTGACCCCTCCACCAATGCACGCGCGGTACCCCTCCACCGCACGACATCGTATGTCTTTGATAGCACCGAGCATGCTGCCAATCTTTTCGCGCTTAAGGAGCTCGGGAACATCTACAGCAGGATCATGAACCCGACCCAGGCGGTCCTGGAATCACGGGTCGCCCTTCTTGAGGGGGCACATGAGCTCGCCGCCCTCGCACTCGGTTCGGGAACCAGCGGGGTATTCTACTCCATTATCAACCTTGCACAGGCCGGCGATAACATCGTCTCGGCCCGCAACCTCTACGGAGGCTCCTATACCCAGTTCAATGACATCCTGCCCACCCTTGGTATCGAGGTGCGCTTCGTCGACTCTCAGGACCCGGAGGAGTTTGCCCGGGCCGCAGACGAAAACACCCGGGCCTTTTTCACCGAAACCGTTTCTAATCCCGCTCTTGAGGTTGCAGACCTTGAGGCCATCGCGGGACACGCCAATGCATGCGGAGTCCCCCTGATCGTGGACTCCACCTTCTCCACTCCCTACCTGACCCGCCCCATTGATCATGGGGCAGACATCGTGGTCCACTCCCTCACCAAGTGGTTTGGTGGTCACGGAACGGGAATCGGCGGAGTGGTGGTGGATTCCGGGCGTTTCAACTGGGGTGCAGGAAAGCACCCTCTCTATGACACTCCGGATTCCTCCTACCACGGTCTTCGCTGGGGTCATGACCTCCCGCCCGAACTCGCCCCCCTCGCTTTCATCCTGCGGATGCGGACGGTCCCCCTGCGGAACCTCGGGGCCTGCATCTCGCCGGACAATGCCTGGATTTTCCTTCAGGGCATTGAAACTCTTCCCCTGCGGATGGAACGCCACTGCGAAAATGCCCTCGCCGTTGCTGAGCACCTGCAGCAGCACGAGGCGGTCGAGTGGGTCCGCTATCCCGGACTGTCCGAC
The DNA here is from genome assembly GCA_022448985.1 of Roseibacillus sp. Lineage (GTDB taxonomy): Bacteria > Verrucomicrobiota > Verrucomicrobiia > Verrucomicrobiales > Akkermansiaceae > Roseibacillus_B. Next base: position 23,833 of record JAKVCR010000016.1, read on the forward strand.
AACCCGGAATACGAGAAGAACCAGAAGTATATCCGGGGCAAGGGAGGAGCAATGGTTGTCTTTGGCATCAAGGGTGGTGCTGAAGCAGGCCGGACATTCATTGAGTCCCTCCAACTGCACTCGCACCTTGCCAATGTCGGGGATGCCAAGTCCCTCGCAATACATCCCGCGACAACTACCCACTCCCAGCTCAATGAGGAGCAGCAGGCCGCAGGAGGAATCACTCCCGAGCTGGTTCGCCTCGCGGTTGGCATAGAGAATATCGAGGACATCGTGACCGACCTGGACCAGGCCCTTGCCAAGGCAACCGACTGATCCCCGCAAGGACTGACCCGGCCCTGACCTGGTTGCAACAATGCCCTATCCCGGAATCAAGCTCTTCGACCTGGACGGTCGCACCGCCCTGGTGACTGGAGGATCCAAGGGCCTTGGCAAGGTCATTGCTGCAGGCCTGGCCTCAGCGGGGGCTTCCATCGCAGTGGCCAGCCGGCATGGAAGCGAGGCCAGGGAGGCCGCAGAGGAAATCGCAGCCGATCATGGAGGGAAGGCGCTGGGGATTGAGGCCGATGTCACGAATCCGGGACAGGTGGAGTCCATGATCGCCTCCGCCAGGGAATCCTTGGGTAGCGTTGACATTCTCGTCAACAGCGCAGGCATCAACACGAGAGGGGCAATTGAGGACATTACCATCGAGCAATTCGAGGAACTCATGCAGATCAACGTGACGGGGACCTGGCTCTGCTGTAAGAACGTCATCCCCGTGATGAAAACCAAGGGCTGGGGACGCATCATCAACCTTTCGAGCGCCATCGGGCTGGTGGGAGTGCCCGAGCGGACCCCTTATGCTTCCAGCAAGGGCGCTGTCACCCAGCTCACCCGGAGCCTGGCCCTCGAACTGGCCGGAAGTGGAATCGTTGTCAACGCGATCTGTCCCGGACCCTTCCTTACGGAAATGAACGCCCCCCTGGCAGACTCGGAGGAAGCCAGGCGCTTCATCGTCGACCGCACCGCACTCCGCAGGTGGGGCGAACTTCCCGAGATTCAGGGCGCGGCCCTCTATCTTGCCAGCGAAGCGGCAAGCTATACCACCGGAAGCATGCTCAGCGTGGACGGAGGCTGGACCGCCCAGTGACCTGGCCCGGGACGGGACTCACTCTAACTTGCGATAACCCAGAACGATTCCCGGCTCGACAATCCCTGCGCTGGAGGGCGTATTCGTTGCTACTCTGCCATGAGATTACCCATCTCCCCAGTCCTCCTCCTTGGCACCACTGGATTCATATTCGCTGCTCCCTTCGATTACCACAGCGTGCGGGGCCGGGAAGCAAAAGGTCCGGTCAACGGCCTTCTGGAAGGGGAACTCCTTCCCAGGCACGGCAAGTCACGCACACAGGGAACGCGCAGCTTCGGCACGGGTTGGAGCGGCGATGCGCACCTCCTCTGGGACGGTGAGATCGGGCAGGAGATGACTACGGAGTTCCGCATCGAGGAGGCAGGCATCTACCACGTTGCGGCCCAGCTGACCCTCGCTCCGGACTACGGAATCTTCTCTCTCTCCCTCAACGACAAAGTCCTGCGCCGTGGGATTGATCTCTATGACCCGAAGGTCGGCCTCGCTCCGATGGTCGATCTCGGGAAGCTGCCTCTCCCCCGGGGTGAACACAAACTGGTCCTCAAGCTCACCGGCGCGAACCCCAAAGCATCCAAGTTCCAGAAATCGGGATACCTCCTCGGCCTCGATTTCCTGAAGGTGGTCAACCTTGCTCCTCCGAAACAACCGGTCGCCAGGACTCCGGAAGCCGAAGAAGCCCCTCTTGCAAGACCCTCTGTCACCCTGGACGAAATGAAACCGGTGCTGGCCACCTACTGCTACGGGTGCCATGGCGAAAAAGACAAGGTGAAGGGCAAGGTCAATCTAAAGGAGCTCACCTCCGAGCAGGATTTTCTCTCCAATATCAAGCTCGTTCGCAAGGCTGCTGAAGCTATCGCCTACCAGGAGATGCCTCCCGAGGACGAGAACCAGCCCAAGGCGGAGGAACGCCGCAAACTGGCCGCACTTTTTAACGGATACCTTGAGAAACACCTCAAGGATTCAGGCCGCCTCAAGCCCATCGTGATGCGGCGCCTCAACCGTTATGAATACAATAACGCCGTAAAGGATCTCCTGCAGCTCAAGGGAGACCTCTATCCGCTGCCCGAGAAGGTGATCCGTAGCCGGGGATATTTCAATCCGGCCTCCGGTCGTTTTCCTGACACCGTGCAGGTCTCCAACCGTGCCCTCGGCAAGAACCAGATTGAACAGCATATCCTCACCGGGGTGAGTCCCTTCGCCATCGACCTGCAGGCTGAGCACGGCTTCAACAACCAGGGCGACCAGCTCAGTGTCTCGCCCATCCTGCTGGAGAGCTTTCTCAAGCTTGGGCGCTCCATCGTGAATGCCCGTGAATTCGATGGCTACTCGGCAATCACCGACACCTTCTATCGCGCACCAGGGGAGAAGGACCGGGAGCTCTGGCCCCTCATCACCGAACAACGCCTGCGCCCCTTCCTGGAGCGCGCATTCCGCTCCGACATCAGTGACGAGCTCCTGGCGCGCTATGTGAAGTTCGTCATGCACGAAGTCGAGCGTCACGGCAACTACCCACAGGCCATGAAAAGCGTGACCGCTGCGGTCCTGGCCTCCCCGCGATTCCTCTACCTCACCGAGCGCAAGCGGGACGCAGGCGCAGAGGAGGCCCTGACCCCCTATGAGCTGGCCACCCGCCTCTCCTTCTTCCTCTGGAGCACGCTGCCCGACGAGGAGCTTCTCGCCAGCGCCCGCAGCGGCGACCTCGGGCAGCCGGAGGCCTACGCCGCCCAGGTGACCAGGATGCTCGAAAACCCGAAGAGCAAGGCCCTCGCCGAGAACTTTGCACGGCAGTGGCTCCGTCTCGATCAGCTCATCACCGCCGTTCCGGACTTTGACCGGTTCCAGATCTACTACTCCCGCATTGGCTGCGAGCAATGGAAGTTCGGCCTGCAGACCATGGCGGAGCCCCTCCTCCTCTTTGAAAGCATCATGGTGGAAGATCGCTCCATCATGCTGCTGGTGGACTCCAACTACTCCTACCGCTCCGACGAAATGCAGTCCTGGTACAAGGACAAGGTTCCCTTCCGGAACAAGGCCAACCGCAACCGCTTCAATACCGGGTCCCAGCGATTCAATCGTCGGAATCTCGACACCCGCCGGGAAGGAGGCGTGATCACCTCCGCGGCAGCTCTCACCATGACCTCCGAGCCCCTGCGTACCAGCCCCATCCGGAGGGGAGCGTGGGTCGCTACCGTTATCCTGAACAAGCCTCCCCCTCCCCCGCCCGATGTGATTCCCGAGATCGAACAGGACGATGCTGTCATTGAGGCCCGGGGACAGACCCTGCGACAACGTCTCGTGGCCCACCAGGAGAACGAAAGCTGCGTCTCCTGCCACCAGAAGATCGATCCCCTCGGCTTTGCCCTGGAGAACTACGATGCCATCGGCCGCTGGCGCGACACCTACCGCTCCGGTCTCCCCATCGACGCCAGCGGGACACTCTTCGGCAAGGGCAGGTTCCAGGACGTGATCGGGCTCAAGAATGTCCTCCTTGAAAATCCCGAGTGGTTCATGCGCGCCTTCTGTGAACACCTTCTGGCCTATGCCCTGGGGCGGGAACTCGACCTTGGTGACAAGCCCGCGGTGGACAGGATCGTTAAAAACGTGATGGCCAGAAAGGGCCAATTTTCCACGGTTGTCTCCGAGATCGCCAGGAGTTATCCTTTTCTCCACAAAACGAATCAGCTGGCGGTGTCCGCCGGCCCCTCCAAGAAGAACCCATGATCCTGAAGCGACCCACCCTCTCTCGCCGTGCCGTCTTGCGCGGTGCCGGGGCGACCCTCGCCCTGCCGCTGCTCGAGATCATGCAAGCCCGCAGTTACGCAGCCGGAGCCTCCCAGACCCGTCCGCCTGTCCGGGCCGGATTCTTCTACATTCCCAACGGCGTGGTGCAGAGGGCCTGGCACCCGGTGGACGAGGGAAAAGACTTCACGCTGTCCCCCAGCCTCCAGCCCCTCACTCCGGTCCGCGAACACATCTCCCTCTACACCAAACTGGACCGCGTCAAGGTGGCGGGAACCGATGGACACGCCCAGGCCGGGGCCTGCTGGCTCAGCAGTGCCGCACCCGACGAACTCTCGCCTGCCGGCTATCCCCTCAAGAAGACCGTTGACCAAGTCATGGCTGAGGAGGCCGGCAAGCATACTGCATTCCGCTCCCTGGAACTGAGCTGTAACCCCTACGAGGACAACCGCGAGTCGGTCTATTTCGACAATATCTCCTGGTATGGACACGGGCACGTGGCGCGCTCCCTGCGCGATCCCCAGGCGGTATTCAACCGGCTCTTTGCCGTAAAGGAGCACCAGGAGCATGGGAGCGTGCTCGACCTCGTGCTGGACGATGCCAAGTCTCTGGACCGGGACCTCGGAGTGGTTGACCGCGGAAAACTCGACGAGTACATGGAATCCATCCGGACCGTTGAAAAGCAGATCGAACGGGTGACCAAGCGGCAGGCCGAGATCGACAAGCTCAAGATCGCTCCTCCCACCAAGCCATGGCAGGCCATGACCCGGGACGAGTTCATCCAGGTCATGGGCGATCTCATGATCCTCGCCTTCCGCACCGATCTCACCCGCGTCTGCTCCATCATGAGCAGCCCGGAAAGGTGGGGTTCACCTCTCACGGTGCACGGACTCTTTGACAAGCCTGTTGACCACCATGGGATGACCCACGGGCAGGGCAATGCGCACGTCCGGACCAGGCTCGAGGCCCTCGATCAGTTCCACGTCCAGCAGTTTGCCACCCTCGTGGCTAAGATGGCCGAGGTGAAGGAGGGAGAGGGAACCCTCCTCGACAACTCCATGTTCCTGCTCGGTTCGGGGATCAGCGACGGCTCCCTCCACGTCTACACCGACCTGCCCACCGTCATTGCCGGACGCGGGGGGGGAGCCATTGCAGCAAACCACCATCTCAAGTCCCCGCAGGGCACCCCCATCGCCAACCTGTGGCTCTCCATGATTCAGGTCATGGGCGTGAAAACCAGCAAGATCGGGGACAGCACCGGCGCATTGAAGCTCTCCTGAAGCCTCTTTTCGCTGGTCCTGCACGGATACGGCCCGTGGTGTGATCACTAGAACCCTCCGATGCTCTCGAAGATCAAGCTTGGTGACTACGGGATGGTGCTCGTGCTCCTCGCACTGGTGACTCTCTTCAGTCTCCTCACCCTGAAAAGGAAAGACAACGATGGCCCGAGCGCAGCCGACAATCTTGTCGAACAGATCACCGGACGGGGCCTATCTGCCCGGGGAAGCGTCAAGAGCGATGCTCAGGTGCTCATCTTCGGAAACCGTAAGACCAGCTACGAGGATGTCGCCAAACGGACCGCGGAAGGGCTTGAGAAGAAGGGGCTCAAGAACTTTCAACTCGTCATTGGCGAACCACGTGATCTCCGCCTCGCCTTGAACAAGCTGCGCGCCGATGGCGGCCAACTCGGGGCCATCGCTACCAGCGGCCCTGTCCTCGACGAACTGATCATCGACCTCCCGGAGAACTACCCGGAGTTCACCGCCTACAAGGTTCTCCGTCCAAGCACCAGAGTCTACTCGACCTTCTTCAAGACCGACACCTTCCTTTCCATCTTCAAGCGGGTCGTCGTCATTGCCATCGTGGCGACAGGCATGACCCTCGTCATCATCACCGCGGGCATCGATCTTTCGGTGGGGAGCCTCGTTGGTCTTTCCGCAATGGTCTGTGCGGGAGCGGTGCAGGCCATCGCGCATCAAGCGGAGGCTTCCGGAGGGGCCATCAATGATGTGGGAATGGGTGGCGTCGGGCTGGGATTCCTGGCCGCCATCCTCTGCTGCGGTGCGATGGGGTTGCTCTGTGGATCCCTCATCGCCTTCTTCAAGGTCGCCCCCTTCATCATCACTCTGGGCATGATGATGATTGCCCGCGGCCTCCAGAAAATGTCGCCCAAGATCGATGACCTCCCGCAGTCATTCGACTGGCTCGGCCAAGGCAAGATGCTCGGCATTCACAACACCATCATCCTGCTCCTTCTCCTCTACATCGCAGCCCATGTCTTCATGTCGCGCACGAAGTACGGACGCTATATCTACGCCGTTGGTGGCAACCCGGAAGCCGCGCGCCTGAGCGGGGTGCCCGTTACGGGAGTGCTCATCTTCGTCTACACCCTCTGCGGTCTCCTCAGTGGATTGGGGGGCTGCGTGGAGGCTTCTCAAATCGGAACCGCGACTACCACCATCGGGGTCTCTCTCGAACTGCAGGTCATCGCCGCGGTCGTGATCGGGGGAACCAGCCTCTTCGGGGGAACAGGCCGTATTTTCGGAACCCTGATCGGGGCCCTGATCATCGCGGTAATGAAGACCGGCATGGGACAAATCAACTTCGGCGACGCCCTGCAGGACGTCGTTCTCGGAGTGATCATCGTCATCGCCGTCCTGGTCGACAAGATGCGCCAGAGCGGTGGATTGCGAAAGCTTCTGGCCGAACCGCACTGATCACGGGGTATCCTTCGATCCCCTGAATAGTCACGATCTCCGATCCGGGGTCGTTCAAAATACACGAGATTTGAGATTCACAGCGCCAAGCTGACGATCCATCTTCTCAGCCCGCTTATGAAACGATCCCGCTTTCTCTCCGTCTTTCTTTCCGTGCTGGTTCTCTCGCTTGCTTCCTGCGGCGAGAAGAAGGATGCCAGCAACAACACCAAGGGTGAAAACAACTCCGGCAGCGGAGAAACCAAGGGAACCATAGGGATGACCTGCATGGATCTCAATAATCCCTTCTTTCGCCTCATTGCCGACGTGATGACCGAGGAGGCCGAGAAAGCCGGCTACACGCTGATTGCCCTCGACGGCAAAAACAACCCGGTCGAGCAGATCACCCAGATCAGAGACTTCGTGGCGCAGGAATGCGATGCGATTTTCCTCCACCCCGCGGACTCCGCCGCGGTGGCCGACGGCATCAAGCATGCCTTCGATGCCGGCACCCCGGTCTTCACCTTCGACATGGAAATGGACAGCCAGGAAGTACGCGACATGGTGACCGCCCACATCGGGAGCGACAATTTCCAGGGCGGGCTCCTCGCAGGTGCAAGCATGATGAAAGTCACCGGCGGAAAGGGAAAAATCGGCATCATCAACCTCCCAACCGCCGGCTCCTGTGTGAAGCGCGTTGATGGCTTCAAGAAGTACCTCGCCGACAACAACAGTGAACTCGAGATCGTCAGTGAGCAGAATGGCCAGGGCAAGGTCGATGAGGGCTACAAGGTGGCCAACGACATGCTGAGCGCGAACCCGGACATTGTCGCCATCTTCTGCATTAATGACCCCTGTGCTCTGGGGGCCTACCGGACGGTGAGCGAGCGCGACAAGACCGATCAGATCACCATCATCGGCTTCGATGGCTCACCTGATGGCAAACAGGGCGTCTTCGACAAGAAACTCTACGACACCCCCCAGCAGTTTCCGGCCAAGATGGCGGTCGAGACCGTGGCCAATTTCCTGAAGTACAAGAAGGGCGACGAGATCGAGAAAAGCATCTTCCTTCCCTGCAAACACTACTTCCACGAAGACGCGGTCAAGGACGAGAACCGCGCCGGTTGGACCAAGTAGGCTTTACCCGGTGTTCAGGATGCGCTTCCCCGGCTTCTTTGCTTGGAGTGCATTCTTGTTCCTGGGCGTTGCTCAGTTCTTCCCGTCCCTCCGCGCCGAGATTTCCTTCACGGAAGGAACCCTCGGCGAAGGCACGCGCTGGGAGACCCCTTTTCATGTCATTGAAAGCAACCACCCGGGGCCGACGGTGCTGATCACCGGGGGACTCCACGGGAATGAACCGGCCGGGGCCCGGGCCGCGGAACAAATCCGCCATTGGCCCATTCTCCGGGGTCGCCTCGTGGTCCTACCGCGGGCCAACCAGCCCGGACTCAGGGCAGGGACGCGCCACCTGCCAAAACTCGCTAAGGAGGAGGCCGACCTCAATCGCAACTTCCCCCGGACCGGAGCCGATGACGAGGCCCGATCCGTCATCGGACAGGCCGTCTGGACCTTCGCTCGGAAGCTCAAGCCCAACTGGGTGGTCGACCTGCACGAAGGGTATCACTTTCACCAAATCCAATCCAAGTCCGTCGGCTCTACCATTCTCGCGTCACGCCCGGGGGACCAGCGCACCCGTCCTGTCGTGATCCGGATGCTGGCCGCCGTAAATGCAACCATCGCAGATCCCGACAAGCACTTCGTTCCCCTGAGGGGAACCGCCAATGGCAGCCTCACGCGTGCCGCCGCGGAACGTCTCGGGTCTAACTCGCTGATCCTGGAGACCACCACCCGGGAGCAACCGCTCTCGCTTCGGACCCGCCAGCATCGGTTGATGGTGCGGGCCCTCTTCGAGAATCTTGGGATGGTGCCCAAAGACGCCCTCACCATGACCCGCCCCCAGGGGGAGCTGAACCTCCGGGTCGCCCTCTACGACAGCGGCGGGGTCGGGGGAAGCGGACCCCGTAATGTGCAGGAAGTCATGAAAGCAATCCCGCAGAGTCTCACCTGGCGCGTCGGCCCCTCTGACATCCGCGAAGGAGCTCTCTCCCATTTTGACGTGGTAATCTTCCCCGGGGGCAGTGGAAGCAAACAGGCCGCCGCGCTCGGAATCGAGGGACGCAGGCAGGTCTGCACGTTTGTCGAACGGGGCGGAGGCTTCGTTGGCATCTGCGCAGGCGCCTACCTTGCGGCAGCAAATTACAAATGGTCCCTCAAGATCTGCAATTACAAGACCTTCTGCGAAGCACGGGAAATTCCGGGGGTCGGTCGCAAGAGCATGTGGTACCGGGGACCCTCCTCCACGGTCGAGATGGAACTGACCAACGAGGGCCGTCGGATCCTCGGGGACCGGGCCGCCTCCTTCCCGGTGCGTTACCATAATGGTCCCATCGTATCTCCTGCCGGAATAGATGGACTCCCAGGCTACCAGGTCCTCGCCTGGTTCCGCAGCGAAGTAGCCCACTACGAACCCCAGAAGGGAACAATGGTCAATACCCCGGCCATCATCACCGGGGCCTTCGGCAAGGGCAGGGTCCTCAGTATCAGCCCACACCCCGAATCCTCCAAGGCCCTCCGCTCCATGGTTGCCCGTGGAATCCAGTGGGTATCCGGCAACTGACCCCGGACTATTCGACGGCGCCGAGCGACTTCAGCTCCTCCACCCCGAACTGCACCTCTCCCAGTCCTGCCACCTCCAGGACGAGCTTCCCACCCCGCAGGTTCGCCCGCTGGGCCAGCAGGATTGAACCCGCCTGCGTCTGTACCCGGTAGCGGGCTGGCTCAGGTGCCATCCGGCGCAGAACCAGGCAATCGGCCTCATCAAGGATGGAATGCTCCCGGGGGCCGAGAAGGACTGATCCAAGACGGAGTTTCCCCTCGCCCAGCGACTCAAAAGCGCCCTCCGAGAAATCCCCTGAGCGCAACAGGAGCCCCGGCCGGGACCCTTTCACAAGCGGTGCCAACTCGACGGGAAGAGGATGAAAAAACTCCAGCCGGGCCACTTGCGGAGCCGTGACCGCCCGGCCTTCCCAGCGTCCTCCCAGATGAAAGGCGGTGCGATTCGCCCTGAGGACATCCGCCGCCAACCGCGAGCCCGCCCGGAGAACCACATGCGGCAACATGGGTTCCGCCTCCTCGCTGCCCTCCCCATTGATGCTGACCTTGTCAATCACCGCTTCGCTCAGGCGGTTGGACTTCCCTGCCCGCACCGCCAGGCCAACATAGACCTGCTTGTCCCTCATCCTCCCCGCTGAAACCTTCAACATTCTCCACCGGCGGCCATCCGGCGAGTGGTAGGCGGTGACGTCATAACCTTCGCGCACCAGCTTGACCCAGTAGGGCAGTTCCAGGGAGGGGAGTTCCCTGCCCGTCGAACTTCCCCCCTGGTAACCCCAGCGTCGGAATTTCACCCCCTTTTCCCCGTAGGGATGAACTCCCAGCACTGCCTTGCGGTGTTCCGGGGTAGTCCCGTCACAAATCACGATTCCCGCGTAGGAGTCCTCGTCCTCATTGGCCAGGCTCACCACACGCGCCTGGATTTCGCAATCACCCTCTACCGGTGTATAAACCAGATGAAAGGCCGAAAAGCGTTCATCCGCCGCCCTCGGTGACGCCGATACGATGAAGCGCCCCTCCCGCCAACGCACCTTTCCCGGCAACTGCGTCCTCCCAAGGTCCCGGTTCCTCCAGGGCGCAGGCAGCGCTCCCCTGGCCTGGGTTCCCGAAGGGAGCGGCTCTCCACTCGTTTGTCGTTCCACGGTGAGCCTCACGATATCTCCCAGTGGGATCGCCGACGGATCTGATCCTCCGGGTGTGATCCTGATCACACCGTCCACGATGGAAACAGCACCTTCCCTCTTCGTCCCCTCTCTGGTTTCAACGACACCCGCCAATGAAATGGCCCCCGGGTCCGCCACTGCCTGTTCACTGGACTCCCCCACCACAGGGGCGGGCTCATCCTCGGCGGACCCCGGCCCGGTCACCAGCACGAGGCCGGTCAGGATTACATTCAGGCCCCTCATTGTTACCGCTGATACAACGGAACGTACTGGTAGGGCATGGCCAGAATCATGACGTTGATAGCGGTCTCATAGGTGGGACCCACCGAGGTGTTCTCGAACCAGAGCGAGGTTTCACCGTCGTTGTGCACCCGGGAAAGAATAACTCCCTTGATCTTGGTGTACCAGTTGCGCCAGGTCTCCCCGCCAATCATATACTGGGCCGGGGCAGCGTAAAAGTTGCCATAGGTAAACCAGCGCGGCCGCTCTCCGAAGGTTTCAAAGAGGTATTTCGACCCCTCCTTCACCAGAGGATCATCGTAGTGCCCACAAACCTGTAGCGAGTAAATGGCCGCTGCAGTCCGGGCAAAGCCCGGTCCACTTCCCGGTTGATAGGAAAAGCCCCCCTTGCCCTTGTTATAGCAGCTCCGCACATAGTCCACCGCATCATCGATAGTCGTCTGGGGCACTTTCAATCCTCCGTTTTTGGCGGCCCGCAGGGCCACTACCTGCAGCACCGTGACCGAGATATCCGCATCCGTGGCAATAGGCTTGTAGCGCCATCCCCCATTCTGGTTCTGGCTTGAGACGATGATCTTGACCAGACGCTCCAGCTTGGAACGGATCGACGGATTGCTGGTTTGCCCGTAGAGCTCCGCGAGGGCGATGGTGGAAATCCCGTGGAAGTACATGTACTGTCCGTTGTTCTTATCCCCGATCAGTCCCTCGGGAGAAACGGAGTTCAGGAGATACTGCACTCCGAGGGAAACCTCCCGGCCATACTCGCCCTCTCCTGGCAGATGCCCCGCCGCCTGGAAGGCCATGAGTGCATAGGCCGTCATGGCGATGGGATAATTACGCTCCTTCTCGTTGCGCCCCTGCCAGGACCCGTTTGGCGACTGGTACTTGGCAAGATACTTGAGTCCCCGATTGATGACGCGCTCGGTCTCGGCATCCACCTTGACCGCACTCTCTGCCTGTGCACACGCCGACCCCGGCACCAGGACGGGAACAAGCAGGGTCAGCAATAGGAGCAGGATGCGCATCAATAGGATTCCGTGAAGGGTAGTTACTTCCCGCCGGGAGAATCTGCGAGGTTCTTCAAATACTGCTCAATCATCCGGCCATACTCCGGCGAGTAGCGCTCCCCCTGGGACTGGCGCAGGGTTCCCCTCTCTCTCTCCGGCAGCCCGATATGCTTGCTGCCTCCTGCCCTCCTGCGCCGCGGACCATCCGCCCCTCCCGCGCCGGTCCAGTTCCCTTCATTGCCCTCGCCTTTCCCTTTCTCTTGTCCTTGGCCTTGGCCTTGGCCCTGTCCTTGTCCCTGACCTTGTCCCTGACCTTGGCCCTGACCTTGTCCTTGACCCTGGCCTTCCCCTTGACCCTGGCCTTCCCCTTCACCCTGGCCTTCCCCTTCACCCTGGCCCTCGCCTTCACCCGGACTTAAGCCGGCTTGGGCCAGTGACAACGCCGCAGCGGCTTGTGAAAGGGACTCCTGCGCGGCCTGAGACTCTGACTGGGAATTAGAGGGATTGCCGGCATTCGCCTGCGCCGCGGCATCGGCCAGGGATTGCTGTGCGGATTGCAGGGCGGACTGCGCTCCCAGGGGCAACGACCCCTCCGAACCGGAAGCGAGCGGACTGATCTCACTGTTCGCGGCCTGTAACGGGCTGCTCGCTGGTTGCGCGCCATCCCCCAGTGCTTCGGCCAGTTCCTGGATCTCGCCCTGCTCCTGGGCCTGGGGTGCCGTGCCCTGCTCACCGCCCAGGGCGTCCTGGGCCTTCTGCATCTCACCAATCGCCCCCGCCAGGTTCCCCTCTCCCAGCTGCTGGGCGGCTTGGGCGGCAGAAGGTTGAGCCTGGGCGGCCGCTTCCGCCGCCGCTGGACTGCCGGATTCCTGCGCCGCTTCCTGCAGCGCATCGGCAAGCGCTTCCTGCCGGGCCTGGAGTTCCTGAAGCGCTCCGGCGTTTGGTTCCAGTTGGGCAAGTGCCTCTGAAACCTGCTCCTGGGCTGCCTCGATTGCCTCCAGCGCTTCTTCCAGCGAAGCCTGGTCCGATCCCGGGGGCTCTCCGAGTTGTTCCTGCAATTCTGCAATTTTCTCGTCGAGCTTTTCCCGTGCAGCCTGCAGTGATTCCAGTGCCTCGCCCTGCTGAGGCTGAGCAGCCAGAGGGTTGGTCTGCTCAAGGTTTCCCTGGGCAGCCTCCATCGCTTCTGCGGCTTTCCCAAGGTCCCCGGCCGCTTCGGGTGCGGGACTTTGCGCTTCGTTCTCCAGCTGGCTCGTCTGCTCCCCAAGCTGATCCTGACGCTCTGCCAACTTGTCAGATGTCGTTTCCGCAGGCTCAGCCACCTCATCAATGGTGTCCTTCTGGACTTCCTGCTGCCCGGCAATGACTTCATCGAGCTTCTCCCGGATCTCCTGCAGAGCCTCCAGATCTTCCCTGGCCTGCTCCAGCGTCTCAATCTCCTCCTGCAGCTGTTCTGCCGCCTGATCAAGCGCATCAAGGGCGGCCTGCTGGGCCAGGGGATCGTTCTCCCCCTTCGCCAGGGCCTGCTGCGAAGCCTCCATCTGCTCGGCCGCCTCCCCGATAGACCGCGCTGCTTCCGGAGCGGGCGACTGGGCCTCCCGCGCAACCTTGCCAGCCTGCTCCTGCAGATCCTCCTGTGCCGCGGCCTGTTCCTGCTTCAGTTGATCCGTGTCCCCCGCCTGCTCTGCCTGGGCACTCTCTGCCTTGATCGTCTTCTCGCCCTCCTTGAGTTCCTGGACCTTCTCCAGGAGTTCCTTGAGATGCTCCAGCTTATCGAGGGGCACCTCCTCCACGAACTCCGCTTTCGCAATTTCCTCGAGCAATTCGGCCCGGGCCTTCTCAAGAGCGGCCAGAGCTCTCTTTTCGGGCGGCAGGGCCGCCTCCTTGCGTTGCTCCGGGCTGCCGGACTGGCCCAGAGCCGCCCGGGCCTCCTGCATCGGCGCGATCGAACCGGACAGGGCATCTGCCACCCCGGGAACGAGCTCGGAAAGTTCCTGGCGCAGGAAATCCGTGCGATCCACCAGTTCCGCCTGGTCCCGCTGCAGCTGCTCCGCACGACGCTCATGGCTGACCTCCGGTCCGTCCAGGCCCATCCGTTCGCGCACTCTCTCAGACTCCCTCTCCAGGCGACGCCGCACATTCTCAATCTGGTTTGTGAGCGCAACCTGCTGCTCGGGACGGGCGTTCTCAAGACGTCGCTCCAGGTCGGAAACCTGTTTTTCAAGATTCCGCACCCCCGGGTTCTTCAGCACCAGTTCCTCCGCCTCGGCCCGCTCCTGGTTATCCAGGTCCCCCGTCCTTTCAATAACGTCGTTTTCGTCGGCGATCAGCTGGTCCAGTTTCTCCAAGCCGTCGAGAAGCTTGTCGAGAGGATCGCGATCCGGTTGCAGGATCATGACCAGGCGCCACAAGGTATCGCGTGCGCTCTTCTCATAACCAGCCGCACTCATCAGCCGGTCGCTCTTGAGATCGAGAAAGGCCGATTGCAGGGAGGCCGTCAGCTTGTGTTCCGCGGCGAAGGCAAGAGCGTTCCCGGGGCGGTTCTCCAGGGAGCCCGCAAATGACTCCTGCATGCTCGCCAGTGCAGAAAGCACAAGGTTGACCTCCTTCTGCAACGCTTCCTGCTCGGTTTCCTGCAACCGCCGCGAAATCGCAAAGTCGTTCTTCCGGCGGGCCGCCGAAGGCTTCCGCGAGGCCATGATCAGGGCCACCGCCTCATGCAGGTTGGTGGATTGGCGGTCCCCGAGGGCCTGCATCCGCTCGGCAAGTTGATAGAGCGCGAGCTGCCGCTGGTACTCCAGAAGGACCTGGCGCATCTGATAGGAGGCCGACTTCTGGCCCGCATAGGCATTGAGGGCCTCCGCTCTCCTGCCCGTTTCATCCTCTCCGATACGGGCGGCATTGAGCTGGCTCACGATCTCGGGCATGAGTTCCCCGGAGACATTGCCCATGACTTTCTGGATGCCCTGCAGGATCTCCACATCGGTGCCTTCCAGTCCATTACGCCCGAACTCGTCCACCAGTTCCGCGAGCAGGGCCGCACTGTCCGCGGTCGAGTTTCCGATCCGTTGCTGACCCTGCTCCTGCTTGAGGAGGGAAGTCTCCGCCTGGACGGCACAGGAAACGAAGAAAACACAGAATCCCACGATCACTCGTCTACTCCGGCTGAACAATCTGGTCATCATCATTCTCGCTTTCCTTCTATTGCTTCCTGTTGTTCCCCCGGGGCACCCGGCTCCGGCAGATCGCGCTGGGCACGGATCCACTCGGCGAGGGCGGTATTAAGGCGTTCCTGGTCATCAGTGGCTCGATCGATCCGCCCGAGCGAATCTCCCACCCGGCTTAGCAGATCATTGCGCTTTTCGCGAGGGGTAACAACCTTGAGGATCCGGACAGCACTCTTTCCCTTGTCTGTGCTCTCATTCTGGTCATACGCCTCGATCCAGAACTCGATCTCATTGCCCACCTCGAGAGGGGGTTCAATCTGGCCCAGCTCCCAGTCAAAGAGTTCGGCCACTTTTACAGCGCCCCGCTCCGGGATTGGTAATTCAAGGCTGCCTGCCTCGCCCTCCGCT
Organism: Roseibacillus sp.; assembly: GCA_022448985.1. Classification (GTDB taxonomy): domain Bacteria; phylum Verrucomicrobiota; class Verrucomicrobiia; order Verrucomicrobiales; family Akkermansiaceae; genus Roseibacillus_B. The sequence goes on from JAKVCR010000016.1 coordinate 39,055, forward strand.
CCCACTTTGTAGCTTAGAACCAGTTTCTCGATCCCGAACCGGTCCTCCGCCTCGTAACCTACCAGGACCCGGGCCCGGGCCGTCACCAGTTCACGCTGACGCGATGGCCTTACGATCCGCACTTTCGGTGGTTCGTCGCTCAGCACGTCAACGCGATAGACTGTGGCATCCTTCGATGCCATGTCCTCGGCATCCAGCAACTCAACCGTGAACCCGGTAAATCCCGCTTCCACCTTCAGGTTGACGTGGGCAACACGTGGATCCTGTGCATCCACCGCGGCCTCGACTGCCTGCTGCTCTGCCCTGCCAAGAAGGCGGACCGTCGCCTCCTTGAGCGGTTGACTGGCCGTGATCTTCAGAAGGAGCTCACTGGAGGGATAGAGAAGAAACTCCCCCGGCTGGTGCATGCTGGGCGGAAGTCTCATGTAGACCGGATACCTCTGCTCGCCCACGAGCTCCACCACGGAGGGACGTGGCAGCGCGACAACCGACTCCCGCCCGCTTCGCCCATCCTTGACTGTGACCTGGAAGGTAAAGGATTCCTGCACGTTCTCCAGGGTGGCCGCATAGCGGGTCCCCTCGCTGCCACGCCCCATCCGCACCTTCTGCCGGCGACCTGAGGCGTAACGGATCCGGAGAGTTCCCTCCTCCGGTTCGTAGCCCTCCACCCGGGCTTCCACCGTTACACTGTCCCCGATCCCAATACGGAGATCCCTTGAAGTCCAGACCACGCGCGTTGCACGCGGAACAGGCACATCGGAGAGAAAGGCGCGTTTCAGCAGATCCTCGGTAACAGGCCCGCCGGCATAATAGCCTCCACCTGCCAGCGCCCCCAGGAGCAGCAGGATCAGGAGCGCCCGCTTCAACGGCCTGGTATTAACCACCTCAGTGAGTCTCATCGGCCTGGCAAAGGATTCGGTGTCTTCCACCATGCGCTCCACCATGCCTCGTGCGCCTTCATCCGGCACAGTCGCCTTGCCCCGTGCAAATTGCACGGAAGCGATGAGGCGGCTCCGGAAACCCGGCTCCCGCTCTTCAACCATGAGGGCGAGGGTTTCCTCGTCACGCTGTTGCGTTGACAACGCTGCCAGGGCCCGGAGAAGGAATACTGCCACCACCGCCCCCAGGGCAATGATCACTCCACTCCGCGTATCGAGAGAAAGATCCACCATCCAGTCCACGGCCAGAAAGAGGGCAAGCCCGAGGAGAGCCACGATGACCGCTACTGCCCCCCGGCGCACGAATTCCACCCGCACAAGCTTCCAGCGCACTGCGATCAGCTTCCGACGGAGCCGGGACCCCAACTCGTCGGGGAGTGCAGTCGATGGTGGTGACAGTGGGTCGCTCATTTACTTCAGTTCGGACATCTTGCGGACGATCCACTCGAGGGTGAGAATCAGGATGAGAAGGCCAAAGTACAATGGAGAAGACCAGAGCTCCACTTCCTTGAGGTTGGTAAGGCGAGCACTGCGATCAGTAAGGACGGATGGCAACTGATCAAGTTGCGCAAGCGGGAAGTAGGCCCCGCCGGTCTGCCTGGCCAAGTCCCGAAGAAGAGGCTGGTTCAGGGCCGCCCGGGTGTATTCGCGGTTGTTGTCACCCACCGTGAAATCCAGGTTCGCGATCTCGTCTCCAGGCAGGGCCAGCCGGTAGTTGCCGGGAGCGCCGGCTGGCAGCTCGGCGCGATAGATCCCCGGCTGGCCGGGGATGGCACGCAGGGCCACCTCCTGGCGTCGGTCCGGATCGTCCGCCACCGCCAGCACAGCCTGAACCACCTCGTCTTCGCGAGGTTCCCAGCTGGCGGTGAAGAGCCGCGCATAGACCTTGACCCGGTCACCCTGCCTGAAACGACGGCCATTGGCTCTCAGAGTGGACCGGGGCGCTTCGGTAAGAAGCCGGGCCCCCGCCATGCGCTGAATGATCTGCCCCCAGAGAATCGTGTGGTAGCGATCCCCCACATTACGACGGAAGCGCCAGAAATTGTCGGTCCCCACAAAGAGAACTTCTCCCGCACCATAGCGATGCATTGCCACCACCGGACTGGTCCCCGAGCGGGAAGATGGATCAGGCCGGGTGAGCAGGACTTCCGCAGCCGGCTTTGCCCGCTCCACGCGCGCCGTCCAGTAGATCGGCGGCAGGCGGCCCCAGAGTGCTTCACTCATCCCGGCATCGTCCCCAAGACGCAACATCACACTTTCCCTTCCCGCCGGGGTAAGACTGAGGCGAAGAGGCCGCACGGCCAAAGCGTTGGAGGCACGGATGGATGTCCCCGCCAGCTCCACCGGTAGCAACTGCTCGAGTTCGGTCCGCCCAAAGGCCGAGGGCATGAAGCGCTTGCCCGCAATGACGACCAACGCGCCACCTGCACTTGAAACGTAGTTGCGCAGCAGGGAAAGATGTCCCTCGCCGAGATGGCGCGGGTCAATATCACCCAGCAGGACCAGATCGAAATCAAAGAGCTCTTCCGCGCGCAGGGGAAACTGTTCAAGGTAGGGGCTTCCGGGCACCCGGGCGATCTCGCGGTTTCCCTCAAAGAGAAAACAGGAAAGCTCCACCCGCTGTTCCCGCAGCAACATCGCTTCCAGATACTTGAACTCCCAGCGGGGGGCCTGGTCGAGGAGGAGGACCTTGAGCCGGCGGTCTACTACGCGCAGGGCGGCGCGCCCGGTGTTGTTTTCGGCCAGCGCCTCGGCCGGGCCGTCGGCTTCAAACCGCGCTTCCATGACATACTCACCCACCCGCTTGGGCACGAAAAGGGCACTGATTTCCTGCGGGCCGTCCTCCTCTATAGTCACTTCTTCCTCCGCCACCTCCACTCCGCCCAGTGAAAAGATCACCCGTCCGCTCCGGCCCTTCATCCCCTGTGTCCGCAATTTAACTGTCACCGGGGCAGCATCATCTGCCAGAAGGACCTCACGCATCTCCACTTCTTCGATCGCAACATCGCGAGCTTCAAGGTCACCCACCCCGATCGCATAAATCGGCACGCCTGCTTCCTTCAATTCCTGCACGATGGATCCGATCGGCGCCCCACTGTTCTGTCCCCCGTCGGTAACCACCACAAACCCCGCAAGGGGGGCGCCGCGGTAACGCTCCATGGCCTTGCGGAAGGTATCTCCAAGGGCCGTCTTTTCCCCGGCAGCCGCGAGCGGAACAGATGGATCTTCCCGCTCCTCCAGCGAGTCCTCATCGAAGATAAGCTGCGGAACCTGCAGGTCCTTCTCAAGGGAGCTGAGAAGCAATTCGCCGGACGGAGAGGAGAGGGCGCCCTCCACCTTCTGGAGCCGGTTCACGCCATCCCCGTCCTTGAGGGCCATGCTTCCGGTCCGGTCGAGAAGAAGTGGCAGGGTCCGCGGAACTTCCCGTTCCAGGGTGAGGACGAGGACCGGCTGCAACAGGATAGCGAGAACAAGCGCGAGGAAAGTCAGGCGAAGAACCGTAAGAAGGAACCGACGCCCCCCCGACACCTCCTGGGGACTCTTGCGATACAGCCACCAGCACAACACCGCCAGAACCCCCATGAGGACCGCGGCCAGAATACCCCATTGCGCTGTTTCCCAGCGCAAGGACCATCCGGCAAGACCATCCACATCGCCAGCATCCACGCCGAGGGACTTGAGAATCCAGTTTATCATGGTGCGCCTTGTCTCCCTCCTTCCATCATTTCGATCGGCTGAACCACTGCGCGAAGATGATTTCGATCGCGGCAAGCGCGATCACGACCAGGAGCAGGGGCCACCAGAGTTCCGACCCCTTGCGATCCGCGCCGAAGTCAGCCGCACTGCTTTCGGCTCCCCACGTGAGTACCATTGCCGAATCGCCTACCCGACCGAGCTGCTCCTCCCCGAGGAGTGAAAGGCTCGACTCACGCACACTGGGGTAGGCCGCAAAGAGAACCGGGCCGGGCTGTCCATCAATGGTGGCCTGATAGGCCCCCCCGCGATCCGTCTCGCCATACTCAAGGACCGAACTGCCCTCCGCATCAGATAACCTGGTCAGACGGCCAAGCGCTTCCGGGTCCCCGACTTCGTAAACCGTGGCCTCCTTGCCCACGAGAGCCGCATCAAGACGGTGCCGCAGCGTTTCCCCGGCTTCAATGTTAAGATTGCTCTCACGGTTCTGGACGATGCCCCCGAGGAGCCTGTTAACAAAGGGCACGAAGGCCGGGCGGATTGCAAAGTCGTTCCATTCCAGGTCAGCCGTGCTGGTAAAGACAAAAACCTTGCCCTGCCCATACTCACTCTCCACCAGGGCGGGCGTCCCGTCATCGTAGCGCAGAGCCAGACGATGATCCCGGTCCCCGGTCTGCAACCCCAGCACCTGCAGGAACTTCACCCGGGAGAGGAGATCCCCGTCCAGCCCGAGGGGATTGGTCTCGGTCGGAACAACCTTGCGGGGTCGACGCCCTGCATTCTCATTGCGCGCAACAAAGGAAACCGGGAGAAGCTTATGCTTGCTGTGAAGCAGCGTATTGTACGATTCCGGCCGCAAGTTCCCGCCCGGGAACACCATCAGCCCACCGCCTGCCTCAACGTAGCGTGCAAGGCGGTCCGCAAAGGCCAGGGGCACATCAGCGACATTGGCGAGAATAATCGCGTGGTAGCGATCCAGCGCCTCCCCCGCCAGATCCGAAACCGAAACTATGGACGGCTTCACGGGATAATCTGCCCGCCCCTCCACAGGGACCGGGGCCAGCGCATGACGGAGGAAGAAGGTTTCCGATTCACGATCTTCCACTCCGGGATCGCCGTCGACCAACAACACCCGCACGTCATCCATGGCATGCATCACTATCGTCCGCTGGTCATCGAAGGGAATCCCGTCGGCCTCCAGGGCCACCGTCACCCGGTGGTAGCCGACACTCGGAAGGGTGGCATACAGGGTGGCACTTTCGCTGGTTCCAGGCTTCAGTTCTTGAATCATCCACGGCTCGCCCGCTGGTTGGCCGTCCACCAGAAGTTTCACCGGGACATTGAGCACCGGGGCCACTCCGTAATTGGTGATGTCCACGTCGATCCGGAAGGGCTGGTTCACGGCCGGAAGTGCCGCTGCCGGGGTCAGACGGCTAATCCCCAGATTGGCAGAGGCGGGAGAGCCCACCATCACCAAGTGAACCTTTGTTCCGGCCGAGAGATCGCGCAGGCGTCCCTCCAGGGCGGCAAAGGCTCCCCACTCTTCCGCATGCCCGTCGGTAATGAGGTAAAGTTCCTTTTCCACGGCGGCCTGTCCCTCCAGCGAGCGGGAAGCCTCCTCAAGCGCCCGCAGGAGATCCGCATGGCGATCGGTCTGCGGAACCTCGTCGATGCGCGATGAGATCAGGACGTGATCGTTACTCGCTTCGTTGGGACGAAACGCCCCCGAGACCACCACCGGGGAGCTTCCCGGCAGACGATCGAGAATGGCATGAGCAGCCTCCCGGGCGAGGGTGAGACGGGTGCCTTCCCCTTCGCGCGATCCCATGCTGGCCGAGTTGTCCAGAACGATGGCGGCCGCAACCTTGGAGCCCGGCACCCCGGACAAACCCTCCATCATCGGCCGCGCCATCAGGAGGGCGAGAAGGGCAACGAGGGCACAACGCAGGAAGAGAAGGATCCAGTCCTCAAGCCTCATGCGACGCTGGTTCTGCTCCACGCTGACCTTGAGAAAACGCATGGCAGCCCATGGTACCCGTCGGAAGCGCCGCCGGTTGAGGAGGTGAATGATAATGGGTAACGAGACCGCCGCGATCCCCCACAACAACGCCTGGTTCAGAAAGTTCATCGTGGTCAGCCGGAGGTGCTCTTCCTGAAAGCGAGGTAGTTGGCGAGGGCCTCATCAAGCGATTGATCCGTCCGCAGTCCCACAAAGTGGCATTGGTGGCGCTCACAGGCTACCCGCAGGCGCTCCCGGAACGCATCGAATGCGCGGTGGTAACTCTTTTTGATCTGGCTCGGCCGGGTCCGGATGAGAGGTATATTCTCCAGTCCGTCAAATTCCACCATCCCGGTGAAGGGAAAGTCGATTTCGCAGGGATCCAAAACCTGCATCACGATCACTTCATGTCCATTGAAACGAAGATGCTGAATTCCCTCGAGGAGTTCTTCCTCATCATCGAAAAAGTCACTGATCACAATGATGATCCCCTTGCGGCGGATCTGACCGGCCATCCCATGAAGCACCGGTGCAATCCGGGTTCCACGTGCCGGATCGAATCCCGCCAGCCGGTCCATTATCTTGAAGAGGTTGTCCCGGTTGTCACTGCGCGGGAGATACTCCTGAACCTCCTCGTCGAAGATTCCCAGGGCCACCGCGTCCCGCTGGTGGAGGATCAGGTAGGCCAGACAGGCCGCCATCATCTTCCCATACTCCAGCTTGCTGATTTCGGCCGAGCCGTACTTCATGCTTTCGCTGCCATCCAGCAGGATATGCGCCACGAAATTGGTCTCCTGCTCGTACTGCTTGATGTAATAGCGCTCGGTCTTGGCCTGGACCTTCCAGTCCAGGTGGCGCACATCGTCCCCGGGCGTGTACTCGCGGTGCTGGGCAAATTCGATGGCAAATCCACGGTAGGGGGACTTGTGTTCTCCGGCCATGTAGCCTTCCACGATGAACCGCGCGTTCATCCCTAGCGCTTCCGCCCTGGCAATGGCGCGGGGATCTAGGAGCTTGCGGGTTTCAGCGTCCACGGGAGAAGGTTGTTGCCGGAGTCACTAATGCGTTCTGCGGGCACCAGTATGCACGATTCCCTTAATCCAGCTTCCTGTCCTTCGGAACCGATTCGAGGATCTTCGTCGTGATGTCATCCGCCGTGAGTCCTTCGCTCTGGGCGCTGAAATTGGGAATGATCCGGTGACGGAAAATCGGCGGGGCGACCGCAGCCACATCATCACAGCTCACATGGCTCTCGCCATTCAGGAGAGCATTGGCCTTGGCCGCCAGCACAAGGTTCAATCCCGCCCGCGGTCCTGCCCCCCATGTCAGCCACTTGGAGCAGAATTCCAGAGCCTCGTCGGAATCCGGCCGCGTTACGCGCACCAGCTTCTCAGCGTAGCGCAGGATGTGATCGGCCACCGGCATGTTGCGGACGGCACGCTGCATCTCCAGAATCTCCTCTGCTCCGAGCACCGGGTCGGGACGCTCTCCTTCGTTCCCGGTATAGGCCTTCAGGATCTGGAATTCCTCCTCCTCGTCAGGATAGTCCACCCTGATCATGAACATGAAACGATCGAGCTGTGCTTCCGGCAGCGGGTACGTGCCTTCCTGCTCGATCGGATTCTGGGTCGCCAGGACAAAGAAAGGCTCAGGGAGCGGGTGGTCTTCTCCCCCCACTGTCACATTGCGCTCCTGCATGGATTCCAGCATGGCGGCCTGAGTCTTGGGCGGGGTCCGGTTGATCTCATCCGCCAGAATGATATTGGCAAAGATCGGACCCGGCAGGAACTTGAACTCGCGCTCGTTGGTGGCCGGGTCGGAGTAGATCACTTCCGTTCCCGTGATATCCGAGGGCATCAGGTCAGGCGTGAACTGAATACGTTTGAAGGAAAGATGAAGGGCTTCCGCGAGACTTGAGATGAGAAGGGTCTTGGCCAGCCCGGGAACTCCAACCAGGAGGGCATGACTCCGCGTGAGAATGGCGATCATCACTTCATTGACGACCTGGTCCTGACCGATGATGACTTTCGAAATCTCCGCCCGGACACGCTGGATGGCGTCCTGCAGTTGGGCGGATTCCTGGGAGGCAGCTTCTGTGCTTGTGCTCATGAGTGGACGTATCTTACGACCCCGAAGCTGAGGGCATTTCAGGCCCGGAGCAATGGTGGCAAATGATTTCCTGCCCCGGCAGGGGCGCCTGTCCTCCCTTTATCCGGGAATCTGCACCGGAAACCCCGAATTCTTCTCAGTCATCCACCACTCCGACCGGAGGAATAGGTTTAATCCTGTTAAACTTTTCCGCCTTCCCTCCTCAAAAGAGGTGCCCTGGAGTGGCCGAACCCGAAACCAGGGAGAGCCCCGAATTAAAACGAGCAGGGCAGCCCTCCCGTCGTGCAACGGACTTTTGCCTCTCCGTAGATGGGTCCAAGGCAATGCCGCCCGGGAAACTACTTGGACTGGGGAACGGCTTTTTCTTTCGCTCCCGCTTTCTCCTCTACTTCCGCTTGTTCCCCCTCATCGACAGAACTCTTTGCGGCCTTGGGAACATCCCAGGCCGTCATCCACTCCTGCTTGCCCTTCTTGTAACCCATCTTGAGAAGACGAGCCTCCAGGTCCGGATTGTGTGCCGCCCCATAGAAGATCCCGATCGTCTTGTGCCCCTTCTTAACCTGCTTCCGAAAAACCTTGAGGCACTTGGCATTGCGATCTCCGATGATGACGTTGTTGCCCGTGAGGGCGGTGATCTGGTCATCGCCCTGGCCGAGGCTCTTCATCATCTCAAGCTTGAGGCTGTTTGAATCCCCTGAGAGGAGCGCTGCAATCAACCGTGCTGGGTTCGGTTGTTCCGCGCCCTCGTTCTGGGCCTGTTGGGCCGCCGCCAGCGCAAAACTGAGGAGCGATTCTCCCTTTGCCTCCTGCTTCGCCTGAAATTGTTTCATGGTGAGGTCGGCGTGAACGAAGTTCTCAGCGGAGTAGTCGATCTCCTGCGTCTGGCCGGACAGTTTGAGGAAGCGTGACATCCCATCAACCATACCCCGCAACAGGTCCGTCTGGATATCGCCCCCTCCCTCTTCCCGGTCGGGAACCTTGCCTTTCTCCATCTTTTCGCCTCCCACCATCTCAAAGAGCAGGACATCGTATTTCTCAAAGGACTTGTTGAGATCCGCGTAGTACTTTTTGTCCGCGATGTGGACCGCTCCAATGAGGTCGACTGTCACGCCATCCTTCTCGTAACGGGTCACCGAGGTTTGCAGCCGTGCGCCCTTGTCATCTTCATCGATCCGAATGAAGTCGGAGGCTTCCACCACCTCTTTTTTCCTGGGCGCCTCCTCCTTGGCAGGCTGATCTTGCTGGGCCCCGGCAGTAGGCAGAAGCCAGGCGGCGATGAAGGTGAGGCAGAGAAATGGACGAATTCGCTTCATGGGTAAAGAATGTGATCACATCCCTAGCGCGGCAAGGATAGGAATTTGTGTCTGCCTTTTGATAAAAAAGCAGCAAAATCATCCGGTGCCCCTGCTCGCCAGCCCCCCTCATCCGGGCTATAAATCCCGCAGATGAGCGCTTCCCTGCCGCTTCGCTACTGTCCCGATCTCTTCCGCTACCAGCGGAGGTCATCGCGTGAAGTGATGGTCGGCAATGTCGGGGTAGGGGGCGGCAACCCGATCCGGATCCAGTCCATGATCACGGCCGACACCCGTGACACCGGGGCCTGCGTCAAGGAAGTCCTCGAACTGGCGGAGGCAGGATGCGAGATCGCCCGCATCACCGCCCAGACCCGCAAGTACGCCGAGAACCTGGAGCACATCCGCGACGGTGTCCGGGCGGCCGGATGCAAGGTTCCCCTCGTAGCCGACATCCATTTCAAACCCGACGCCGCCCTTGAGGCCGCCAGGTGGGTTGAGAAGGTGCGGGTCAACCCTGGAAACTACGCCGACAAGAAGAAATTCGAAGTGCGGGAATACTCTGACGCGGAGTATGATGAGGAACTCGCACGTATTCGCGTGAAGTTCGTTCCTCTCGTAAAAATCTGCCAGGAACTCGGGCGATCCATGCGCATCGGGACAAACCATGGTTCGCTCTCCGACCGTATCATGAACCGCTATGGGGACACGCCCCTGGGCATGGTTGAGAGCGCCCTCGAATTTGTCCGCATTGCCCGCGATCTCTCTTACCACGAGATCATTTTTTCAATGAAGGCCTCCAATCCCAAGGTCATGATCGAAGCCTACCGCCTCCTCATCGCGCGCCTGGAGCAGGAAGGTCCGGACTGGAACTACCCGATCCATCTCGGCGTGACCGAAGCTGGAGATGGCGAGGACGGGCGCATCAAATCTGCAATCGGGATCGGCTCACTGCTCGACGACGGGATCGGGGACACGATCCGCGTTTCCCTGACCGAAGATGCCGTCCACGAGATCCCGGTGGCACGGGCGATCGTGCGAAAACACGAGGACATGCCCGCCCGTCGCGAGCTGCCCCGGACTGCAGGAACCCCCGTTGCCCCCTGCTGGGATCCCTTCTCCTACAACCGCCGCCTGAGTGAAGTCATTGAAATCGGTGGTCACGAACTTGGGGGCAACCGCGAATTCCGGGTGGTCACCACGCGCAAAAAGTGGGAAGCCCTCGCGCACAAGCTCGACAAGCTGGGTGATTTCCAACCCGAGATCGTCCTGGAAGAAAGCGGGGTGGTGGAGATCGACCCACGGAATGATGCAGAGGTGGAGCAACTCAATTCCCGGGCCACTCCGACCCTCGTGACGGTTAGAAACGATCTGGACCTGGAGGTGGTTTCCTCCTTCCGCCTCCTTGCCTCCCGGCTGCAGGACCGTCACCCAATTCTGCTTAAGGACATCCTCTCGCCGTCCGAAGAAGCCGACGGGAACTTCCTCGATTCCCTGCTGACCGCCGCGCGCAATATCGGCTCACTGCTTTGTGATGGAATCGGCGATGCTATCATCATCCAGGGGGAAGACGCCCCGGGACAAAGCCTCCGCCTGAGCTACAACATCCTGCAGGCTGCCGGGGCACGCATTTTCAAGACCGACTATGTGGCATGCCCCAGTTGCGGCCGCACGCTCTTCAACCTGCAGACCACCACGCAGAAAATCCGCGAAGCCACTGGTCACCTCAAGGGCGTCCGCATTGCCGTGATGGGCTGTATCGTGAACGGACCTGGCGAAATGGCCGATGCGGATTTTGGCTATGTGGGAGGCGCCCCAGGCAAAATCAACCTCTACGTCGGCAAGGAAGCCGTGAAGTTTAACATCCCGGAGGAGGAGGCTGTCGGCCGTCTCATCGATCTCATCAACGAACACGGAAAATGGATCGATCCGCCTACCCAGAAGCCGGTCGAAGTCTAGGGACCTTTCCGCCAGGACGGGCAGTTGCGCAACTCCCGGGCTCTTGATAGCGTCCCCGCTGAGCAGACTCAACGTGACCATCACCCCAAAAATCACGGCCGGAACGATTACGGAAAAGGAAGAAAAGACCTCCACGGACCTGGCGGGAACATGGAATGTGCTGGTCTTTGATGATCCTGTAAATCTGATGGCCTATGTGGCCAAGGTTTTCCAAAAAGTCTTCGGTTATCCCCGCGAGCGGGCCGAAGAGCTCATGATGACCGTCCATATCGCAGGCAAGGCCCTGGTATGGACCGGCGCACGGGAGCCCGCGGAACTCTACGTCCAGCAACTGCACAGCTACCAGTTGCAAGCCAGCCTTGAGAAGGCGCAGTAGGAATGAAAGTAATGCCCACACTGGAGGGAGGTCTGCGGATCGAAGTCGAAACCGCTACCGACTGGCTCGTGCTGGAGCAGATTGCTCCCGATGCCCTGAAGGGCGGGGCCGAGAATCTGCCTAACCGCCTGAGTGCGCTCATGGATGAAGGGTCCGAGTGGGACGAGATAGTCGTTCCCGAACTGGAGGACTTCTTCACCGGCCAGCTCCGCATGGTGCGCGATACCGTCCACGCGGCTCAGCAGGAATCAACTACTGATCCCCCGGAGGGGCAGTTCTTCATCATGCGGGCAGAGGGCGCCCAATGGTATGGTGCGCTGAATCAGGCCCGGATCGCACTCGAAACCCACTACCATTTCGGACCAGGACAGGAATTGAACGAAGCCGAATCCTTCCCCGCTCCGAAGCGCTCCGCCTTTATCCGCAGCCAGTTCTACTGTGCCCTCCAGAGCGTTCTGCTGGAGCATGTCCTCGATTGACGGCCTTCCGGGGCGGGGCGGATGCCGCGCTCCATGCCAGATAGTGGTCAGGACGATGAAAATCAGGCTCCCCGCCGCCCAACCAGGCCGCGGTCAGGAACTGCGGGGCTGGGGAGTTGAGGATAAAGGTCGCATTCACCCTCGTCGCGATTCCGAAGTGGAGATGCTCCTTCAACCACCCAAGGGGCAGGTCAGCTTGGGCCTGCCATCCCTCCGGTCCACTGCTCCCGCAGGAAGTCGCTCCAGTCTCCCTCAGTTCGCCGAGAGGGCTACGCGGTGCGTCAAAGAGGCAGGCCCAATGCGCGCCATTGGGGGAAAGGTTGAACTCCAGATAGTGCCCGGTAACGGGATCGCGGAGAAAGAATTCCGCCACATCATACTTCCATAGTTGCTCCACGAAGAGCCCGGAGCGCGCTTCAGGGTGACAGAGAGCGGCCGCTTGGCGGGAGGAACGGAAAACAAGTGCGGCACCCTCAAGGGCAAAACTGAAGAAGATCGGAGGATCTACCTCGTTCCCAAACCAGTCCCGATTGAGGCTGCGGAGGGGAGGGGCCTCGCCATCGGAGACCTCATGGATGGTCATTTCATTGGTGTTCAAGTGATCTGTTTCGGTCATATAAATATTTAACAATTGTGAACAATTTGACTCGATCAGGACGGACGAAAGAAATACACTGGCATACCGTCTCGGGCTACCGATCCATGTTGAATTTACAACCAATCGAATATGTCGGCAAATCTCCCCGCCAGCAACCACGGAAGAGGAAGAGCCAGAAAAGCTCCGGTTTCTTCGGGGGCTGGTTCCTCCTCCTGCTCGTGATCGCGATTGGTTTCTTTTTCCTGCGACCGATCATTCCTTTTCTGCAGTCTCAGCGGGCCCAGGCCTCTACGGTAAATAAGAACAAAGCCATTGATGAACTCCAGGCCTCGGAAGAGTTCTCCAAAAAGCTTGCCGCCGCCGCCCTGGAGCGCACCCGGAAAAAGGTGGAATACGATCCGGCTTATTATGATCTACCCTATCCAGGGGGCGATCTGCCTTCTCACAAGGGCGTTTGTACCGACCTCGTGGTGCGAAGCTACCGGGCCCTTGGAGTCGATCTTCAGCAGCTTGTCCACGAAGATATGTCCGCCCATTTCCGCCTTTACCCTCAGCTTTGGGAGCGCAAAGGCCCGGACCGCAATATTGATCACCGCCGCGTTCCGAATCTACAGCGCTACTTTTCACGGTTCGGGAAGGTTCTCGAGAAATCCCACTCCCTCGACGACTACCAAATTGGCGATGTGGTGACCTGGAAACTGCCCTACGGCGGGGCTGAGCAGGCGGGCAGCCATATAGGTATCGTGGTTCCCGGCCCCGGGGCCCGCAGCAACGAGAAGTGGGTTGTTCACAACATTGGCTCCGGGCCCGAGTGGGAAGACAAACTCTTTGACTACGAAATCGCGGGCCACTTTCGATTCGCCCCGCTCCGCCAGCCGATGACCGCCTCCACCGACAACAAGGCCGGAGCCCCCCTCTCAACTTCGCCCTGAACATCGTCAGGCTTCCGCTCCCTTGACGGATGCGGAGTTCCCTTCAAGAAGGGCACGGGGTTACCATTCCAGACCCTTCAGCAGGCCTGCTCCTGTACAGAAAGCAGGCAGCTTCACGAAGAAAGTGAGATCGCTAAGTCGTGTTGACTAGTAGTTGATTTGTTTGGGCAGGACTTTGGATCTCACTCCTTCGATTGACTGCCTGTTACAGTCTCAACCGGGTCCCCCTCAGATGATTTCCAAAATTCTGGATTTTCCCGGGACGCAGTCTTTTGGCCCCGGGCCTGGGAAGAAGGCGTTGCCTCAATTCTGGAATAAGTGGTGTTCCGGGTCCCCGGAGGAGAGGAGATAGGATAGGAGATCCAGAATATCGTCATCCGTCATGGTCGAAAGCAACCCGGAGGGCATCATCGAAATCCCGGAAGGCTCGATGGATACGATTTCTTCCGCTCTGATGGCCTTTGTTTCGTTCGGCCTCATCATGTCCGTGGTGATCCGATAGACATCCCCCTGCGTTCCATCCTTTCTCCTGTTGAGATTCATCATCCTCCCCACGACCCTGTCTCCGCCCCGGAGGTTGAACACACTGGCGCCGTACTGATCACTGATCTCCTTACCCGGTTCGACGATTGATTCAAGGAGGTCGTGTGGGCTGAATTTCCCGTAGACCGCAGTCAGATCGGGGCCTACCGCCCCTCCCTCGTTGTGGAAGCGGTGACAGGCCAGGCAGCTACCCACCCCGAACATCTTTCGCCCATTTGAAAAGTCACGGCCCCCTTCCAGCCCTGCGCCTAGGAGCCCCTGCAGGTCTTCCATCTTCCAGGCCTTGATGAATTTGCGGGGCTCGCTGCTGAACTGGGGCATGTTCTTCCCTCCCTTGGTTTTGAGGACGGCCTCCAGTTCCGGGGTCCTTTGATCAGCGGGGAGAGCAGCCATGGCATCTCTCCTGATATCCGCGAGGTAAGCCCTGAAACGGGGTCCCCCGTGGTAATTATCCGCCCGGGCCAGCCACCGGAAATACTTCACGCGAAGGGCGGGGGTCCACCCTTCTTTCATAAACCGGAGATTCAAGGCGTAGGTGATCTGTTCTTCCTGACTGGTCGAATCCTCAAGAAGCGCAATGGCCTTGGACACAACCGAGGGTGCTCCCAGGAAGGCCAGCAAGACCGTCAGCTCCCGATTCTCCCCTGGCGAAGCTGCCGGGTAGATTCCGTCGAGCCACGCAAGAAGCCGGACCCGATCCTCTCGCTGCGGGTTCCCGCCCCGGGTCAAAGCCAGGGTCAGGGCACGCAGGAGATTCAGCCGATCCTGCCTCCCTTCGATTTTCCGGTAATCGAACTCGAGCACCTTTCCAATCACTTCTCCTGCCGAGCGAGGGCCGTCGGCGCGGGCCAGGGCGATCAAGCCGAGGGCCACCCGGTCGATGGCTTTCTCCTCGAGGATGAGAGTTTTCCAGAGTTCCACCGGATGCTTCTCAAGCACCGCACGCACTGCATGCCGTAGACCACGGTCACTCCCCGCGTCCGCAATGCTGGCCCAGATCCTGGCAAGGTCCGCCCGCGTCTGAAGCCTCGCTCCCTGGCCCAGCAGTACTTCCATTTCCTTGCGTCTCGCCCTGTGGACATGCCCCGGGCCGTTGCGCTGCGGGCCGGCACTGACATCGTCCCCGCCGCGGTAAGTGACGCGATAGAGCCCAGACTGCACCCGGCGCCCGCCAATGGTGAAATACATGGCCCCGTCCCTCCGGTTGATCAGGATATCGGTGAGGGGAAGAGGGGCCCCGCTGGCAAACTCCTCGAAGGTACCGCCATAAGTCGAACCCTTCTCCCTGAGGTGCACGGCATAAAGCTTTCCGTAGGACCAGTCGCAGGCGAAGAACGCCTCCTGATACTTGAGGGGAAAACTCGCTCCATAACCGAAACATACTCCCGTGGGAGATCCCGGCCCGATATCCACCACCTTCCCAAAGGTGTCACGGTAATGCTCGGAAAACTTGGCCGATCCCGTTCGCCAGCCAAAGTCGGCCCCGCTGATGACATGGTTTATCCGGGTGGGCCTGTACCAGGGGGTGTTCAGGTCCCCTTCCATGTCCGCGTCGAAGGTAAAGAGTTCCCCCTCGCGGTTGAAGGCGGCGTCATACTGATTGCGAAATCCGGTCGCGATAATCTCCCAGGTCTCTCCTTCGGAATCAATCTGCGCAATGTGCCCGACGGGAGCCCTCGCCCCCTTCATGAAATGCTCCATGGGCGGCAGCAGCTGGTCCTCACCCCAGAGCTCGGGTACGCGTGAATGGCTATAGTCCCGGGGCAACTGCGCCTGGTTTCCCAGCACCACCATGAGGCTCCTGCCATCAGGGGTCGGGAGAATTGCGTGAGGGCCGTGCTCGCCGCCGATGACATCCAGCTTCCTGATCCTCACCACCCGGTCGAACTTGTCATCCGCGTCCGTGTCGAGGAGCCGGAACACTCCCGAACCGGTCTTGCTTTGGCGCGAGTTGACGACAACGTAGAGACTGTCAAAGGCATAGCAGAGCCCCTGGGCATGACCAATGGGAAGGTCAATCCTCTCGATAACGGCCGGGTCGAGAACCGTATTGGCTGGAGGAGGGGGAAATCGGTAGAGACTGCCGTATTGATCACTCACAATAAAGCGCCCCCTGTCATCCTGGCACATGGCAACCCAGGATCCCTGCCTTTCCCGCGGAACCGAGTAGAGGAGTTCAATAACAAAGCCTTCCGGCACCCTGATCTTCTCCGCCGGGGTAGCCGTGCGCTGACCGCTGAGAGGGCTCAGGGTCAGCAAGCTCAGAAGGGCGACGGAAGGGACCCGTTTCATCGAGAATTCAAATTTGAGACTTTCCCGCTCCTGTTCCAGTTCAATCCGCAGCCATGTAGCCGCCTGTTCCTTATTTGTATGATAAAACGGTATTTCGCCTTTCTTCAGCCCGGGAACAAAAAAATGCAGAGCTGCGGTCTGGTCGTCCTGCTTTTTCAAAACCCCGGTTCTCCCGGGTGCATCCATACAGGTCTAAACGTAAGGTCGCGAAGATCCTCTTTCCGATTTGCAACTTGCCGAACCGCGTTCTTGCCGTTCCCCTTGCAACCTGTCCCGTCTCCGCATGGAAGAGCCGTCTCCAGCGATCACCAGCGAGCTCCTTGAGCGCGTCAAGGCAGGCGACGAATCGGCCAACCGGAACCTGGTAGAAATCCTTTACCCTGCCGTGCGAGCCAATGTCCGTAACCACCTGCGGAAACAGGCTGATCACGACGACGTTTCCCAAGAGGTCTTCCTCAAGATCTTTCTCAAGATCAATCAGTACAAGGGGCCGCAACCCTTTGACCACTGGGTTTCCCGCATCGCGGTAACCACCTGTTACGACTGGCTGCGCAAACACCGCGTCCGGCCGCTGGTGACCTACTCCGATCTCAGCGAAACCGAAGTTGAGATCATCGAGAAAAGCCGCCAGTCAACCACGATGGGAACTTCCGACACCCAGCGGGAGCTCTTTTCCGGCCTCCTCGACAAACTGATCGCCACCCTCAATCCCCGGGAACAAATCGTAATCCGGCTCCTCGATCTGGAGGAGCGCTCAGTCCGGGAGATTTCCGAATTCACCGGGTGGGGAGCCAGCAAGATCAAGGTCACCGCCATGCGGGCCCGGCGCAAACTGGCCGAACAACTGCAACACCTGGAAAACCAGCACGAGCGGGAGGAGGACGTCCGCTGAATTCCGCCTAACTACGAACCATGCCTGACCCTAACAAAGAAAATCACTGGAACCGCCTGGTCGATGCCGCCAAGGATGCAGGGGCAACCACAGACGACCCACACGAACACAAGGCCCCCTCCACCTTCGTCTCCGGCGTGATCGCAATGCGGGAGGGCCTCTGGAAGTTTACCAAGATTGTCCTCCTGCGCCGGTTGTCGCTGGTGGCGGCCCTGCTTGCAATTGCAGTCTGGCTCATTCTCTACTCTGTCATGAAATCAAATGAACCGGCCCGGTCCCCGGCTCCGGTTCAGGCGCCACCCCAAACTCTTCCTCAACCTCCCGACCCTGAACAATGAAGCCGACCTTCAAAGACTATCTCAGTATTGCGCTGGCCCTGCTCGCCATCTTCCTCTGCGGCTACGGGATTGGATTCCTTCTGGGCCAACGCAATCAGCCGTCCCAACCTCCGGCTCCCACTTCCCCGGAAATCCACATCCCGGACTGGGAGACCTGGGAACGCTCCATCGTCCAAACCATCGAGCAGGATATTCCTGATCTGACACCGGAACAGCGACAAGCCATCCGGCGCGAAGTCTCCGAGACCGCCACCCGGATCAAAACCGCACGGCAAGCCGGGCGCAGGGAATTTCAATCCCTCGACGATCGCTTGAAGCAATATCTCACCCCGGAGCAACAGACCAAACTGCGGACCGCCTCCCCCGATTGAGGGAGAAATGGAACGAATTCGAACCGTTGCCCTTCCCCCGTGTAACCGCTGGGGAATCGCCCTCGTCGACCCTTATAAGGAGGCTTTCTGCCTACTCGGTTAATCCCCCCCAGGATCGGGGCCGCAGAAAGCCTCCTGTTTTTCCGCCTTTTGAGCCCCAGGGTCTTAACAAATTCTTAACGCAACCAGTTCTCGACATGGAGGTTCCATTCAAGCGAAGATTACCCCGCTAACGGCATGAGATTCGGAAACCTCATTTTCGGTGTCGCCCTCCTCCTGGTGGCGGCCACCCTCGCCCTGACCATCACCTTCCGGAATGACTCCGAGGGTACGGCCACTGAGGGGATGCGAAACGATGCAACCTCCTCGCTGCGCAGCACTGAAAACTTTTCGTCGAGAGGTTCCGCGAGTTCCTCCGCGACCCGGCGCAACCCCGTCAGATCGCCACGCCAGAAGCTCCCCGACGTTGAGGAGCTCGAAGTCGCCATGGACGATGGTCCGGCCTCCCGGGACCTGACCCCGGCTCAACGACAGGACATCGCCAAACGTCTCCCCTGGGTTCGTCAGAACGCCCTCTCCCGGCTTGGGAAGATGGCCAGCCGACTGGAGCTCACCCCGATACAACAGCACAAGGTCTTCCCACAGCTTCTCCGGTCCACCACGGGCTATCACCCGGCCATGGTCATCAACTACCCCGCAGAGATATCTCTTCCTTCCGAGGAGCTTGCCGACAACGAAAAGTCGCCCGACGAGGCCATCCACGATTCCCTCGATCCCGACCAGCAGGAGGATTTTATCCAGCAAAAACTTGATGATCAGGCCTGGTGGGAGGAAATCGTTGCCCAGTTGGAGGAAGATTTCGATGCCTCTGTCGCCAGTAACGATGGGCCCGTGGCTGCCGGACAGGCCCCCCCGGAGCAGCAAACAGTTACTGAACCCGAACCCGAACCCGAGCCACAGCAGGGCGTGAACCTCTTCGACCTCCTGAACGAATAAAAGTTTGGCTTTGGATGTAACCATTGCATCCCCGGCCCCGTCGATCCCTGTAACCAGAACACACTTCCCCACAATGACCATGAAACTGAAATACCTCCCCGTTGTCGCTATCGCCATCGGCATCGGTTTAGCCAATGCCGACCGCGACCGGACCTTTGGTGACGGCAAACTCCCCGAAGTTCTTCAACAGTTTGACCTCAACGAAGACGGTCAAATTGACGAAGAGGAGCGTCAGGCTGCCAAAGAAGCACGCCGTGCCGCCCGGGCCGAACGCCGCGCTGCACACATCGCGGAATTCGATACCGATGGCGATGGTGAACTCTCCAGAGAGGAGAAGGAAGCCGCCCGTGATGCCCGCCGCGCCGCCCTTGAAGCCAAGCGCGAGGAAAAGTTTGCGGAAATCGCAGGTGAGGACGGCTGTCTTGATGTCGACGAATTTGCGGCCCTGCCGCCTCTTGCAGGCCGGAATGCTGAGCGCGTAGCCGCCATATTCGCACGAATGGATTCTGATGACGACGGGTGCGTTGCCCTCGAGGAATTCACCGCCCGCCTCCGCCACTGCCGCAAGCCAGGTCGGCGTCCGCCCCATCCGCCGCGTCCGCCACGTCCTGGTGATGACGATGAGCGCCCCGAACTCCCTGAACGTCCTGAGCGCCCCGAACTCCCTGAGCGTCCTGAGCGGCCCGACGGTGACAATGGTGACAATGAGCGCCCCGAACGCCCGGAGCTTCCCGAGCGCCCGGAGCGCCCCGAACTTCCTGAGCGCCCCGACGGTGACGATGGTGACAATGAGCGCCCCGAACGCCCGGACGGTGACGACGATGAGGGCCCAGACCGCCGCGTGCCCTCCCGTTTCTGGCGATAGAAGGCATATATCCGTTCTTCCCCCAATCCCCATCAACGAGGAGGCAACCTGGATCACGGGTTGCCTCCTTTTCTTGAAGAAGGCCCGGTTTCCTTTCCTCCATGACTAGACCTTTCTCCATTCCGCTCACCCTCCTCATCGCCCTCGCAATCGGAACGGCACAGGCAGAACTGCTTTATTTCACCGACTTCGACGAGTTCCCCGAAGGGGATAACAAATGGCATGGCTTTGAAGGCTGGCAGGCAAGCGACAGGAGCAGCGGGGCCCAGGCCATTGTGGCCGATCTTCTGGACGGTGCCTTGGGAAATACTGCCACCCTGGGCTTCAACCAGCCCAACCGCGCTCTCACCACGGTTGCCAAATTGATCAACTACGACCCCATCGCGGCCGGCAATCCCCTTATTGCCTTTAATCTCCTCTTCGGTATCGAGGACTCCACCGACTTCACCAACTACCGCCGCGATGATTTCTTCGTCACTTTCTACAACAACCTCGGCGCGCCCCTGGCCTCCATCCGCATCTCAAATACCGACACCGACTACGGCTTCTGGTACCGCAATGGTAGCCCGCAGGCGGCGGACTACGAGGAAATCGACACTGGCCTGGATTTTGTCCAGGGCGAACTCCAGGAACTGACCGGCACTATCGATTTCGAATCCAACCACTGGAGTGCGGAAATCGACGGCCTCCCACTCTTTACGGACGCAGTATTCAACGGCACCAACCAATCGCTCTACCTTGGGTTCATTGCGATCGAGTGGCAGATTGGTCAGGGAGCTCCCCGGGATTATGGAGACAACTTTCTCCTGCTCACCGACCTGCGAATCGAAACGGTGGAAGACCCGCCTCCGCCAGTCGTGATATCCTCTATTGGTCGCGACGGGAACGGGGACATCCAGGTTTCATGGCAGTCCGCTCCGGGTTTCAACTATACCGTAGAATACTCCGATAACCTTGTGACTTGGCAAGATGACCTGCCAGGTTCCAACTTTTCTTCCGCCCCGGCCATGCAATCGCTCCTTTTCACTGACTCTACCGGCCTGCAGGCGGGAGGACGTTATTATCGCGTCCGCCAAACCAGCGCGGAATAAAACTGGGAAGCTCCCGGTCGCCGGTGGGGCGGCTTTCCCGCAACCAGGCCACACCATATCCCTGCCCCTGAAAGGAGACCCGATGCGCTTGGAACCCATGGAAGTTTTCGCTACATTGTAACCACGGTTCCGCTATCCGCGTCTATCCTCTCGACAGGCGCGACAGGAAACCCCCTTTCGCTACAACCTTAAGCACAATAAGAACCATGAATATCAAATACCTCCCGATCCTTGCATTTGCCGTCGGCATAGGGATCGCAACCACCAGCGCCCGACACCGCTCCTTCGGTGATGGCAAACTGCCCGAAATCCTTGAGCAGTTTGACTTGAACGAAGACGGTAAGATTGACGAAGAAGAGCGTCAGGCCGCCCGGGAAGCCCGGCGTGCCGCACGTGCCGAACGCCGTGCCGAGCGCATTGCGGAATTCGATACCGACGGCGACGGTGAACTCTCCGACGAGGAAAAGGAAGCCGCCCGCGAAGCACGCCGTGAAGCCCTCCAAGCCAAGCGCGAAGAGAAGTTTGCCGAGATCGCAGGCGAAGATGGCTGCCTTGATCCTGGGGAATTTGCTGCCCTGCCCCCCTTTGAGGACAAAGACCCGGAGCGGGTCGCTGGTATCTTCGCTCGACTCGACGCTGATGAAGGAGGCTGTGTCTCCCTTGAGGAATTTACCGCCCGCCTCCGCCATCAGGGACGGCGATCCCGTCCTAGTCGTGACAACAACCGCCGCCACCGCTGCCGCCATCATCATGGCCGTGACCGCGAAGGCGGTGACGACGAAGGTGGTGACGACGAAGGTGGCGACGACGAAGGTGGCGACGACGAAGGCGGTGACGACGAAGGTGGCGACGACGCCTGATTTCCGCACACGAATCGTAGCCCCAGAAAACTTCATCAGAGGCAGCCCGGCAGCGGGCTGCCTCTTTTTTTCGGATGGCAACCCCTACGGGTTCAATGCCTTCTGGACGAGCGGAATCCATCTGGCCAAAAAGTCTGCCAATTTTGGTAACCGCCTCCCCATTCCACCCGTCAGTTCCTTAGAAGGGCTCGAAAATCATCCTCTCTTGTGGATCTCCTGAAAGAAGTATCATGAATATAAAGAACCTCCCCATCCTCGCCATGATGTCCGCCTCGGCTCTTGGAGCGAGTCTCACCGTCACCAACACTGAGGGCCCGGTAGCCACCAACTCCGTAGTTGATAACGAGGGAACCGCTGTTGATGGCGGATTCGCCGCTATTGGAATCATTTCTGATGAAGCGGCCCTGTCCACTCTCTCCTCAGGTTCCGACCTCGCCTCTCTCTTTACCCTCTTTGACGGAGCTGAGGGCCCTATTACAGCTGAACCATTCTTCGGGACTTTCAGCGTCTCGAGCCAGGGGAATGAACCCCTCAACGTTCCAAATGAGTTTTCAGGTAATCCGATCTACCTCGTTCTTGCAAATGCAGGGGATCTCGACAACTCGACACAGGCAGCAGTCGTGAGGCTTAGCGACTTCCCCAGTTCCGAGCCAACCATCTCGACGATTTACGTTAACAACGAAAACGGCGAGGTCCTGCTCGGAGACTTCGACAGCTTTACCCTCCAACCTGGACCCCTTCCTGTCGAGAACCCTGCCCTTTCGCTCCTCTCGCTTGAGGGATTTACAGAGCCGGAGCCGGAGCCGGAGCCAGAGCCGGAGCCGGAGCCGGAGCCTGAGCCAGAGCCAGAGCCAGAGCCAGAGCCAGAGCCAGAGCCTGAAGGTCCAGAAGGCCGCGAGCGCTGCTTTGGCGACGGGAGCCTCCCCGAGATTCTTCAACAGTTCGACCTTAACGACGATGGCAGGATCGATGAGGAAGAGCGGCAGGCCGCCAAGGAAGCACGGCGTGCAGCACGCGCCGAACGCCGGGCCGCGCTGATTGCAGAGTGGGATACCGACGGAGACGGAGAACTGTCCCGGGAAGAGAGGGACGCTGCCCGGGAAGCCGCGCGGGAAGAACGTCGTGCCGCCCTGCAAGCCAGGCGTGAAGAAATGTTCGCCCAGGTTGCGGGGGAAGATGAATGTCTGGACTGGGATGAGTTCAAGGATCTCAAGCCCTTCCGGCATAAGCCTCGTTGGTACGTAGCCTCGATTTTCCGACGCGTTGATGCCGACGATGACGACTGCATAAGTTTCGAGGAATTCACCTCCCGCCTGACGCGGCAAGGCCAGGGCCACCGGGGTCACCGGAGATGGGCCCGCGACCGCAGCCCCCATCATGAAGAGGCCGACCGGGCCAGGCGCAGGAGATGGTGGAGCAGGCGCAGGCGTTGATCCCGGCCCGTCTTCAAATAAGAGATTCCTTCCTTTCCAAGGTTCTGGATTTCAAGAGGCAGTCCTTTTCCGGGCTGCCTCTTCACTTGGGGGCCAATTGCTCCTCCCAATCCGCCACCGCCCCTGGACTTTTCTCCCCCCGAAGTGCGGCCTTCCCAAGCGAGGGGAATTCAGCGAAGAACTGTGTGTGCGCCTTAAACTGACCATTGCCTACGACGGAAGTCCGTTCGGCGGCTGGCAGCTCCAGCCCGATACTGACACCATCCAGGTGCGCCTGGAAGGGGCCCTTGCCGAAATTGCCAAGGAGCCCTTGCGGATCCATGGATCGGGACGCACCGACGCAGGCGTCCATGCCGCCGGCCAGGTCGCTCACTTTGACCCTCCTGCTGAACTCACCATGAACCCGGTCAACTGGGTGGCCGCTCTTAACACCAAGCTCCCAGCTGCTATCCGGGTTTTGGAATGCGAGGAAGTGCCGGATGACTTTCATGCGCGTTTTTCGGCTATCTCCAAGATCTATCACTACGAGCTGAGCACTACTCCCATTCTTCCTCCCTTCCAGGCCGGCCGGGCCTGGCATCTTCCCCGCCAGCTCGATCCGGCCACCCTTGAGGACTCCCTCGCCCTCTTCCGTGGGCGCCACGATTTCCGGGCCTTTGCCGCCAACCGGGGCAACGAAACAGCGGAAACCGACTTCCAGCGGACTCTCCATGAGACTTCCCTCGCGCCGCTCCCGCAAGGCTACCTCCTGACCTTCAGTGGCGAAGGGTTTCTCTACAAGATGGTCCGGCTCCTGACCGGCGCAGCTGTCAAGACTGCCCAGGGTTACTTTCGACTCGATGATCTGGCGGACCTGCTCGACCAGCCCCCTGAACTCCCCCGGGGCAAATCCCCGCTTTGTGCTCCCGCGGAGGGCCTGAGCCTTCATGAAGTCAATTACGGATAATCCTTATCCCAAACGGTTCATGGCTTGTCCTTGTGACGTGCCCCTCAACCCGGGGGATATGGCGACGCGAGTGCCCCGTGGGGCGGCGCTGCCGACAATTTTGAAGCCCCTGTTACGTCATTCCCTTCCCTGAGATCGCCGGCAATTGATAATCTGGGATCCGGACACAATGAAACGGCCCCTCCGAAGAGGGCCCGTTGTCACGAGAACGGATCGGACTAAGCCCGCAGAGCTGGATGCGAATCCTAGAAGTAGGTCCGGAATGCCAGCCAAAGGGTGAGGGCGTCCGCATCGCCTGCTGGCGCCTCAAGGCTTTCCCACTCCACCCCGGTCATGATCTTGGCATTGTGGCCGCAGACGAAGTAGTTCAAGCCTGCATAGATGCTCTGGTGTGCGTCCCCACGCCCGCTGTTGACGTTCGCAGTATGTTTGCTCCTGCGAAAATAACGGGAATTCGATCTGATTCCTTCCGCTTCGTCAGATCCCTGGGCGGAGTAGCGCACCACAGCTTCAAGCTTGTCCGCGATCAAGTCGCGGGACGCCATCGCGACAAACCCCCAGAAATCACCACCTCGCTGGCCCTGTCCGTCATCACCATTATCCCCGATCGTTCCTTGAAGGAGGAGGTCCCAGCCGTTTCGCTCGGTCAGGTAGGCCAGGGCAAGAGCCCAGTCATACAGGCCCACTTCGTTGTCCGCCGTGCCGTAGGCATCATTGTGCAGGAAATCAGCAATCAACTTGTCCCCGTTGCCAAGGTCAAGGGCTCCACTGGCATACAAGGCAAGCCCTCCCGTGTCGCTGGCAAGCTCCGGAGTGGACTCGGTGCTGAACGCCCCGATCGTTCCCGAGAAGTTCCCCATGGCCTTCTTGGCCGTGATCCCGGTCAGGCGAGCGGGATAAACCTTGTTCGCGACCGCGGAGCGCTCGACCGTCTTGATCTTCTTGGAGGACGTATGGACCTCATAGCTCATCCCCACCTTGTGACGCCCCACACTGACATTGACCCCGTCAAGAGCCCCACCTCCGAGCAAGGCTCCGGCGTCAAAGGAGACCAGGGCAACATCAAGACTTTGATACCCATAGTCGCGTGATCCACCATTCGGTTTGCCGTCGCTGACCAGATTGGCATTCACCTTGACCTTGAAGTGCTGCAGGACCTGCAATTGGGTGCCAAGGCGCAGCCGCCGTACCTCGTCGAAGGTCTCGGAGTCGTCAACACCACCTATGCCATCCACATCGACGGACGCAAACTGCACCTGGGCCCGCCCGAAAAACTTCATGGCCTGGATCAGCATGGCGTCATCATTCGAGTAGAGAGGAGCCCCCAGGTCGTCGGTAAGAAGTCGGCACCAGTCCCCACCGCCACCGTCCAGGGAAGTGCCTTCTCCAGCCAGCACTGCTCCCCCGGCAGCTGCCAATCCGACTACGGTCGTCGCTATTCTTTTTCTCATCATGGTCAATCGCTGTTGCGGCAGCAGTTTGGAGCCTTTGAGTGAAAGACTAAATAAAAACCCCTTATGTGGCATCATTGTCACATTACCGGAAATGGATCCTCCATGACTTCATCGCCCACAGGATTTCCTCCTCTTTTCCCAGGTCACATATGGCCCGCGCCGGGGTGTTCAGAAAGGTGCATTGCCCCGGTGATCATGGCCGAAGGCGCCTCTCCTGCCCTGCGAAGGCTCCACCACTGTCCCGATCCCTTGACGGGGGTCCGGGCTACTTCACTTCGATGCGGTAGGATCCCGACTGGAGAAGGTTGAGGGTAATGCGCCCCTCCTTCTGGTCCTGGATGAATCCGCCCTTGAACCGCCTGTCTTCACCGGGCGCCTTCCCATCAATGAGAACGGTGGCCTCAGGCCCGGCCGGAAGCCGGACCGAGGCAGTGGTCTGGACCGGAATGGTGCACTCGTAATGAAGAGTCCCATCCTCCCGGAGCTTCCAGTGAACGTCAATCCGTCCCCGGCGGGAACTGTAATGGGCCTTGACCCAGGTAATGGGATCAGCATCGGGCTTGCCTTCCCCTCGCTCCGGAATCCAAGGCTCAAGGCGAATACGTTGAAAGCCGGGCAGAACGGTATCAATCCCGGCCACCATGGCCATCAGCCATCCACTCACCGCCCCGAAGCTCTGGTCGACCGCGGGGTCCTGCGGCTTACGACCTTTCCCGGTAGGGCCCCAACTGCTCCGCAGGGTTGTGGCCCCTTTGTCCACGGCGTAGCCCCAGGAGGGAAACTTATCGGTTTGAAGAAGTTTCAAGGCGATCTGGTGATTTCCTGTCCACGTCAATACGGGAAGCAGGGATCTGGCCCCCAATACACCCGTCGTTATCCCACTTGCGGTTCCGCTCTCCTTTTCGGCCAGGAGGGCCAGAAGATCCGCCGTAACCCTGGGCTTGGAGGCCTTGGTAAGAAGGCCAAGGCGCAGGGCAAGCACATGGGAGGTCTGGGACCGAACCTTGAGAGCGCCATCAGCATTCACGAAATTCTTGCGAAACTCACCCTGTAGCTCGACGAAGGTCTTATTGTAGGTGAGATGGTTAATGGGATTCCCCGCAACACGGGACATTTCCGCCATCAGCCGGAAATTGAGGGCCAGCATGGCCAGGTCTATGACTCTTGATGGCGTGGGATCATTGTAGTGCTGGCGATCACCCCGGCTCGTTCCAAATACCCTTCCGCGCCCCAGGCGATGAGCGTCGTAGCGGGCCTGGAGGTATTTTTTCATCGCGGTCCAATTCTCTTTCACTACTTCTTCATCGCCATACATCCACCAATGATCAAAGACCGCATGGATCCCGGCATCGGAAAACCCTGCTCCGTAAGAAAGACGATCCTCGGCAAAGGGAAAGGGGGCATGTCTTCGGTAGTAACCCTGCTTGTCCCGGGCGCGCTGTAATTCCCTGAACCACTTCCGCAGGAAGGCTGCATTGTCGGTGTGATAACAGGCGGACTTGGCAAAAAGCTGGACCGCTCCCAGGTCCCCCATGCGCTCGTTGACCCGCTCGGAGCTGGAGGGCAGGTCGATCCAGTTGGCCCGTTGGGTCCAGACACAATTTTGGAAGATCCGGTTCACCCGTTCATCGCTGCACTCAAAGCTACTGGTAAGCGGGGTGTCGCTATGAATGACCAGGCCCCGGAGAAGGTCCGGGCCGGGCTTGCCAGGCAGTCCCTCGACCTCGGCAAAGCGGAAGGTGTGAATGGTAAAGCGCGGGGTCCAGCTCTCGACCCCGCCACCCTTGCAGACGTAGGTATCGGTGGCAGCCATATCCCGTTGGCGATTCAGGGCAAGATCACTGGTCTCTACCCCATAACGAATGGTGAGCTTCTGGCCCTTCTTCATCCCACTGACCTGCAGGCGAACGTTCCCGGTAAAGTTCTGACCAAAATCGAAGAGATGGCACTTGGGACGGGATTCGCTGACCGCGACAGCCTTTCTCTCCTCGACTATCCGGACGGGTGGCGCCGCGTAGCCTTCCAAGGACCGTGGTTTCACGAAAGCAACCTCTCCCGTCCGACGGCCGCTGCGGTCCAGGAAGGGAGCCTTTACGGGCTTGTTGGAAGAGGCCTCCACCGCCTGCTCCCAGCCCTTGTCGTCATATCCGGCTTCCGCCCACCCGCTGAGTTCCTTGGTGGCATCATAGCCCTCCCCCATGAGGAGATCCGCCTCGAATTCCGGGCCGGTGGTGACTTTCCACGTCGGGTCGCTGGTGATGATGCTTTCGGTTCCATCTGCAAACTCAAGGTGGAGTTGCACCAGGAGGGCGGGCGTCTTCCCGTAGATGTTGCGGCCCGTGCCAAATGGTCCAAACTTCTTGCGCTTTCCCGATCCCACATACCCGGCATACCAGCCGTCCGCCAAGATTGCCCCCAGGCAATTCTCCCCCTCCTTCATCAGCGAGGTGACATCATGGCTCTGATAATAGGCGCGCTTGGAATAGTCGCTCCAGCCCGGGGCGAGGTAGGCATCCCCAACCTTTGAGCCATTGAGATGGAGCTCAAGGACCCCGAGGGCACTTGCATGCAGACGGGCCCCCACAATCTTCTTCCCGGCACCAAATCCCTTGCGGTAGTAGCGGGGCGGCGGAAGGTGGAGCTGGGCCGGATTCCGGTGCAGGGGGGTCTCGTCCTTGAAGGAAATCCACTCCGCCTTCCAGTCCCCGGCACCAAGAAGCCCCATCGAGAAGTGGGCAGGAGCACTCCATGGGGTCGCTCCATCCTTCTCGTCCCAGACCTGTACTTTCCAGAAGACCTGCTGTCCGGACTGAAGAGGTTTTTCACCCTTATAGAAAACGAGATAGTTGCTGGTGCTCCTTGTCTTGCCCGTATCCCACAAGTCTCCCTCATCCCGGGCAAGGGCAGCTTCGGAACTCGCGGCCAGGATCCGATAGGCCCGCTGGACCTTCCCCTTTTCTCCCGTCTTGAGAAGCCAGCTCAAACGGGGAACCTCCGCATGGAGGCCCGTTGGGTTGACCTGGTGCTCACAGGTCAGGTTGGTAACCGCCAGGTCCGCCCCGGGAAGCGGAAGGGTCAACAGGACGCTAAGGAAAAGGATCGGTGCTCTCATGCTGTGAAGGGGGTGACTCCAGTGCGGGGGCTAGGGAACAGCAGGTTCCATGGATGAGCAAGAACGTCCTGCACATGGAAACCCCGGACCCGTTTCGGACCCCCTCACACCGCAGGAAACTGCCGGTTTTTCGCAGCTAAATCACGGAAACCACCGTCGGTCGCCACCACATATTCAAACACCCTTCAGCTGCGGCAGGCGGGGCGTAAGAGAAAAGGGCAGGGGGCCAGGTGCCTGCCCTGTGGATAACCAACGTTCTAGAGATCCGAGTAAAAAGCCGGCGGATCAACAGGCGCATTGAAAACGTTCTGGCTGCCCCTGCGCTCGATGATCATGCCGGAAGTCAACTCAACGTCGTCAGCAGGATCGAAATTGAGGCTATACCACCCGACCGGGAAGTCGGGGGGTGCGTTTAGCGTGGAGTAGAAATACTGCTCAAATCCGCTGGCGTCTGCCTTGGGCAGGTAGACGATGTCCGCCTCCAAAGCAGTCGCGGTGGCGGAACCAGTCACGCTGTTCTCCAGGCCGCTGTTGCCGAGAGTGGCCCCCACGGGATAGGCGGTGCCGAGGTAGGTGAAGACCTCGCTGACAGGCAGGTTCGTGCTGGTGATCTTGACCATGCCGGATACCACGAGCCGGAGATCATCGTTCCCCTTCTCCTCAATGAGAATCCCGTCGACATAGTTCAGGGGAAAATTGGTGGCGTCCGCGAAGTCCTCCGCGTCCAACCATCCTTCAAAGTCTTCCGATAACATATTACCGGGGTTGGAGTAGAAGACTCGGATGAACGGGGGTTCGGGGGGAACGTTGTTGGGATTGGGAACATAGATCACACTCGCCTCAGAGGGGTCCGCATTGTCGGAGCCTTTGAGCCCTACCTCGTTGTCGGCACCAAAGACGTCCCCAATAGTCTTGGCAGCGCGGATGGTGTAATCCGTTGCATCGTCAGCAACGATGTCGGAGAGACCGGTCAGGTCGCTACCACTCCAACCGTCAACTTCGATGACGGTGCCCTCGGAAGAGGTGCCCCCCGTGATCTCGACGAGGTAGCGCTTCCCAGGGATAAGGACGGTAGAGAAATTGACCTCGTCGTCGGTCAGGCTGTCCGCGGTCTGGGAATCGAATGTTCCGGAGACTACCGTCGGTTCGTGGAAGCGTAGTCCCAGGAGTGTAAACTTACCCTCCCCCTTGATGGTGTGAATCTCATACCCGCCTGCGTTTGACGCGACTGCCTGGGCAGAGGCGGGGCCACAGAAAAGGAGGAGCGAGCCGACACCAAGTGCCGCCTTCTTGAGCGTTGCTGCTTTCATGGCTACCAGTCCCATGATGGAGGACGCGGTTGTTGCTGTGGAGTCAGAACCTGGGATTTTCATGCGATTGGCGCACCGCCTGATACGCCTTCAACCGGGAGTGAGCCGGTTGATTTTCACAATTCCGGATTTTCCCCGGATAATCATTCCCTTCCGTGCCAGAACAGCGCTGGCAAGGAGGTGCCTGTTGCGACCGAAACCCCGCCCTCGCCCCCCTACGCCACACACCTTGGGACCACTGCCCTGGCACCCGGCGGATCACATTAGTGAGTTCCCGCGCCTTCCCCCGGGGATCTCCCGAAAAAAAACCTGCCGGTCTTTCGACCGGCAGGTTTAAAAAACGACCTTGGTTCTGAGAACCTTTTCGGACCTTAGCGCCTGCGGCGGATCAGGAGCGAGAGACCAGCGAGGCCAATAAGGAGGCTGCTGGAGGGCTCCGGAATACCAACGAGGGCGAGGGCCGGGTTTTGTCTGGGGACAGTAGACGGCTGAAGCGTGAACGAATCAAAATCTCCGAGCAATAGAGTCGAGGTGTTGTTCACGTAGATGGTC
Source organism: Roseibacillus sp. (assembly GCA_022448985.1). Lineage (GTDB taxonomy): Bacteria > Verrucomicrobiota > Verrucomicrobiia > Verrucomicrobiales > Akkermansiaceae > Roseibacillus_B. Next base: position 69,486 of record JAKVCR010000016.1, read on the forward strand.
GAAACGGCGGGCTCTGAAGTGGGGAAACTACCGATTTCCAACACAGCTGCCTGTGTGGAGCTGGCAAGATCGCCACCGTTACCAAGAACCAGATAAATCGGCGCTCCAGCAAACGGGGAACCAACGATGGAGCTTCCGTCGTTGGAGAAGTTGTAGACCCCATTGAAAACACCGGCGGAACCGACGGAACCAGAGGCGCCATCAAACTCGGTGAACAGGCTGGCAAGATCTGCGCCGGAGCCAAGGGTGGCAAGGGCGCCTACATCGGAAATGCTTCCGATCGCGGCGACACCGCCTTCGACTGCGGCACCCGTGTTGTCGACCACGGACTGGGTGTTCACCGGTCCTTGGTTGTTGGTTACCGTAATGCTGGCTCCAAAAGCGGAGACTGACATCGCGGCGAGTGTGGCTACTACGTGCTTCAATTTCATAGTGAGTGGTTTGTGCTGAGTTTTGTGTGGTAGGAGAGGATTCCTGAGAGCAGCGGGGATCAAACCCTCAACTGCTCTCCAGGAAAAACGTCTCTTAGAGGTCTGCGTAAAAAGCCGGCGGGGTAACAGGCGCATTGAAGGCGGCACCGGTACCGTTCTGGCTGATGATGATGCCGGAAGTCAGCTCAACGTCGGCACCACTTCCGAAAGTGGCGGAGTTCAGCCAACCGTCAAACCCGGCGAGCGTGGAGTAGAAGTACTGCTCAAATCCGCTCGCGTCTGCCTTGGGCAGGTAAACGGTGTCAGCCTCCGAGGGGTCCGCGTTGGCGGAACCACTCACGCTGCTGGCAAGACCACTGTTGCCGAGGGTCGAGCCCACGGGGTAGGCAGTGCCGAGGTAAGTGAAGGCCTGGCCGACGGGAAGGTTCGTGCTGGTGGTCTTGACCATGCCGGTCACGACGAGCGAGATGTTCGCAGCGCCCTTCTCGTTGACGATGATTCCGTCGACGTAGTTGAGAGGAAGGTCGGTGGCGTCCGCGAAGGTCGCAGCGTCCAACCATCCGTCAAAGCCGGCGAGGGTGGAGTAGAATACCTGGGTGAAGCCAGCTCCGTTGGGAACGTAGATGACGCTCGCCTCAGAGGGGTCAGCATTGGCGGAACCAGTGAGGCCCGCAGAGTTGTCGGCACCAAAGACGTCGCCAATAGTCTTGGCAGCGCGGATGGTGTAATCCGTTGCATCGTCAGCAACGATGTCGGAGAGACCGGTCAGGTCGCTATTGCTCCAACCGTCAACTTCGATGACGGTGCCCTCGGAAGAGGTGCCACCAGTGATCTCGACGAGGTAACGCTTACCTGCGCTAAGGACGTCGCTGAAGTTAACATCTGCATCGCTCAGGCTGGTCGCGGTCTGGGAATCGAATGTTCCGGAGACTACCTGCGGTTCGTGGAGGCGAAGTCCGATGACGTTGAATTTGCCCGCATTAATCGTGAGGGTCTCGTAACCGCCTGCACCTGATACTGCCGACTGGGAGAAGGCGGAACCAGAGAGGAGGCTAAGCGAACCCGCAGCGAGTGCGGCTTTCTTTAGTGTCGTTGCTTTCATGGCTATTGGATGACTCTGATAAGAGGTCGTTTTTGTTTTTGGGGTGTGTTCTCAGTTTCCGCAGGCAATCCACCTGCAAAATAGCTACCGTAGGTGTATATGGTCAATTTTTTTTTAAGTGCTCCGGGAAAAAACAAATTAGTAAAACCGTAACACCTTGATCCGACCTAAGAGCCTCTGCATTAAGGCATTGCAATTCCCTCAGTATATAAAAATTCATTTGGCGGATACCCCAAAAGGCAGTTTCTCCAATCCGCGTCCAAAAATCGGGAAGGGCGGCCGCTCTTCCGGGCAATTTGCAGGGTCATGGAAGGCATCCCCCAGCCCTTTCCGGGAGCGGTTACCAACAGCTCATCTCCCGGAACATCTCCAACCGCCCAAGGATTTCGGATTCGGAGAGCTCTTCAAGCCTCCGGGTCGAGAAGGCTTCACAGGTGAAGGAGGCCATTACGGTCCCCCGGACCACCGCTTCCCGAATCTGCTCAAAGCGGTAGTCGGTGATTCCGAGGGACGCGAGATATCCGGCCATGGCGCCCAGGAAGGTATCCCCGGCACCAGTCGGGTCGGCTACCTCCGGGAGCGGAAAGGCGCCGCAGCGGAATAGGCCATGATTGACTTCCGGCGGCCCAAAGAGAATGGCTCCGAACTCTCCCAGCTTGATGACCACGTAACCCGGGCCCTTCCCTCGCAGGAGATTGCCTGCTTCAACCAGGTTGGTGGTCCCGGCATACTCACGTGCCTCCGTCTCATTGATGACCAGAAGGTCAATCCCGGCGAGAACCTCCTCCAGTTCCTCACGCGCTATCCCGATCCAGAGGTCCATAGTGTCTGCCAGCACAAAGCGATCGGGGGCCGTGCATTGGGACAGCATTTCCAACTGGTTAACCGGCGCCATGTTGGCCAGCACCACCACCGGGGAAACCGCCAACTCGGAAGGCAGGCTGACCCGCCAGTTCTCCAGAACATTAACCGCCACGTTGTGGGTGGTGCGGTCATTCATGTTCTGGTGATACTCACCGCTCCAAGTGAAGGAGGCCCCATCAGACCGGTCCACGCCCTTCAGGGTAACTCCATGCCGTTCCAGCATGGCGAGATGCTCAGGAGGATAGTCGCTGCCTACGACCCCGACGAGATGGACCGGAGCGGTAAAGTAACTGGCAGCAAGCGAGGCATAGGACGCCGATCCCCCCAGAAGATTGGTCGCTTCATCGGTAGGCGTCTTGACGTTGTCGATCGCAATGGAGCCGCCAACCAGGAGAGAAAGAGCATCGGACATGGCCGCGAAGTTCGGCCCCAATACCGGGAAGATTCAAGTCCGATGTTCTCCGGCAGGGATCCTGCTGCACTACTCGTGGAACTGCTCACGCACTTCGCGACAGCACTCTCCAATATCAGGAGCCTGCAGGAGACCGGAAACGATGACCACCCGTTGCGCACCGGCACCCAGCACCTCATCGAGATTGCCAGGTTTGATCCCGCCGATGCAGAAAACGGGAATCTGCCCCCCAACGGTCTCCTCCACTTCGGCAATGCTCTCAAGCCCGATGCCTGGACGCCCTTCCTTGGTCGGGGTGGGAAAAAGTGGCCCGAACCCGATGTAGGACGCGCCCTCTCGCAAGGCCTCCCGCGCCTGGGCAGGGGAATGGGTTGAGCGGCCCACCAGCGATCCGGCAGGCAGACGCGCCGCAGCTTCGGCCAGACTCCCGTCCTCCTGACCAAGGTGGACTCCATCGGCCCCCACTTGCTGTGCGACGTTCACGAAATCGTTCACAATGAAAGGAACCTCCCTTGCCCGGCACAACGGGACGAGCCGCTGCGCGAGACGGCAGATGAAGCTCTCCTCATGGTTCTTGGCTCGCAGTTGAAGGACATCCACACCACCTGCGAGGAGGGCCCCGGCCACCGCCTCACAGTCATCGGCCGCAACATAGCCAAGATCCACGATGCCGTAGAGCCGGGCCGTCCGTGCTCTTTGCTGGCGCGAGCAATTCATCCGGCCGCGGCCTCGGAGTCACGCTCCTTGAGGTATCGCTCCACCCAGCCGATATCGTAGCGCCCTTCAATGAAGTCGGGGTGATCCACAATCACTTGCTGGAAGGGAATCGTGGTCTTGATCCCCCGGATCATGAACTCCGCGAGGGCCCGCCGCATGCGCGCAATGGCGACATCACGTCGTGCTCCCGTCACGATAAGCTTCGCGATCATGGAGTCGTAGTGAGGAGGCACCGTGTATCCGGCGTAAACATGGGTATCAACCCGGACTCCCTTGCCCCCCGGGGCGTACCAAAGAGAAATGTGGCCCGGGCTTGGCGCAAAGTTGTTGTAGGGATCCTCGGCGTTGATGCGGCACTCGATGCTGTGTCCGCGGGGCGTCCCCTCACACACGTGGGAGGAGAGTGGTTCGCCGGAGGCCACCCGGATCTGCTCCTTGATGAGTTCGCATCCCATGACTTCCTCGGTGATGGGATGCTCCACCTGGATCCTCGTGTTCATCTCCATGAAGTAGAAGTTCTTTCCAGCTTCATCGACGAGGTACTCGATGGTCCCGGCATTCTCGTAGCCGATGTTCTTCACCAGTTCGACCGAGGCTTCCCCCATCGCCTTACGCAACTTCGGGGTGAGCAGAGGGCTGGGGCACTCCTCGATGATCTTCTGGTTCCGACGCTGCATGGAGCAGTCACGCTCCCCGAGATGCACCACATTCCCCTGGGAGTCCGCCATCACCTGAAACTCGATGTGATGGGGATTGAGCACGAGTTTCTCGAGATAGCAGTCTCCGTTGCCAAAGACCGCCTGAGCCTCGTTGCGCGCGGCCCGATACTGATCGATAAACTCCTCCTCGTCCATGGCGGGGCGCATTCCCTTTCCACCCCCGCCCGCGGTGGCCTTAATCATGACCGGAAAACCAATCTTACGGGCGGCGGCGAGGGCCTCCTCTTCGCTCGCCATCACGCCGTCAGTCCCGGGGGTAACCGGCACACCATACTTGGTGGCGGTCGCACGGGCGGTGTTCTTGTCGCCCATTGCGCGAATCAACTCCGCGGAGGGGCCGATGAACTTGATCTTGCAGCTCTCGCAGATCTCGGCGAAGCGCGGATTCTCCGAGAGAAACCCGTAGCCCGGATGGATGGCGTCGGCCTGAGTCACTTCGGCAGCCGCAATAATACGATCGGGCTTCAGATAGCTATCTTTGCTCGGACCCGGCCCGATGCACACCGCCTCATCGGACAACTGCACGTGCAGGGAATCTATGTCAGCCTCCGAATAAACCGCGACCGAAGCGACTCCGAGTTCCCGGCAGGCCCGGATGATGCGCAGGGCGATCTCGCCGCGGTTGGCTACGAGGACTTTGGAAAACATCGCGAAAGGATGGTGGAATCGGGAAACCCCGCAGAAGAAACGCAGCCCGGATCAGGTCACGCGGAAAAGAGCGTCCCCATACTGGACCGGCGAGGTGTCCTCTACGCAGATCTCCGCGATAGTCCCGCTGATCTCGGCCTTGATCTCGTTCATTACCTTCATGGCCTCAATGATACAGAGGGTCTGCCCCTCGCTGATCTGGTCTCCCACCTTGACAAAGTCCTCTGCCTCCGGCGCGGCCTTGCGGTAGAAGGTCCCCACCATGGGCGACTCGATGACTTTCCCGCTCTCGGCAGCCGTCTCGCCACCCTCGGAAGCAGGAACCGACGGGGAGGCCGGGGCTGCCGCGGGAACCGCAGGGGCCATGGCGAGCCCCCCAAGCGCTTCCCGGACGGCTTCTATATCCGGGGCCTTTTTCAGCTTCACGTTGACGCCTTCCTGCTCCAGATGGAAAAGGCTGAGCCCATGCTCTTCCATGAGCTCCACGATTTTTCGGATTTCCTCGAGGTCCACAGCGCAACGCAGGTGAGTTGGGAGTAGAGTCGGGGGCCAGGCAGGGCGGGTCAAGCGTCAAGGAAGCAGCGATTCGGGATTGGGTCGCGGGAAATTGGGCCTTAGTTTGCACCCGTGAATCTGCCGCCGCGCCCTGCTGAACCGGGAGAGTTCATTCCCGGGGATTATTTCCGCCGGCTCTCTCCTCACGAGTTGTTCACAACGGACTCCCCGCTTGAGATCGACCTCGGATGCGGGGACGGCACCTTTGTCCTCGAGATGGCGCGTCAGTTTCCGGACCGGAACTTCCTCGCCGTCGAGCGCCTCCTGGGGCGCGTGCGCAGGATCTGCAAGCGGGCTTCGCAGGCTGGCCTCGACAACCTGCGCGTGCTCCGGCTGGAAGCGCGCTACACCGTCGAATGGCTCCTCCCACACGCCTCCGTGAGTCGGCTCCATCTCCTCTTTCCTGATCCCTGGCCCAAGGCCAGGCACCATCGCCGCCGTCTCGTGCAAGGCGACTTCCTGCACGCACTGCGCAAGGCCCTCATCCCGGGCGGGGAGTTCCTCTTCAAGACCGATCACGAAGACTACTTCGAGTGGGCCAGAGAAGAGCTCGCGCTCTTCGGCCACTTCGAATCTCTGCCCTGGGACGAAGGGAGCGACGAACTTTCCTTTTACCCGCAGACCGACTTCGAGGCGCAGTGGCGAGCCGGGGGCCGCGCCGTCCATCAGCTCCGCATGCGCAACCCGTCAACCTGACTTGCCGGGGTTGCTGCCTCGGGAAGCCGGGTAACTCGTGCCGGACCTTATGCCGCCTACTTCCGTAGAATCATCCGCTTACTTGGATTGCGGAAGCTCCGCAGTTCGAGTTCTCCCTTTCGAAATTCCATCATGACCGCCCCTGTTTCGCCCTGACGCCAGAGGACAATCCCCGCTTCAGTCACCGCCTTCGCCCAACGTTCTGGCACCCGTTCGGAAAGGGGATATCGATCTTCTTCCGCCACGATCACGGAAGGATTGACGGCCTGAACAAATTCCATGATGCCTGAAAAATCGGAACGGTGACGCCCCATGACCCAGAGGTCACAACTTAGATCTACGCCGCTCTCCAGCATCTCCTTCTCAGTATCAAATCCCGCATCTCCGGTGATAAGGACCCGCCACCCACGCCAATGGAGGCGCATTACCATGCAGCGGTCATCCGCCCGGCTACCATGTTCCCGATCGGCAAGGCGCAGTATTTCCAGTTCCGCTCCGTCTCCCAGTGGATACCACCTTCCAGCTATCCCGATATGCACGCCACAGCCTGACTCACCTGCCACCCGCACAAGCTCTCGAAAGGCCGGACTAGCCGCCTCCTCGACAGGAAGGAGAACCTGCCGGGGCATATAGAGTGGTAGGGCCAGGGCTAGTCCCCCTGCGTGACCGGTCTCAGGATGAGTCAGAACCAGCGACTGTGGAATCGCGCCCGCATCCTCCAGGGCAGGCTTTACCATCCTGCGGAACTGATCCTGTGCGCCCCCATCAATCAGCACTCCCCCGCCCGCCCCCACGTAAATCGCACCGTCGCCGTCCCAGAGGTCAAAGACGAGCATGCCCTCGGACCAGCCCCCCTGGCCGTGAAGCTCAAAGTAGCTGCCCGGAATCTCCGTCACCTCTTGTGCAATCCGGTATGCGCCTTCCGCCAACAGGGAATTAAACCGGTTTGCCCCCACCTGTAGTGGCTCGGCCACCAGCCCCATCACCACTCCCACAAGAGCTACCGAGAGAATCAGGAATACCAGCGGTACTAACAGCATGCTGGCTAACACCGCGGCGGGTGTCACGATCCCGAAATGGTAGCCGATCAGAGGCATGGAGCCCAGCCACGCCGCAAGGGAGACAACTAGCAGGCCAGCGACGTACTTGCGTAGCGCAAGGCTCCACCGCTGCCCCCGTGTATAAAGCAGGCGGGGAAGGAACGGATCTCCCTCGGTAACCGCTTGCAGCCGACGGGAAAAGAAGGGCGTGGCCAGAATAATCATGCCGACCACTACATAGGACAGTTGAAAGCCAACTTGCCCGAGTTGGTAGGAATCCATGAGAAGCACCGCGGGCAGGCTGGCAAGAAGACTATTGGGCAGCGATGGCTGCCGGCGCACCGCAAAGCCGACCAAAAAGACCGAGGCCATGAAGGCGGCGCGGACCGCTGGCGGACGGAGCCCGGTCACAAATGCATAGCCCCACATGATAACAAACACGGCCCATAAGCCCCACCCACGCGGGACCCTGAAGAAACGCATGAGCATCCAAGCCAGGGCCCCTACCAACCCCACGTGCAGCCCGCTCACCGCGAAGATGTGCATGGTTCCACTCTTCCGGAAAGCGCCATAGAATTCGGCTCCTTCCGAGCGATCCCCGAGGACCAGTCCCCGGATAAGAATTGCGCCCGCCTCCTCTTCTCCAAGTCCAGCTACAATACGGGTCCGCAATTCGCTGCGCAGGTCCCAGGCCAGGCGCTGAAGGAGCAGGCTCATGCGCGGGCGAGCCATGACCTCATGAGAATCGGCCCGGATCTCACCCGCCAGCCCGTGGTTCCGGATCCAGTTCATCCGATCGAACTCGGCCGGATTCCGGGCCGCGGCAGGGAAGAAGGTCTGGCCACGCAGAAGAAGCACGTCCCCAGGCTTCACCTCGTTTGGCAAATCACCTACCCCCACAAGCGTGCGGCGCAAGCCCCGCGGATTCCGTTCGTTCGCGCTGATCCGGAAAACCGCACGGGGAAGAAATCCACCCCGGTCGCGTAGACTGATCACGGCCCCTTCTACCTCAACCCGCGTGCGACCATTCGCATGGATCCAAGTCTCCCCATCCGACTGCCGCTGGAGACGATCATGATGAACCGACCATAAAAGTAGCCACCCCGCAAATCCTGCCGTCACCATCCAGCGCCCCATCCGGGCCGAGACCAGTAACCCTACCCCGGGCAGGATAAGCCACGGGAGCGCCCATCCCGCACACAAAATTCCCAGACAACACCCGAGGGCCAGGGAGACGAGCGGCACCCGGGCCAGGAAACGCGCCGCGCCTTCCTTCACAAGCCGGGACTGCTAGATTGCCCCCAGCTCGCGGAGGCGGTGGGTCGCATTGGCCGAGTGCCGCGTTTCCGGAAAGAGCTCGACCACCTGATGCAGGATGCTCACCGATTGGGGCTTGTCGTCCTTCTCGTTCTCATAGAGATCCGCCAGGCGGAACATGAAGAAGGCCGTGTCGTTGACGCGCCACTCACGGCTCTCGAGGGCAGTGCGCAAGGTTTCAATGGAGGCATCAAGATCCTCCAGGTTCTCGTGCTGGATCTTGGCGATCTCGACCCAGGGGAAGCGGTTCTCCGGCTGCGCCAGCGCCACCGCGCGATAGCCTGCAATCGCCCCTTCGTAGTCCCCCCTCGCGAAAAAGGCCCGGGCATCATGCATGGGATCGGCCTCCACTTCCTCGGCCGATCCGTAGAACATGTGGGTAAAACGATGAACCGCCTTGGGCAGGATGTAGAAGCCAAAGAAAATGGCCCCGTATGTTGCCACCACGAGAATAAGAACGATTCCCACCAGGATCTTGGCGCCGGCCGAAATGCCCTGGGGTTCCCAGCCCTCAATCTCTTCCGTTCCTGTGAGCTCGTTGTAGATGACCTGGTCCTCAACCCTGGCACGTTCCCATTCCTGCTCGGTCGGGACCTCTCGCTTAATCGGCCCCATCCCGATCATGATCAGGCCCGCCACACAGATGAGGGCAATCAGGATGCAGAGATTTATGAGAAATTTGCGATCCATTGCTACTGTGACCTCGCATAAGAAAAACGCACCTGTCGCTGAATTACAACCCCTGAAAGTCAGGCCATTGCAAACAAGCGTGACCCCGTCAAAAAGCCACGGCCTATACCGTGGCTTTGCAGGGAACGACGCGGGGCCTCAACAGCGGAAAATTCCGTTGGCCGCTGCTTCGCTTCACTTACTTGCCGTTACCGTAGTCGATGGTAGGCAGTTCCTTGAACTTGGGCAGCGCGCGCAGGGGCGGAGCCTTGGCTTCACCCGTGCAGCACCCGCAAGAGGTCAGGACAAGGGCGATCGCTGCTACTCCGGCAAGGGCAATCAGTTGAATGAGCTTATTCATCGTAAGTGTGTAAATGCTGGGGCTGGGCGGAAATCTCAGGGGAGGCTCCTCTCACCTCAAGGTAAAAATCAAGCCCGGGGTCACAAATCAGTGACCCCGGGCTTCCATTTAAAGTAGGATTACTTTCCGGGCACCACCACGTTCGGCGGCGCAACAGGGGCCGGAGCACTCTGGTTTGAAGCGCAGGATGCAAGTGCGAGCCCGGCCAAAGCCGTAAGAACGGCAACAATCTTGGTAAGTTTCATATGAGTATCTTGTGTGTTTCAGATGAATCCCCGGAACGGAGAAAATTTGCCCGATGATCAGGGCGCCTTAAGCATTATTTGCCGGGCGCAACGTAACTCGGAGGCGCGGCAGGAGCCGTGCTTGAGCAGGAAGAGAAGGCCAGCGCTCCAAGGGCGGCCGCTGCAATCGCGATTACTTTCAGGAATTTCATTATCTCGCTAGTTTCAGTTTCAGGCTAATTTCTTCACTAGGCGGTTCCGCCCAATGGGATCAAGCATAGCCCTCCCCCAATTGACCGCAAGTGTGAAAGAGGGAGGCGATCCGTCCCCATTTACGCCCAAAACCCGGCCCTTGCCCCTCCTGCCGTTCGGGATCCTCCAGGACAATTTTACAGACCCGGACACGTTTGAGACTAGACTATCCGGCTCTTTCGACTAACACCCAGCGCGCCATGTCCAGTTCCCCTCATGTTGCCATCGCCGGTGCCACGGGCGCCGTCGGGGAGGAAATGCTAAAGTGTCTTGTACAACGTGACTTTCCCGTGGGGGAACTCACTCTCCTCGCCTCCGCGCGCTCGGCCGGCAGGAAGCTCCTCTTCGGGGACCGTGAAGTGGTGGTCAAGGAACTCGACCACGACTCGTTTGAAGGCGTCGATATTGCCCTCTTCAGCGCAGGAGGCAGTCTCTCCCGCGAATTTGGGCCCTCTGCCGCCTCCGCGGGCGCGGTGGTGATCGATAACTCCTCCGCCTTCCGGATGGATCCCGAGGTTCCCCTCGTAGTACCCGAGGTCAATCCTGAAGCTACCGAAGATCGGCCCAAAGGCATCATCGCCAACCCGAACTGCACCACCATCATTACCATGATGGGTCTCAACGCGCTCCACCGAAAGTTCGGTCTCAAGTCCATCATCGCATCCAGCTACCAGGCGGTATCAGGTAGTGGACAGGCTGGCATCGTGGAACTCTCGGACCAGGTCAAGGCCCTCTCGGAAGGACGGGACGACTTCGAAAGGAATGTCTACCCACACCAGATCGCCTTCAACGTCATTCCTCATGTCGACCAGTTCATGGACGGGGGATATACCAAGGAGGAACTCAAGATGCTCAACGAGGGGCGCAAGATCCTTGGGCTGCCCGATCTGCAGGTTACCTGCACCTGCGTCCGTGTCCCGGTCTACCGCTCCCACTCGGTCTCCGTCACGGCCCAGTTCGAGCATCCGGTCAACGTGGAGGAGGCCCGTCTTGCCTACGACGGCCACCCCGGTATTCGCGTGGTGGACGATCCCCAGGACTCTCTCTACCCCACTCCGCTCGATACCACCGAGAAGGACGATTGCCTGGTGGGGCGCATCCGTCAGGACATGGTGCTCGATAATGCCCTGGCTCTCTGGGTGGTCGGGGACCAGGTCAGGAAAGGGGCCGCGTTGAATGCGGTGCAGATCGCGGAATTGCTCTGACGCGGACAAGCCGCCGATTCCCCTGTCCGTATGAATTGGGTACTTGGGTAATCGGCCACTTGGGTATTTCCTAGGGGCGTGTCCGACCTCAAGGCCTACCTCCGGGAACAGCAACGCGTGATCGATGCGGCCCTGCAACGACTCCTGCCCCGCTCCTCGGTTCGGCCCTCCGCCCTCCATCGCGCCATGCGTCATCCCGTCTTTGCCGGGGGCAAACGGCTGCGGCCCATTCTCTGCCTGGCCGCCGCTGAGGCCTGTGGCGGTGACCCCGCCCGTGCCGTCACCCTGGCCTGCGCCGTGGAATTGATCCACACCTACTCACTCGTGCATGACGATCTCCCCTGCATGGATGATGATGACCTGCGCCGGGGTAAACCTACCACCCACGTCGTCTTTGGGGAGAATATGGCGGTCCTCGCCGGGGACGCCCTTCTCACCGAAGCCTTTGCCATTATTGCCCAGACCCCGGAGTGCAAGAAATACCGGGTAGGAGACTATGTCACCGAACTGGCTTTCGCCTCGGACTCGCGCCGACTGATCGGGGGGCAAGTCATGGACCTTGAAGGCGAAGGAACGGCCCTCACGAGGGCTCAGCTCGTCCGGGTCCACGAGGCCAAGACCGCTGCTCTCCTCACCTCCTCCCTCCGCCTCGGCGGAATGAGCGCCAATGCAAGCTCCGCCAAGCTCCAGGCCCTCACGGACTTCGGGAAATCCCTGGGACTGGCGTTCCAGGTAATCGATGACCTCCTTGATGTCACCCAATCCACCGAGAAACTGGGGAAGACCGCCGGGAAGGACGCCGCGGCGAAGAAAGCCACCTACCCCGCCGTCCTCGGCCTGAAGAAGAGTAAGCAGGAGGCCCATCGCCTCACCCGCAAGGCCCTGTCGGCCCTCCAGCCCTTCGGTCGCCGGGCCGCACGCCTCGACCAGATCGCACACTACCTCCTGGACCGGGACTACTAGGCCAGGCAGATCCCGGAATCCGCCCCTAGAACCGGAAGGTCGCATCCGCCTTCAACGTCAGGTCCGATCGCTGCAGGCCCAGTCCCCGATCCTCCGCCAGGAGGGACTGATTCAGGACCAGATAGATCGTCGAGCCCGGCCGATATTCCCAGCGGATCCGGGAGTTGAATCCCACCTCGTTGGAAAGGCTGTCGTACTGCACCAGGGCGGACCACCCGAGATCGGGTGTCAGGTTCCAGTTGATCCCAAGGCTCCCCACGTGCGCATCGAACGAGCCCTCCCCAAGATCCACCCGGTTATACTGATAGGTCCCGTTGATGCGGAAGTGCCGGCTGGGATTCCACTCCAACTGCGCCGAACCCTGGGCCCGCCATCCGTCGTAGAACTCCCCGGCCTCCACCGAGAATTCTCCCCACACCGGACGCGAACTGGTGGCTTCGAATTCCAGGCGTGCCTTCGTCCAGGAATACTCCCCCGCCGGCACCGTGATGTCTCCCAGCTCGAAGGCCTCGTCTGGACGGTCGATATTGTGCGAGATGCGCAGACTCAATTCATCCGTGCTGGCAAAATCCAGGTTGAAGGGCACAACCCCAAACCGGGCGGAATCGAGCCCCCCGGACGTCCGGGATGTCACGCTCACATCCGCGCCCCTTGCCAGCTGGCGGTACCAGCCTGATCCTCCCGGCCGATGCTTCCGGCGAATCAGCCCGGACACGGTGCGGACCCCGGTCCGTCGCACAAACCCGAGGGCCGGATCGAATCCCGGACCGACCTCCAGGTAACTTAGCGAACCATCCCAACGGTCGTTGGGATAAGAGAGCCGCCCCCCGAAGGCATAATCCGTGCCGTGTCCCCCTCCCACCGCCTCAGTATAGTTCCCAAGGGCATAGAGATTGGCTCCGAGGATCTTGTCATTAAGGAATTCGTTGGTCCGGAAGGTGAAATCTACTCCTCCCACGTAGTTGTCGCGATTGGAGGTGGGATCTCCCCCGGTCGCGATGACCCCCACCCGGGACTGGGAGAACACCTGCTTGGTTACCCGGGCCGCGAAGACGTTCTGTTCATTCAGCCCGGGTGGACCCTCCAGTCGAGCATGGGTAAAGCCGACATCATAATCTCCCAGCCGCCCCGCCAGCTTGGTGGCCAGTTGAGTGGGAACGATCCGGCCGTCCGCCAATCCGATCCGCCGGGTGAAGTAGGGCAGGAACGTTGGTCCCCTGCCTCTCCGTTGAAATCCCGCCCCGAAATCGTAGATCCCGCTGTCCTCCAGGAAGAAGTCCCGCTTCTCGGGGAAGAAGAGCGGGAAGCGCGTGAAGTTGACCACCCGCTGATCAACCTCTGTTTCCGCGAAGTCGGTGTTGTAACTGACGGTGGCAGAGAAGCTGGGGGTAACCCGGTAGCGCAGATCGGCTCCGAAGTCCCCTCCCAGGCTGTCACTTTCCCCCTTGCGACTTTCGTGACGACCCACCGCATAGGGGGAAAACTCCAGCCCGAGTCCCTGTCGCATCCCCCGCAATCCAGTGATGTCTCCCGCTTCACTGGCATAGTGGGACTTGATTTCATCCTTCCAGCCTGTCCAGCGGATGGCCTCGTTCTTTCTCCGGATCCGCCGCGACATGTTGAAGCCCCATACCGTCCCGTCCGGATCAAAGCTCACCGTCTTGAAGGGAATGGCCAACTCGACAAACCATCCCTCGTCCGTGATGCGCGCTTTCGACATCCAGATCCCATCCCAGGAAAAGTTCATCCCCGTGTTGTTGGTGATCAAACCGTCTGACTGGGCCCCGGTTGGGTTGACTGCGAAGACGTAGCCGTTGCGCTGATCGTGAAAGGTGTCGAAGAAGAGGTAAACGAAGTCCGAGCCCGTGAAAATCCTGTCACGGCGCATGGACCGCGCCATCACCACCCCCGGTTCGGAATCGTAACACCACACACCGACGTAGAGATGATCGCGGTCGTAAACCATCGCGAACTCCGTGCGCTCGGTGGCCGGAGTCCCCCGGCCCGGATCATACTGCCGAAATCCCTTTCCCTTTTCCGCCCGCGCCCAAGCGGCCTCTTCCAGTCGGCCATCCACCTTGATCTGTTCCCCGGCGCCCAGCTTGAGGGCCGCGATACTGGGCTTCTTTTCGGCTTGGAGACCGCCGAACGATCCCAGCCAGACACACGCTGCGAGCAATTTATGGACTCTCCTCATTTCTCCGCGAGCAAGGATCAGCCGGGTGGTGACTTGCCCCGTGCGGGGCAAGACCTCACCCCACTCCTTGCAACCCGTCAAGGCTCACCACCTCATCACGCGAAATCGACCCCACCTCATCGCAGCACTCCCGTCCTCCGGGACAGGCCCTCCTCTTCCAGTCCACTCCCTGGGGAAGTCCTTCCAGTTCCCCGCAATAGTTCTTTCCCCCGCCTTTTTTCGAGCCCACGCTGCCCTGCCATGAAAATCTTCAAAACCTTTGGAGTGCTCGCCGCCCTCAGCCTCTTCCCTGCCGCCGCCCAGCAGGAGAAGGCTCCCGCGAAGGCCCCGGCCGTCAAGACTGTCGATGGCGGCGCAGTAGAAAAGAAGATCATCGGCAAATGGGCTCCCGATCCCGAGGCCGTGATGAAGGAGATCCAAAAGGACCTCGCCGACGATCCCTCTACCGCCCTCCCTCTCCCTCTCCCTCTCCTCCAGACCATGATACGGAACATGGCGGTGGAAGTGCGGAAGGGGGAAATCACCATCCACGCCATGGGAAAGCAGACCGCCACCTACAGGATCATCAAGGTCGACAAGGCCGCAAACAAGCTCACCCTGCAGATAACAGACGATGATGGGGTCCAGGAGGGCTCGGCCACCGTCGAGGAGAAGAAGGATGGTCGCAAAACGCTCACCCTTGAGAAGGACGGCGAGAAGTTCGTCCTCAACAGCATCACCGCCTCAGAATTCAAGAAGCGCAAGAATGCGGGCGCGAAGCCACCTAGCTTCCCCGGCCTAAAATAAGCGGTCCTGCCTCAGGGCCGCTCACCCAGGCAAAGAAGCTTCTCCTTCCGGACGTCGTTCTCAAAGACCGCCACCCGGGCATAGACCCGGCCCCCGCAATAGGCCGGGGTGGCAAAGACCTGGTCCCCAATCCGGGCCTTGTGGACAACCTTGAAGTTCGCAGGGTCGGCCTTGAACTGGAAATACTCCCCGTTCTCGTTGATAACGTGAATGTGATTCCCGACCAGGACGGGTGAACTGGAGAACGTCCCTCCCAGCAGGCCCTTCCACCTGCGCTCACCGGTCTTGCAGTCCCAGCACATCGCCGCGCCCCCGTCCATCACCGCGAAGAGGTGCCCCCCGGTCACCAGCATGGAGGGCACATAGACCCGGCTGATGTTGCGCCAGGCCACTTTCCCGGAACCATCGCTCTCCACCGCATGGACGTGATTCTTGGGCCACCCCCCACTGATGAAGACCCGCTCCCCGTCCGTCACGGAAGAGGTCACCGTCTCCTGGGTGGATCCCTTGGCCTCCCACAGGACCTTCCCGGTCAGCGGGTCAATACTCATTACCTTCTCGCACCCAGAGAGGACCAGCTGGTCGCGACCACCGAGACGATGCACGATCGGCGAGGTGTAATTCGGGATCCTTGGCCGGTCCACCTTCCACACCACCTCCCCGCTCTTGCGATCCAGGCCGAAGATCGCACCAGCCTTCTTGTTGTCAGCACAAACCAGGAGGAGGGACTTGTAAACCATGGGGGAGGCCCCGTAGCCCTGGTGGACCACGTAGTCCGTCAGCCTCGTGGTCCACACCTTCTTCCCATCAAGGCTCACGGCTGTGGTATGGGCTGCCCCCCCGTTCACAAAGGAGACATAGAGTTTCTCCCCGTCAAAGGCGGGCGAGTTGGAAGCATGGGTGGCCTTCCGGTTGATCTTGGGAGCAAAGGTCCCACTGTGAATCACGGCGCTCCAGACCGCGGCCCCGGTCTCGCGCTCGTAGGCTAGCAAGGACTGGGTGTGCTTCTTCTCATCAGCGGTGACCAGATAGATCCGGTCGCCCACCACGATCGGGGACCCGTGTCCCCTTCCCGGCACCGACGCTTCCCAGAGGGTGTGCTTGCCGGGATCAAGCGCCGGGGGCAGCTTCTGAGTCGGATCGGCATGCCCGTTCCGGAGGGGACCCCTCCAGCACGGCCAGTCTGCCTTGCCACCGGCCTGCGGCGCGGTCTGCGCGGGGAGGACACTCCCCAAGATGAGGACGAGGGCTACCAGAGGAGGAGACAGCTTCATGGAGCGGAAACTTGCCGCGGATCATGCCCCGATGCCAGCAAAACGAGCCCCCTGCCAGCGGGACCACTCTCATCGGATTAACCGTTTCTTCTCGCTGTCCCTATCTCTCCCCCTATCCTCTCGGACGTATGAAGAAGATTTTACCCTTGGCAGGTTCCACCATCGCTACCCTGGGCATCTGCCTGATGGCCATCAGCTGTGGAGAGAAGAATGACACTGACACTTCCACCGGGACTTCCCCGAAGGAGAATGCGGACGCCTCTGAAGCTCCCGCCAAAACCGCTCCCCCCGAGGAGGAGGCCGCGCCCGCGCCAACCGGGGACCTGGAAAGTCAGGCCGTGGGCTACTGGGCTCCCGATGCCGAGACCATGATGGGCTTCCTCGCCGAGGACCTGAAGGATGAGCCTGAGAGGTTGGCCGCCATGAAAGCCATGATGGAGCCCATGCTTGCGGCGATGGCGGTTCATATTCCCGAGAAGGGCAAGGTCGTCCTGCACATGATGGGGGACACCGAGGATATCAGCTACATCGTGAAGTCCGTCGACGAGGCCAGCAAGACCCTCACCGTTGAGATCGACGATGAGCCCGGAACCATCACAATCGGAGAAGACAGCCTTGTGCTCGCCGGGGGTGACGACCGAATCGCCCTCACCCGCATCGACGAGGCCGCCTTCAAGAAACGCCAGGAGGCCAAGGCGCCCAACATCCTCGACCTGCCCGAGGGGCCTGGCCCGGATGGCTCAGAGGACGAACCCGTAGCCGAGGAACTTCCCACCGAGGAAGCAGCCCCCGAAGCTCCCGCCGAGAAAGCCCCCGCCACGGAAGAGGTCGTCCCGACCAAGCCTGAAGACTAGGCGGCTCCAGACTGACACTCACAGGGGGATCCGGCTTCGGCTGGCCCCCCTTTTTTATTTCCTCCCGCTCCTTTTGGAGCATCTTCTCCCCCATGATGAAAACGCGACGTTACATCCTGGCCGGGCTCCTCACCATCATCCCCCTCTGGATCACCTGGCTGGTGCTGCGTTTTCTCTTCAACCTGCTGACCAAGGCGGGTGCCCCCGCTATCGGGTGGGTGGCCGCCAAGTGTCCCGAGCCACTCCGGGCCGTGCTTGAAAGCCCTGTCTTCACCAGCCTCCTGGCCATCCTCCTCGTAGTCGCGGTCCTCTATGGGATCGGCCGACTCACCACCGTGGTGGTGGGCCGCCGCATCCTCGGGTTCTTTGAAGCCGTGCTCTCCAGGATTCCCATCGTGAACGTCATCTACGGTGCAGTGAAGAAACTGGTCACCGTCCTGCAGGAAAAGCCCGGGGGCGGACTTCAGCGGGTGGTCCTCATTGACTTCCCTTCCCCCGAGATGAAGACCGTGGGCCTCGTCACCCGCTTGCTCACCGACACCAACACCGGACGGGAACTCGCCGCAGTCTATGTTCCAACTACGCCAAACCCCACCTCCGGCTACCTCGAAATCGTTCCCCTCGAGCGGGTGACCTCCACTGACTGGACCCTCGACGAGGCCATGGCTTTCATCATGTCGGGAGGCGCGGTGGCCCCCGACACCATGAACTACGACCAGGCCACGGCCCCCGACAAGACGTCGGAAACCGGGGAATGAGGGGAATTCCCGCTGTTTCAGGACAAGCCTGCCCTTTTTCTTTCTGGTCCGGCCCTTGCAGAAGTTAAGTTGATTTGCTTAAATAAAGGCAAATCCTAACTAAATAGCAGGACGCTGTTCACCCGCAGCCGAATGACTCCCGCTGATTCTGGCGGGCTCATCTTCATCCGCGGAGAACGCAATCGCCCCCCAGCATGACTCCCAATGCCAGTGCCCCTCCCCAGGCTTCGGTGACGCTCTCCCGAGGACTTGGAATTGGATACCGCTCCCTCCTCGCCGAGGTCACCGAGGACATCCCCCTCGAAAACGGCACCCACTACCTTCTTGCCCGCAACGGACGCGGGAAGACCACCCTGCTCAAGACCATCGCAGGCCTCATCCGGAGGCTCTCGGGAAATTTCGAGACCCGCGGTCACTGCCAGTTCATCGGTGATGAGTTCTTCTTCGACCGCGAGTTGAAACCACAGGCCATCTTCAAGGCCCTTATTCCCACCGCGCGACATCAGGACGCCTTCCGCCTCGCCGACAAGCTTGAACTCGATGTGCGCAGGGAATTCGGCAAGCTTTCCTTCGGCAATCGCAAGAAGGTTGGACTGGTGGTGGCCGAGTTCCGGCTCCGCGAGAACGAACCCAATCTCCTGTTCTACGACGAGCCCTTCACCGGGCTTGATACCCCTGCGCGCGAGGCCATCAGCAAGCGCTGGAAGGCCACCGAGAATCAGGCTGTGCGCATTGTCTCCTGCCACCCCGATTTCGATTCCATGGCCATGCCCAGTGCCATCCTCATTACCGATGGAAAGATCTTCCGTGGCGGCGATGGCAACCTCACCTGGGCCGATTTCAAGGAACGCCTCAACTGAGCCCCTCTCCCCGCCACCGATAATGGACCTCTTCCGACTTACGATCTCCACTCTCCTGGCCCGCAAGATGTGGGTCGTAGTCCTTCTTGTCGCCATCGTCACTCCCATCGTTTTTCCGCTCTTCACCCCCCACGAAACCAACACCACCCTCCTGGAGCCGGCCCGGGCCCAGACCGCCTGGACCTGCGCCTGGATCATCGGGATTCTCTGGACCCTCTCCCAGGCCGCCCGCTTCGGGGAGAGCAACTCCCGCAGCGGCATCGGATCCTATTTCCGGGCCCAGGGCGTGGGCTCCCTGCGCCAGATCTTTGCCATCTGGAGCGCCATCATGCTCTTCCTGCTCCCCGTGGTTCTTGTCGCGGTCGCCACCTGCCTTCTCTTCGCCATGCCCGCCAACCCCCAGGAGGCTTCCATGTGGGTCTGGACCAACCTCCAATTCGCGGCCCTCTTTCTGCTCACCATCGGCCCCCTCGCCCTCCTCGGCGTAGGACTGGGTAGTCGCTTCGGAACCCTGATCGGCTACGTCGCGCCCACCGGGCTGTGCCTCTACGGGCTCTACGGGGTCACCTACCTCGGCATGACCATCCGCCTGCGGGACGACAACAAGATCCTGGAGTGGCTCTACGCGATTTCACCACAGTACCACCTCGCCGATCTCACCCCCCGCCTCATCTTCAAGATGGGGCACCTGCCGTGGGCCGACTTTGCCGGTTTCCTCCTCTACTTCCTGGCCATCACCCTGGTCCTCGGCTGCTTTGCTACCTTCCTCTTCCGGACCGATCCCCTGCGCAACTGAACTGACTCCTCATGAACCGGACCAGGATCCATTGCCTCCGGATTGCCCTCCTCGCCGTCGGCCTGACGGCCTGGGGAATGCAAACCAACAGGCTTTACCGGGACGGCAAGTTTGCCAAGGAGCACAACGTGCTCCATCTCAAGCAGAGTCCCTTCGGCCGGACCCTCTCCCTCGCCATGCGGGGACCGGTGGATGTCTATTGGCATCGCGGCGAACCACACGAACATCCCCCCGGGGAGGAACACCCCCACGATCACGCCCACGGTCACGCCCATGGTCACACCCATGAGCCGGGACTTGCGGCCGGAGACGACCCCGAGCTCGACTATCTTGTCAGCCTCCTTGAGGAGGATCCGCACGAGTGTGCGCACGAAGAATGCAAGGGCGAGGCTTGCGATCATGGGCATGAGCCACCTATCGCGGCCAACGAGGAATTCCCCGGGGTGCGCCCCTACCTCCTCGAAAGGATCGAGGCCATGCGCACCGCCTACAATTCCCGGAGTAACCGGACTGCTGAGTCTCCCCGGCACAAGGCCTACATCATGGGCGAGATGGAAAGAAAACTGGCTGTCGGATACGACCTCGACCCCAGTAACCTCGCCGCCTATGGAGCCTACTTTCTCTTCAAGAGCGAAGCGCTCGCCCGGGTGGAGGGCCAGTCCGGAGAGGATCTCCTCATCCTCGACCGCCGACGTGAGGCACACACCCTCGCCCACCGAACCCTCCAGTACTGCTGGCGCTTCCCTGCCGAGGCTCCTGCCATGATCACCGGGGCCTCTGCCGCCCACGACTGTCTCCAGATGCTATCGGAACACCCGGAGCCGGACATGCATCTCGCCCAAAGCTATCTCCAGCGCCTTGGTCTCATGCTCCAGCAATACGAGACCATCCGGCAGGCCATGATGGAGAACAACACCTGGGAGGACTTCCCGGCCCCACGACGAGCCGAAATGGAAAAAACCCACTCCCTTATCAGGGCCCTGCAACGCGCCGACCTGCATTACTGGAACGGTCACCTCACGAGGAACACGCCGGGCGCCCAGCCCGGACCCGGCTCCGGCAGTTAACCGCCATTTTGCTTTTGGGCTAGGGCCTCTGGTCCTGCCGCTGACGCCAGCGGGGCATGTCTGTGGCAAGGAGGTCGTGGGCGTAAGGGCCGAGCCATGAATACCCGGTGCGCCGCTCGTGGGGGATCTCGGCGAGGCTCTTTTTCGGAACGCCGTCGCGACCACAGAAGATCGGTTGGTTGGAGCGCAGGTCGTAAAAGCGGGCCCACAGCAGCGGGGCGGCGGGATCCTTGACGACGACGTAGTCAAAACCGTTGGGCTTGCTCTTGTCGGTCTTCCGCTCCAGCCGAAGCCCGGTTAACTTTGATTTCTTGAACCACGCAATGGCGGATTCGATCGCGCGGATGATGTTCTTGTCCGGTTTCTCGATGCGCATGAGAAAGCGGACGATGCCAACCGATTCGGATCCGCTGAGGGAAGGGAGTTCGTAGGACCTGGCACGGCATGGCCGGAGGGTGTGGCGGTCATGCTGGGCGCACCAGCTCGTGCGGGTGCCATCGACCACGACCTGGCACTTGAGAATACAGGCAACACCACGCTCGACCGCTTCTGCACATTCACGGCGGGTGCGCCCGGGGACGAAGGCGAACGACGGATGCCCGTCCGCGATGTGCTTGAGCAAGTCCATCACTCCAATCATTGCATTGTCGTTGAAAGTGATCTGGGCGGCGTATCCGCGACCACCCGGAAACCGCTGGGGCCAACCTCCATTGGCCATCTGGGCCTCCAGCAGATATTTGATTCCATCGAGGACCGCTTTCTCAAAGCGCGGATCAGCAGTGCTGGTGAAGGCTCCCGCCAGAAGGTGGATTTCAGTGTGGGTCGCCCCGTTGTCGATGGTGGCATCGTCCTGGGAACGTTGCCTGCGGAGGTCGCGCTGCTTACTACTGCTCAGCTTCCGGGTGCGGTCATAGTTCTTTGGCCAGCCGCCGGACTGACGTTGGTAGGCCAGCATCGTTTCCGGGAGACCGGCATCCTTTGCGGAAGCACAGATCCCCAGGGTGAAGAGGGCAAGCAGGATTCGCATCATGGATGAAACCGGATCAGGAGGCGGGGACTCGGTTGCTGCCGCCCTTGAATGATACATGGCTCCGGCAGTTAACCACCATTTTCCGACCTCCAACACACGGAAAGGAGCGGGACCAGGCCCTCGTTCCTCTTCGCCGGGATCCGCATCCGCTCTCGACATCTCCGCCTGCCCCCGCAATCTGCCCTCCGTGCCAACCCTCATCGAAGCTGCCGACCAGCTGCGCAGGACGCTCCAACCGCTCGCCTTCTCCGCCCCGGTGACCCACACCTACAACCCCCTGGACTACGCCTGGGACCGGCACTGCGACTACCTCAAGCGCTTCGGGAAGGGTCGCAAACGCGTTCTCCTCCTCGGCATGAATCCGGGACCCTTCGGGATGGCCCAGACCGGTGTCCCCTTTGGCGAAATCTCCTCCGTCCGCGATTGGATGGGAATCTCCGGGCCCGTAGGAAAGCCCGATCCCGAACACCCCAAGCGCCCCATCACCGGGTTTAACTGCAAACGCTCGGAAGTGAGTGGCCGACGCCTCTGGAGCCTCTTCGCAGGTCGTTTCCCGGATCCGGAAGATTTCTTTGCCGATCACTTCGTGGCCAACTACTGCCCCCTCGTCTGGATGAAGGAGACCGGCGCCAACCTGACCCCAGACAAGATTCCTGCCGCAGACATGAGCCCCGTAAATGAGGCCTGCCTCACACATCTCCGTGCAATCGTCGAGCTCCTTGAGCCGCAGTATCTCATCGGGGTCGGCGCCTACGCCGAAAAGCAGCTGGCAGGCACGGGGATGGATTCCCGGTCCGGGAACACTATCGGCAAGATCCTCCACCCCAGTCCCGCCTCGCCCGCCGCCAACAAGGACTGGGCTGGAACAGCCACCCGACAATTGGAAGAGCTCGGGATCTGGTAGCCATATAAGAAGCGCCTCCAAAGGCTGCCTTGCCCAGCAACCACGGCAATCACCGGTGCTATCTGCCAGGAGGGCCAGGAAACTCCGGAGCCCCTGGCACCCTAAATGGAGCAGACATTACCGGGGGAATGCGGCATACTCACCCAATGATCACGGATGCAATTTCCCGACGGAGCATCCTCCGCACCACCCTGGGCACTGCAACCTGCCTCGGACTTGAATCGGGGCTCTCCCCCGCGGCGGCGCCCGACACGCGACCGGCTTACACGGGTCCCAACGTTATGATCATAAGGTTCGGCGGGGGTGTGAGACGTCGGGAAACCATCGACCCCCAACACACCTACTCGCCCTTTCTCTGCAGGGAGCTCACCCGGCGGGGCACGCTTTTCAAGGACATGTCGATCGACCGATTCCGCAATATCAACACGAGCCACGGGGAAGGCACCCTTCATATCCTCACCGGGAAGTACGACAACTTCAGAGACGTCAACGACACGTTCCTCGGAGAGCGCTTTGAGGCCAAGGTCCCCACCGTTTTCGAGTATCTGCGCAAGGCCTATGCCGTAGCAGAACATGAAACGCTCATCATCAACGGGGAGGATCGCACCTCCGAGGAGTTCTATTCGTTCAGCAATCACCATCTCTTCGGGGCAAACTTCAAATCCGAAACCCTCTCGCTCTACCGTTACAAGGTGTGGCTTCTGGACCAGCAGATCCGGGAAGGCCACTGGAATGGCCCGCAACTCGAGAAGAAGAAGGCCGAACTCAACAAGATGCGCTCGCTTGACTACAGGACCCGGGGCCGCACCAGGCAACACGAGAAGCTTCACGACTTCTGGGCCCGCTGGAAGCAGCACTACGGCAGTGACGGATTCATCAATCCGCGTGGCGACCGGCTCCTGACCGAACTTTGCCTGTGGAGCATGAGACATCTCCAACCACGACTCCTGATGATAAACTACAATGATCCCGATTACGTCCACTGGGGAAACAAGAACCACTACACCCGGGGCATCTCCATCATTGACCAGGGATTGAAGCAGCTCGTCACCGGCATCGAGGCGGATCCATTCTATCGCGACAACACGGTCTGCGTTGTTGTCCCGGACTGCGGCCGCGACAACAATCGCCTTGTAGCAGTCCCCTACCAGCATCACTTCGGCTCAAAATCTTCACACCAGATCTGGACGCTCATCTTCGGGCCCGGTGTTCCCCGCAACAAGGTGGTCGACCGCCCGGTGGACCAGATCTCAGTCGCGGCAACCGTCGGTCACTACATGAACATGCCCACCCGGTTTGCCGAAGGCCCCCCCCTCACGGAAGCCATCGCGTAAGATCCCGGGATGATCGCCCCTGCAGCCACAGCCAACAGTTCTTCCTGCCCGCCGCAGGTGCAGAAGAGCCGAATCTCGCAATCCTGAATCCCCTTCATGGGCTCCTCTTCCTTCTCATCTCCGGCGGAAGCAACGGCACAGGGATTGCCGCCGCCAGTCCCAGTGCCCAGGGTGCTCCCGGCTCCCCTCCGTCTTCTGGTTGCCACAGGCCGGATCTTCAAGTCGTGGCTCTTCGCAACCCTGGCCTGCATGAGCATTCCCCTCGCAATCCTCTTCGCGGGCTGGACCTACCGCCTGGTACAGCGCAGGACACACAAGCTCTGGGCAACTCTCCTCGGTGGGGAACCCGACAGCCGGAGACCCCTGCCGCGGTGGTTTCTGTCCGAGCGCTTCGGAGAACCTCTCTCTGCCACAAAGGGATCCGCCTTCCGCTTCCGAGTCGCCGGAATCGTTCGTGTCTTGTTCGGCTCACTCGGAACAAACCTGAAAACCGGGTTCCTCATTACCTTCAATTCCTTCCTGGTCACCCTGCCCGGCGGATTAATCATGATGTTCTCCTGGTACTCGGGTTGGGACAACTCCTTCAACAAGGGCTACGAACAAGCGGAAATCGGACCCCTCTGGGGTCTCATCGGGATCTTCCTGTTCATGGCGGCAATGACCTACATTCCCATCGCCCAGGCCCGTCAGGCCATAACCGGCTCGGCCCGGGCATTCTGGTCCTCCCGCAAAGTCCGCGACGTCATCCGGGCCCGACCAGTGACCTGCCTCGCCCTCAGTGGCGGCTACACTTTTCTGGGCGCGATCTTCATGGTCGCGGTGATTGCCCTCGCATTCGTCGGGAACGGCGATTCGTTCGAGGAGAAATCCAGTGCTGAAATTATTTCTTACCTTAACGTTTATTATTTCTTCTGGGCCGCCTTCTTTATCGTCCCCGGATTTGTCGTGCTGAAGCTTATCGCAGGTCGCATTTACGCGAGTGCATCCTATGACGCAATTATCACTTCCCGCTGGAAAAAGGATGAGGTCACGGACAGCGAGCAAAAGATATTCAAACACGCACAGGTTGCAGAAAAGCCTCCCGCCTTGCCGGGGTTGATGCGAACCAGCCTCACCGCTTTCTCTTTTATTGGTCGCCTCCTCCTGCGTGCCACGACCTTTCTTCTTTTACTCCTTCTCGCCCTCGAGCTCTATGTCGCACAGTTTTTCACCTTTGAACCCGCCACCAACTGGCTTCGCCAGCCGATGGTGCAGCTGCCATGGTATCGTTCGATCCCGAAACACCTGGAATAGAAGAGCTTTCCCCGCCCTCAACCGGTTCCTTCCTTAACGCAGGAGGTTCCAGGCACTTACCAGCGCCTTGAGGCCTGCCATCTCGATGGAAGGGTCGACTCCTGCGCCCCAGACCAGCCGTCCGTCCTCGTGCTTGAGCTGGACATAGGCTGCCGCATCGGAACTCGATCCATCCCGCAGAGCATGAGAACGATAGTCGGTGAGGACGAAATCCTTGTGGCCGTCCTCTTCGAGCGCGTGCACAAAGGCATTGATGGGGCCGTTGCCCAGTCCCACGATCTGACATTTCTCCCCGTTGAGAAGAACGTCCGCCCGGCACCGCACCGTTCCTCGCTCGCCCGTCTGCTGGTCGAGCTCGTAGTCAATCACATGCAGCGGCTCGCCCACGTTGGCGAAATACTTGAAGAAGGCATCCTTCACCTCCGCGGGAGTGAGTTCCCGCCCCAGCTGATCGGCGAGGTCATAGGTTTTCTTCCCCACCTGGGGGTGCATGGTCTTGGGAACATCGAATCCGTATTCACGGTCGAGAATGTAGGCCACCCCTCCTTTTCCTGACTGGGAGTTAATCCGGATAATCGCCTCATAGCTGCGGCCGATGTCCTCCGGATCAATGGTCAGGTAGGGCACGCCCCACCTGGTCACTTCCCCGCCCTCCTCTGCCTCCTCCTTGCGACGCCGGTCAAAACCCTTCTTGATGGCATCCTGGTGGCTCCCCGAGAAGGCTGTGAACACCAGCTCCCCCGCGTAGGGCTGACGGTCGGGAACCTCCATCCGCGTGGTCCGCTCATAAACCTCCCGGATCCGCGGCAGGTCGGTGAAGTCGAGCCCGGTTTCGATCCCGTGGCTGTTCATGTTCAGAGCCGCAATCACGATGTCCAGGTTTCCGGTCCGTTCGCCATTCCCAAAAAGGGTGCCCTCCACCCGGTCGGCTCCGGCCAGCAGACCCAGTTCGGTGGCTGCAATCCCGGTTCCCCGGTCGTTGTGGGTGTGTAACGAGACGTGCACACTCTCCCGATTCTTCACATTGCGGCAGAACCACTCGATCTGGTCCGCGTGAATGTTGGGGGTCGTCCACTCCACGGTCGCGGGGAGGTTGAGGATAGCCGGCTTCTCCGGGGTGGGCTCCCATACATCCATGACCGCCTCGCAAACCTCCAACGCATACTCAAGCTCGGTGTCGGAGAACGACTCCGGTGAATACTCGAGATCGATGTTGGTGTCCGGAACGCTGGGAATCAATTCCTTCACTATTCTTGCGCCATCAACCGCAATCTTCCTGATGTCCTCACGACTGGCATCGCTGAAGGTGACCCGCCGCTGGAGAGGCGAGGTGGAATTGTACATGTGCACGATGGCATTCTTCACCCCGTCAAGCGCCTCAAAAGTGCGGCGGATCAGATGCTCACGGGCCTGCACCAGCACCTGCACCTGCACCTCATCGGGAATGCGTTTATCCTCCACCAGGCGACGCAGGAAATTGAACTCGGTATCGGAAGCCGAGGGGAACCCGACCTCAATCTGCCTGAACCCTACTCCCACGAGGAGCTCGAACATTTCCAGCTTCTCTTCCACGCTCATGGGGACGGGCAGGGCCTGGTTCCCATCCCGGAGATCAACCGAACACCAGATGGGCGCCCTGGTGATCGCACGGTCCGGCCATTGCCGATCCGTAAGGCCGACCTCGGGGAAGGGTCGATACTTTCGGATATTCTGGGTGTTCATGGTTCGGTTCGTTGGTGTTGATCTTTTGTCAGGGCCTTGGCAAGCGCATTGGGCATAGTCCACCCCGAAACCCGGGAAACAGAAGTTGGACCAATACACATATGAACCCGGACTAGCGTCCGAGTCGCAGCACGAGAAGAAGAAGCGCCGTGGTCCAATTGCTCATGGGTGGCACAACTCGCACGAGGCGAGCGCCCTGTCGAGGGAAAAGGATTACCCCCTTCCGCCGCCTCCCAAGGTGCCTGGAGGATCAAATTTCCCTTAGAGAATCCCGAAAACTCCCGCTTTCATTGCCTGTCGCCTTGCCGAACGGTCCGCCATGCCCTTGCGTAAGGCCCTCCCCCGCCTTTTGCTCATGAATGATCCCGCTCGTCGTCGCACCTCGGACCTCATCAGGGATTGCCAACGCGTGCTGGTAGCCTTCTCTGGCGGAATCGACAGCACGCTCGTCCTCCGACTCGCCTATCAGGAACTGGGTCAAAACGCGGTGGCCGTCACCGCGGTCTCGCCAAGCCTGGCCCGCAGCGACCTGGAAGCATCCCAGGACATCGCGCGTGAAATCGGAGCGACCCATGAACTGATCACGAGCAGTGAAACCGAGGATCCCCGCTACCAACGCAACGACCCCCAACGCTGCTACTTCTGCAAGAGCAACGTCTACCAATCCCTTATCGACTACGCCGGCCGGGAGGGCTTCCCCTGGATCCTCGACGGCACTAACGCCGACGATCTCGGGGATCACCGGCCCGGCCTGCGGGCTGCCCGGGAACACGGTGTCCGTAGCCCCCTCCAGGAAGCTGGCATCGGAAAAGAGGCCATCCGGACCTGGGCCCGTGAGCTGGGCCTCTCTAACTGGAACCGCCCCGCCAATGCCTGCCTTTCTTCCCGGGTTCCCTACGGATCGGAGGTCACTCCCGAGAAACTGGCCCAGATCGAACAGGCCGAGGCCGCACTGCGCAAGCTGGGTTTCCGCGAGCTGCGAGTCCGCCATCACGACCAGGTCGCCCGCATTGAGGTGGGCAGGGACGAGCTCCCCCGGGCGGTAGAGCACGGCGAACACATCATCTCCGCCATGAAGAAAGCAGGGTTTCCCTATGCGACCCTCGACCTCGCCGGATTCCGTTCCGGCAGTATGAATGACACCCTCAGGAAGAAATGAGCCCCGAGCGCATTGAGAAACTGCTCAAGCAGGTTGCTGCCGGGGAGGTTTCCACTACAGAAGCCCTCGACAAACTGCGGGATCTGCCCTTCAGCGAGCTCGCTCATACCACCCTCGATACCCACCGCGAACTACGCCAAGGCACTCCCGAGGTCGTCTATGGTGCAGGCAAGAGCGTGGAGCAACTGGTGGAGATTCTCGACCGGATCTTCCAGTCCCACCAGCGCGCCCTCGCTACCCGGGTCAATCGGCGCAAGGCCCGCGCAGTGCAGGAGGCCCTGCCGGAAGCCAATTACAACAGCCTCTCCCGCCTTCTCACCCTCGGGGACCGCCCCGAGGCCCCGGCCCAGCCCTATGCGGTGGTGGCCTGTGCGGGCACTTCCGATCTTTCCGTGGCCGAGGAAGCCTCCCAGACCCTTGAGTTCCTCGGTCACCGCGTGGAGCGCCTCACAGACGTCGGCGTGGCCGGCCTTCATCGCCTGTTCGACAAGCTGGAGAAACTCCGCGGAGCACGCGTAATCCTCAGTGTGGCGGGGATGGAGGGCGCTCTCACCAGTGTAATCGGCGGGCTGGTAGCCTGCCCGGTCATCGGTATTCCCACCAGCGTGGGATACGGGGTCTCGCGGGGCGGGGAAACCGCCCTGCACGCCATGTTGTCCTCCTGCGCCTCCGGGGTGGCGGTGGTCAACATCGACAACGGGTTCGGGGCCGCCATGGTCGCCCGCGCAATCATGCGGACCGACCCCTCCGAGTGAGGGTGGACCGGGTTGAGGCTTTCCTTCCCCTCCATTCCCCGTTCCAATCGGTCCATGCGCACGGCCTACTTCGACTGTATCGCGGGAGCGAGCGGGGATATGCTGCTGGGAGCTCTGGTGGATGCCGGGCTGCCCGCCCCCCGGCTGGAGACAGAGCTCGCCAAGCTCCACCTCAAGGACTTCCACCTCCACATCGGTCGCGTCTCAAAGAATGCCTTCAGCGCCGTCAAGGTGGATGTCCATGTCCACGACGACGCCCCGGAGCGCCATCTTGCCGACATCCGCAAGGTGGTGGAGGACAGCGATCTCTCTGATCATGTGAAGGAACGCGCGATCCGCATCTTCACCCGCATCTGCGAGGCAGAGGCGGCAATCCATGATTCCACGGTCGACAAGGTCCACCTCCACGAAGTGGGCGGGGTCGATGCCATCGTTGATGTCTGCGGCACCCTTGCCGGTCTGGAAGCTCTCGGGATTGAACAGGTCCAGGTTTCGCCCTTTCCCCTGGGCCGCGGGTTCGTGACAGGAGCCCACGGCCAGATTCCCCTGCCAGCCCCCGCCGCCCTCGCCCTCATGAAAGGCTGTCCGGTTGCAGGCACCCGCATTGATGCCGAACTGGTCACCCCCACCGGGGCCGCCATTCTCTCGGAAGTGGCTGACAGCTTCGGGCCCATTCCCGCCCTGGCCCTCGATGCGATCGGATACGGCGCAGGCAGCAACGATCTCGAGATCCCCAACGTCCTGCGTCTCATCCTCGGGGATGCGATGGGCACCTCTGGACTCCTCACCGAGACCCTCATACAACTGGAAACCAACCTCGACGATGAATCGCCGGAACTCGTGGGCCACCTCGCGGGCCACCTGATGGAAACTGGGGCGCTCGACGTTTCCGTCATTCCGGCCCAGATGAAAAAGGGCCGCCCCGGAGTCCTGCTCCAGGTCCTCGCCAAGCCCCAGCATGCTGATGCGCTTGAGCATCTCCTCTTCCACGAGAGTTCCACCCTCGGGGTGCGCCGCCAGGAAGTCCAACGGGACTCCCTTCCCCGCCGGAGCGAGGCCCTCGACACCAAGTTTGGCAAGATCCGGGTCAAGATCGCCACTCTTCCGGGAGGGCAGTCCCGCGTCACCCCGGAGTACGACGACTGCCGGGAGGCTGCCGGCAAGAGCGGAACCCCGCTCCGGGAAATTTACGATCAGGTCAGACATGAAGCTGCCCACGCCCTGAATCTCCCTCACTCCCACGGGCATGATCCTTCCCATGATCACGACCATCACCACTAGGGCCTGAGGTTGAGGGTTCAAGGAGGCCGTTCCGCTGTTCCATTTTCCCGTTTCCTCCCCCCTGTCGCGGTGTAGCATCAGGCGTGCTCCAGATCGTATTCAACGAGATCAGTGCGGCCGAGATCTCCCGGCTCGGCACCCTGGAACAACTTGAACTCCTCGACGAGTTTCAGGTGAGCGAGGACGACCTTGCCCACCTGGGGGATGAGCGCTTCGGCAGGATTGAGAGGGATGGCAAGACGCTCTACCGGTTCCGCTCCCGTGACTGGCGCTTTTACTTCGAAGTGCTCGACGACCATGTGAAAGTCCACCGCGTCCTCCACAAGAACACCTTTCAGGACTTCATCTTCCGCTCCAAACTCCCCTTCGGTGCGGAAGACGAGGAACTCGCGCAATCCAAGCAGTTCTGGCGCCTCATCGACGAAGGACGCAATGCAAGACCGAGCGCCTGACGAAGGGCCCCGGCCTGAAAACAGAGCCCTGGACCCCAGTGCCTCGACCGCTGGAGGCGGGCGGGTACGTTAGCCTTCGTCCTTGGGCTTTTCGCCCTCTTCGTCCTTGGGCTTCTCCCCATCCTCGACCTTCTCTTCCGCATCGGCCTTCGGTTTGGGCTTGGCCTTCACCTTCGGCTTGTTGTCCTCCCGGTAGCGCAGGAAGAAGGCATGCTCGGCAGGCAACGGCTTGCCGCCACCGAGGGACTTTTTCCAGAGATCGCACATCGCAAGCCCCTCCTGCAGGAGAAAATACCCGGGGGAATTCGGATCCTCGTCCTCCGTGCCCCAGAGCTGGATGGCCAGCTTCACCTCTTCGTTAGCCTTGATGATGCGAAGGCAGGCAAGGGCCGCCGACTGGGTGAGCTCTTCCGAAGCTGTGTAGTCCGCGGTGACCGCCCCATTGAAGGCGATAAGGGCATCAGTGTCCCGACCCAGGCCCTCAAGGGCGAGTCCATGGCAGTATTTGAGCTGGGCCAGGTGCTCCCCGATCCACTGCTTCTTTTCCATGACTTCCGTGGCCAGGGCATCAAGGCGGGCCCAGCTCTTGGTGCGCACTGCATCCCAGACGGCATAGACTTCCAGCTGGTTGCGCTGGTGCTCACGGACCAAGGCCCCGAACTGATAGACGTCGAGTAGCTTCTTAAGCGTGTCCAAGTCAAATATCTTGCGGCAGGTTTCCAGCTCGTAGAACCCTGCCAGGGTCCCGTAGTTGCCCTCGAGATTGTCGAGCTTGTCGAAGGCTTCCTTGCATGCCGCGAACTTGTCACGCGCCCCCCGGTAGTCGCGACTCTCATAGAGCTCCATGGCCTCCTTGAAGATAGGAGGCTCGAAGAAGTAGACCGACTTCACCTCGGTCTGCCTGATCCGGCTCCGGTTCAAGCTCTGCGGGGTGGTCTTATACTCGATCTGGGTTGAGCTCGCGGCCGTAATCCACACCTTCATGACGTCGTCCTGCTTGTTCACCGGCTCGGTGTAGACGAGGAGAGCCAGAGCATCCGCGGCTGTGAGCCTGGCAAGGGAAGCTAAAAGGAAGATGGTCCCGAAAATCAGTTTTTTCATGGTTTCAGTCAGATTAAGCGTTCAGCGGTCAACAAGAGCCTATCTCCCCTCTTCCTCCTCCACGATCTTGGTAACCGAACTATGGTCCTCATACTGCTGGACAAGCTCTTGCACCTGCTCCCAGAGCTTCTTTTCCTCGTCCTTCATCTGCTTGAGAAGGTGCTTCGTGGAACTATGGAACGTGTAACCGATTTCATACGCCTGCTGGTGATCGTCCCCGGCATTGCGCTCCCATACCAGTTCCATGACCCGCTTCATGGAAGGGGCCGAGACCCTGATAAGGCCGGTGTAGCTGGCCCACGTCTTGTTGTAGGATGAGATCGCGTCTTCCCGCATCCCGCGTTTGTCATAGGACTGGGACAGTAAAAACGAGACCTCGGCCGCATAGCGGCGATAGCCTTCGGTGGTGAGGTATTCCTTGGAGCGGGTGGTCACGTCTTCCCAGTCGCCCTTGGCCGCCAGGATGGTGACAATCCGGTAGAGAGCCCGCTCCTGCTGTTTCTTCTGCGGAGCGTTCTTGAAGACATGCTCCAGGCTCTCCACCGCCTTGAGCTTCTCGGTCGGGCTCTGGGAGCTCCCGAGGATGTCCGCCAATCCGAAATTGGCATTAAACCGGTAGGACTGGTCTTCGCGACCCACCACTGCGTTGTAGTAGGACAGCGCCGCCCGGGGTGTCCCGGTTCTTTCCCGCAGGTAGTCACCGAGGCGCACGAGCACATAGTTGGTAAGCTGGGCGGGCTGAAACTCATTCTTCAGGTCGCGGAAAAGGACGCCGACCATGGCATCCGCAAGACGCTTGTCAGCGGGATTCTCCTCCTTGTCGGCCTTCTTGCTCTTCTCCTCAAACACCGTGATGAGCGCAATCCGCAGGAGAGCCTGGGCTTCCTTGTTGCCGGAGTCGATTCCGGGGAAGTTGTAATAGTGCTCCTTGAGCTCGTCCTCGTTGTGGTTCTCCAGATAGGCCCGGGTGTAGGAATTGATGGCCTCCTCCAGCCCAAAGGCCCCGGCCACCGCGGCAAGCTCTGCAATCACTCCCTGCAGCCGCTCAAGGGCTTCCTCTTCGCGACCCACCACCGTGAGGGGATGGACCCCGGCCACCGCGGTCTGCGCCTTGTAGGGCGAGGCCGATCCGTGATCCTTCCAGAACTCGTCGTAATAGGGAACGGCGTCCTCCACCCGCGGGTTCTCCGCCTTCCCCCGCTTTTCCTGCCCGAGCAGTCCGACGAGGTAGAAGAGGGATTCCCCTACCACGATGGTATTTTCACGGCGCTTGGCGAGTTCCATCGCCTTCTTGTAGTAGTCCTCCGCCGGATCCCACTCTTCCTGCGTCTGAAAGACGTTGCCCTTCAGGTTGAACGCCATGTCCATGATATCGCTGTTGGGAAACTCGCTCTCGAGACGATTGAGCTTTACGAGGGCAGGATCGAGCTCGTCCTCGGCAAAGTGGCAGTTGGCCCGGTCATACAGCGCAAAGGGGAGGTAGATATTCTTGCCCGGATCCGGATACTTGGAGAGAAAGACGTCGAGAAGTTCGGCGGCCTTGGCCCAGTACTGGAGCCGGGAGAGGTTCGACCCCTGGAAGTAGAGCGCCGCCATGCGAAACTGGCTCTTCTCATACATCTCCACGTGCTCGTCGAGAAACTTGCGGGCCGTGTCATACTGTCCCGTGTAATAGTAACTGCCGCCGAGAACATGAAGGCAGATGTCGTGCTGCTTGGAGGGCGCGGGCAGCTTGGGCAGCATGATCGTGGCCACCTCAATGCACTTCTCGTACTCCCCTTCCATGAAAAGGCTGGTCAGCATCATGCTGCGCACCGACTCCACATGCTTGCTGTCGGGGAAGTCCTTAAGGAAAAGGCTCCCGTATTTCTCGGTCACCAGTACCTCCCCGATAATGGCGGAGGTCCGGACCAGGTTATAGAGGTACTCCTCGCGCTTCTTGGACTTGTTGTAGTAGAGTTCCAGCTGCTCATAAGCGGCGAAAGCGCCTCGAACGTTCTTATATTGTTCGTGAATGTAGGCCGTGGCCGCAGTGGCGATCACCTCGTGAGGATCCCCCGAGCGCCACTGATTGTTCAGCTCCTCAAGGTCGGCCTCAAGAATCTCCTTATGGATCTGGCGGTTGCTTTGCGGCGGGTCCTGGAACTGGCGCTCGACAATGCCGATCTGGGCCAGGCGGGCCTTGATGTCGTCGATAGAGGCCTTGGTGCTGGGCACAAGGGCATAGAGCTCAAAGGCGGAACGTTCCATTTCAGCATCCAGGGCATCGGCCGCCAGCTTCATAAATACCGGGGCGAAACTGTGCATCTTGAAGGGTTCGAGCTTGATGTCGGCCCGGTTCTTCCCGAGGAAGTCCATCAGGGCCTGCTCATTCTGCTTCTCGATAACCGCTTCCACCAGGGCCTGGAATCCCACCATGATTCCCTCGTCGGGCGTGGGGAAGGTTTCCTTGTTATCGATCGCTATTTCAAGGTTCTCAATTCCACCGGGAACCTGGAAAAGCTTGAAGTGCGCCATCGCCATGTTCACGTAAAAGGCGCCCCTCTGGTAGGTGTCCCGCTTTTTATCACGCTCCTGCAGGAATTTCTTGTACATCTTGATGGCAACCTCCCACTCCTGCGCGCCGATGGCAGCGTCCCCCCACTTGAGAAGGGACTTCTTGTGATAGTGGTTGAAGCTCCCCTGAGTAGCACCGTCCAAGCCCGCCCCCCCGGCATTCTTATTGGGATACTTGGTATAGCACATCTTGAAGGACTCCATCGCCGCCTCCCACTGCCTGAGCTTCAGCTCGCAGTAGCCCTTATGGTACCAGAACCAGCCGAACTTCGGACCAAAGAGCGTCTTGGCTCGGCCGTCGTACTGGGCCACGGCCTTGGCGAGAATTGCATGGGCCTTGGCCCATTCCTTGGCGCGCATGGCGGTAAGCGAATTGGACCAGGCCGTATCGATCCCTCCCTGGGCAGACGACTTATCTGGCACGCAGACCGCGCAGAAAAGGGCCAGAAGCCCGCATAGCATTCGGTTCTTGGTGAATTGAATCATGACAAAGGAATTTCTAATATGGGTTGATCTTCTCTCAAAAACAGAGCCGCCCGGCAAGAACACCAACGCACGTGCTTGGTTTTTCTTAGATCCTGCCCCGGGAATCCATCAGAAAATCGCTGTATGGCAGCGAAGAAGGACGGGGCTATAACCTATTTGTTCTGCTCATCCTGAGCCACCAGGTCAGTAAAGGTGACTGTAGTAATCTTATGCTTGGCGAGGTGGTTGAGCACATCGGACACCACCTGCTGCTCAGCCTCGGCCTCGACGTAAACCTGAACCAGGGGCTTGTTGTTTCCCGCCTTGGCTGCCGCGGCATAGATCTCAAGGCGCTGGTCGAGAAGCGGAAGGGTCCGCTCGGTCCCCTGCGCTTCGGTATCGAGCAACTCCTGGGCCGCTCCCACGTTCGCGTAGATTTCCCCCCCTTGGCTGATCTTGATGAAAAACGGCTGGATATCCGGCTGGGCCTCCGAAGGGGCTGCGGAGGGCAGGGCCATGCTGTTATCCCGTTCCTTCTGCTTAATGGTAGTCGTCACCAGGAAATAGATGAGAAGTAAGAAACAGATATCAATGAGCGGAGAGATGCTCAACTCGGGCTCGTCCTCCTCGAGGTTCTCGGCGCGGCGATGTCTTGCCATGGGTTCGGATCTCCTTGCTACACTAACTCTTGCGGGACCAGAGGCTCACGAAAATGACCTCGTTTACTCCCGCGGCTGCGGCCGCGCGAATAACCCGGCGAACATAGGTGAAGTGAACCTTGCCATCTGCCCTGAGGTGCAGACGGGCCGTCTGGCCCTTGAGATCCCACTTCTCCTTTTCCTTCTTGATGAAATCCACCAGATCCTCGTCGTCAACGAAGATCTCCTTGCCATCCGCTCTTCGGAAACGGCCCTCCCCGGCGTGCTCATCGCTGTAAACGTTGACCACGATACGACCCATCTTGTCGTTCTGCTTCTCCGAGTAACGCGCAATCGGCACCTGCACCCTCTTATCCATCTCCACGATAATGAGGGTAGCGTTGACGATAAAGAAGATCAGCAGGAGGAATACCATGTCGATCATGGGCGACATGTCGACCTTTGTATCATCGTCCTGCTCCTGCTGGACTGCGCGCAGTTTCGTAGAGGCCATTGTTCGGACTGATTCGGTTGCCGGGAAACAGGGACTCCCCCGTCCTTTTAGACGGCAATCCCTTCCGGGATCTTAGCCAAATATGCGTCCTGATTAACGGTCTGGATGGAGGCGTTGATCAACTCCTCGGAGGTGTGGTGAGCTTCGGCCACCAGGTTATTGAGCCTGTTCTTGAAGTAGAAGTAGGCGATCAGCGAAGGGATGGCGGTAAGCAGACCCCAGAAGGTGGTGAGCAGCGCGATCTGGATATCGCCGGCCAACTCGGCAGGTTCAGCTGCGCCAGTGGCACTCAGCACCCCGAACGCGTTGACCATCCCGTAGACCGTCCCGAATAGTCCAAGCATGGGCGCGGCCTGTGCAATCAGGGCGATATAGTTAATCCACACCATGTTCTTACGGCTTTCATTGATGGTGAAATCCGCGACGGCATCCTCAACCCCATCCCGTCCGAGGTCCTCGGGCTTGGTCGCATCAATGTTGGGAAGGGAGTAGGCAAGCATGCGTCCGACGTAACTCGGATGGGAAGCGGCGAGCTCAATGGCGGAGCGCACGCGACAGTTCATCATGTGGTCAAGCAGCGCTGCCTTGAGATCATCGGGACAGAACTTCGGCTTGGTGAGGTTGATGAAATTGAACACGCTCAGGGCGAGGAGGGCGATAATCGCAAGGGCGATCAAAATCATTGGCCAGCCTCCGCTGAGAACCCATTTTTCGAGAGCATTCATCTCCTTCCCCCCGGTATCGTCCTGCGCCAGAAGGGCGGGAGCCGAAACAAAGAGAGTAGCGAGCACTAGCGAAAAAACGCTGAGAAGACGTTTCTTGGTTGTATAGATCATGATTGATTCCGGATTCGTTGCGCGGGGCTATGAATAGGGGCGCGATTCTCTAAGGTGGAGGGAACGAGTAAAGGCTGGTTTTGAAAAAATTTGCCCTGCTCTGCCAAACTGGTTCTCCCCCCACCATAATCGGCGCTGATAGGGCGAATCCCTGAAGATCAGGCCTTTAGGGATTACCCGAATGAGTGGAACCAACGCGCGTAATCGTCTCCAGCCCTAAAATCCGATCCCCAGCCAACGATCACAATCTCGCCTTCTATTACAGGGGCTGGAACACGGCATCTCCACCCTCCAAAAATTTGGCCCCTGCTCTGCGGCTCACGCCTTCTTCGTCCGTACGGGCGACTTCCGGGCAGGAAAAAGGGTGCGGCATATCTCACAGACCCTGCCATCACATCCACGTGCGGTGCAATGCTCCCGCCCGTAGAAAATGATGCGCAGATGCAGTTTGTTCCAGCTCTCCTCGCGAAAGAGCGTTTTCAGAGACCGCTCGGTATCGGCTACATTTTTCCCGCTCGCCAGTTTCCAGCGCTGGGCGAGACGGTGAATGTGGGTGTCCACTGGAAATGCTGGCACCCCAAAGGCCTGTGAGATCACCACGGAAGCCGTCTTGTGCCCTACGCCGGGAAGAGCCTCCAAAGCAGCCAAAGAGCCCGGAACCTGCCCGTCATGGATCTCAACAAGGATCCGGGAAAGTTCCGAGATCGCCCGAGCCTTGCGGGGAGCAAGGCCGCAGGAACGAATAGCGGCCCGGATCTCCTCCACCGGCAGGGCCTGCATTCTCTCTGGCGTATGCGCAAGGGCGAACAGTCCGGGGGTGACCTTGTTGACCCGTTCGTCCGTGCACTGGGCCGAGAGAAGGACTGCTACCAGCAGGGTGAAGGCATCCCGGTGGTCCAACGGAATCGGCGTCTCGGGATACAACTCCGCGAGACGCCGATGAACAAATTCAGCTCGCTCTGCCCTGGTCATGCAAAGCCGGTGGGAAGCCGATCATAGAGAGGGCCTCTTGCCTCTCGATTCTTCGCGCAGAGCTACCCGTCGAATGTGGATCTTGGCAAGGGCGGCGTAATACATGCGCGCACAATGTTCAAACCTCGTCCGTCCACGCAGGAGGTTCGCAGCCTGCTCCCAGGATCCCCACCTGACGACGTGAATTTCAGCATCACGGGTGGCCCACTTCCGCATCAGGCGCAGGGTCGGGTGGTAGATGTCGATCGTGTTCGTGCCCACGAGAGAGGACCCGTAATCATCCACCACGTAGACATGTGGCAGTCCCTTGATCCGAAACACAGTGCCGACCGGGTAGCGGGACCAGTCTGCCGCCGCACTGCGAACCCGCCCGTATTTCAGGGTCGTCCCCATGGCGTTAAGGCGCCCGACTGCGCCTACTTCGTTCTCCTGGTGGGAATAGGACGTGGTTCGAACGTAACGATGGCGGATATCCTCGTTAAAATAGGTCGGCCGGCCATGCCGGTCGACGGGAAGGGTTGCGGCCGCGGCTTTCACCGCCAGAGCAACCTCCCCGGGCAGGAAGCCATCAGGTTGACTGCTGGCGCCCCCGGAGGGCCAGAGCGCGGAGTCCCACGAAGAGCGCTGGTCACTCACCCGCTCGGCTTCCACCTTGGAAAGGAGGCGGGGCTGATGACTGGCACGCTGGAAAAAGCTACAGCTGGAGAGCGCTCCAAGAGCAATCGCGGCCAGAACCGCTTTCAAAAACAGGACTTTCATGACGACAGGCAGGGGATCTTGATTTCCAAGAAGGCCGAGTTAAATCTCGGCTAGGTTTTTTAATCTAACGGAAGGGCGAGGACAATTCTTTATTCCCAAACTATCCTCATCGCAGGATCCAACCTCGGAAGTTCCTCCCAAATCTTCCAATTATATAGGTCAGTGGAAGTAGATGGGCAAATTTTCACTCCAGGGGGACAAGATCAAAAGAATCCATGGCGCACCCTTTTGCGTATCCTGAATTACCCAAGGGTCTCTCCCGGGGTGCCGGCAGCGTCAACTACCGTCCTCTGCTTCTTCCAGCAAACTGCGAATCTTGGCGGGAACGAAGGAGGCCTCAGTCGACTCATCCGCCGCAAGCTTCATCTGGTGACGGAGGATGTGCAGGGCAATGGGGGGAACATAATCCTCAAGGCAGGACCGCAAAGCCGCAACCGCATCCATCCCGGTAATCTTCACCTGCCGATAACACTTCACTGCGAGGGCCTCCGCAGCACCCGGGGTAAGGAAATCAGGCACGCGATCCTTCAATTCTCCAAAGGCTTCCTTGGGGATATCGAGCCCACGTTTGCGGGACAGTCCCCGCAGGAGGGCGAAGCCTTGCGCAGGCTCGGTGGTCGGAAAAAGTGGAATCTTGATATCAACCCGCCCCGGCCGTTTAAGATCAACTTCGATCAGGTCCGGCCGGCTGGAGGCGAGGACCCAGAGGAGATGGCCACGGTTGTCAGGATCCGACATCTCGCGTGCTATCATGGAATAGACCCGGCTCGACACTCCGGAGTCCCCGCTCGCCGATTGACGCTGTCCAAGCGCCTGATCGGCCTCGTCCACGAACACGATGCAGCGGCCCAGGGCGTGTAGGAGTGAAAAAATTTTCTCGAGGTTGGCTTCTGTACTGCCCACCCAGCGATCACGGAAGTTGCGCAGGGTAACCACTGGCACCCCTGCCTCCCCGGCCAGACATTCCGCCAGATATGTCTTCCCGGTCCCCACCGGTCCACAGAAGAGGTAGCCCATGGGCAACGCCTGCAACTCGTCCTTGGCCCAGAGGGCCAGATCCTGGCGCAACCAATCCTTCACCGAGTCGAGTCCGATAACATCCTCAAGGTCGCGGTCGGGTTCAACGAACTCGATAAGCCCCTCACAGTCCTTCTCCACCAGCGTCTTCTTCAATTCCCCAAGGTCCTCGGCATCAAGCGGCCGGTTCTCATGGTTGTGCCGCTGCAGGAGCCCCTGTACCGAGCTGAGGCTGGCGCCCGAAAGGCGGCGGGCCGGAAGGTCGAGGCGACCTTCAAAGTTCTGCAATCCGACGGGATAGTCCGATCGCAGGGCCTCCAGAGCTCCCCCCAGCTCCTCTTCGCCAGGGAGCGGGATCTGCTGGACGCTGGTTCGCGGGTTCCCCGCTACCAGCGGATGCAGATTGTTGATGTGATCGGAGAGTAAAAACGCTGCCTGCCCGTTTTCATTGAGCCGGGCATCGGCCGCCCAGGAGCGAAGGAGAGAAGCCACTGCGCTAAGGTTGTTACTGTAGGCGGTGGGGTTGTTGGGTGCCACCAGGTGAGCCTGGCGGATGATGATCGCCACTCGCGGGGCCTCGCGTTTGATGGCCCGCAGGTTCCTCAGGTAGATGAGATAGTGCGTGAGATCCCGGACGGCCGCGAGAGGATCGGTCGGCGACGGTCGCAGCCGATCCTCTTCTCCAGAGGACCAGTCTGCCACCAATTCCTGCCCGCGCTCCACACGCAACCCGAGGCCCAACTCATAGGAGAAAACCACCTCGAACTGTGGGAGGAGGACTTCCAGCAGAAAATCATTGAGCCGTCCCAACCGCGGATTTTCACCGGGCAACAGGAAGAGGTCATTAATATTGCCATGCAGGATAAAGCAGCCCGCCGTCCCGGACTCATACCGGGCGATGACTTCACGGGCCCAGGAAGGCAGTCCGGCCATGGCTTTACAATGATTCTGCGCTCGTCGCCCTACTCACTGACGGAAGGACCCATCGTTCCCCTTGAGCTATCCTCTTCTTCGCCCTCTCCGCCCCCGGGCGCTGTTTCCGTATCCTCCAGCTCGATGCCCTCGGCAGCAGCAAAATCAGCAAGGGCGAGTTCCTCCATGGCGGATTTTTCAGCCTCCGCAATCTCGATTTCACTCAAATCCATGCTGTCACGGGCCACCCGGGCCCGGCCCGCAGCCTTGGTCCGCTCCTCTTCCACCATTTCTTCGAGACGGTTAAGGGTATCTCCTGAGCCCCCGATCTTGGTTACCATCCCGGCGGCCATCTCGTTAAGTTCGGCCGTGGCCCTCTGCACCTCCATGTCGTTGATGCCCCTCGTGATCTTCTCAATTCGCGCCTTGGCCTCCCGCACGCTGGTATCACGGGCGCGGATCAACTCCCTGTAGCGCTTTTCCGCTTCCTCAAACTGGACCGCCACCTCATCGTGAGACTTGCCAACCTGCTTGAGCTTGAGCGCCAGTTGCCCCGCCGCGGCCCGGTTTCCCGCTTTCAAATTGGCGGCCGTCTTGGCCCGCAATTCCTCTTCCTGCTCATCAAGTTTCCGCGCCCTTGAATTCAGATCCTCCACCAGGGCCGCGTGAGAGGCGAGAGCGGTATTGAACTTGGTCGTCTGCTTCCGAAGGTTTTCTTTCTCGACCTCAAGCAAGGCCTTCGGATTCGCCCTCTCTGCCTTTCCAATCAGGCGCAGAAAAATCCCCTTAATGATATTGCCGATCCGCTTGAACATAGTGAGTTGGAACTGATTCGGGCCAGCATGGCGTTTCGGACTGGAAGCGGCAAGTACAAGGAAACGAAGGAATTGGAATGGCATGAGGGCATGAGTCCACGCCCCTCCGGTCAGAATCTACCTGGTCGTCTTGCTTTCAACCTCCAGACAATCCCCGTGGACACAGGCGTCGTATTTTAGGGTCCTGCAGGGCTCGCCCCCGTGGTTTGGGGCTTGGACCCCCCGGTGCTTCCTGCTTTTCTTAAGGCCGTGTCACGAGCCGCTCCCCTCATCAAGTATCTCAGGCAGCTGGAGTGTGGTGGGCAGACGCATATTCGCTTGGATGAAGAGGCCAAGGAGGTGCTGCGGAGTCGGTTGCGGATGCGGAAGGAAAGCACTTCAACGCCTCCCCCGCTCCGCTCGCAAGGAGTTGCCAGCCTGAGCGCGGAAGCGAACCCGTCGGACCGGAAGGAGACGACCCCGCCATCCGTTCCCGCCGTGCAGGCCGAGGGGGTCACCGCCACCGAAAAGCTCGCCTCCCTTAAATCCCAGGCCGAGAATTGGGGCCCGGCCCGCTCTCTGGAATCGCTGCGCGAGCCCATGGTCTTCGCGGTCGGGAATCCGGCCGCTGATCTCATGCTGGTCGGTGAGGCTCCGGGTTACGAAGAGGAACGCCGACACGAGCCCTTCGTGGGCAGGGCTGGCCAAAAACTCGACCAGATCCTGGCCGCGATGGGTTTCGCCCGCGAAGACGTCTACATTTCCAATATCTGCAAATTTCGACCGGCCCTTAAAAACCAGACTACCAACAACCGCAAACCGACACCCCAGGAGATGAATGCCTGCCTTCCCTTCGTGCGGGCGGAGATCGAAATCGTGCAACCTAGGTGCATTGTGGCTCTGGGTGGA
Source organism: Roseibacillus sp. (assembly GCA_022448985.1). GTDB lineage: Bacteria > Verrucomicrobiota > Verrucomicrobiia > Verrucomicrobiales > Akkermansiaceae > Roseibacillus_B. The sequence goes on from JAKVCR010000016.1 coordinate 111,656, forward strand.
ACGGCGGCGGAGGGCCTGCTCAACTACCAGGGGCAACCGGTAGGGCGAATGCGTGGACGCTGGCATGAATTCGAAGGCATCCCGGTGCGGGTCACCTACCACCCTTCCTATCTTCTCCACAACGACTCCGCGGTGAGCGAGAAGCGCAAAGTCTGGGATGACATGTTAAGTGTTCTGGAGTTTCTTGGTATGCCGATTTCTGAGAAACAGCGCGGATTTTTCGCTGAAAAATAGGCCGTCGCGAGGTTGTCCGGTAAGGATTGAAAAATCTTGTGCGAATCCGGCGCAGTTCGACGTTTCATGTCCCTGGTGGGCGGCACCTCTCGCCGCCCCACCCGACCCTTTCTTTTCTTCTTTGCAGTCTTAAGAATCGGTCGAGCCCCGCCGGACTAATCTCCGGCGGGGCTTCTTTCTACAACTGATGCCGCCGCTGAAGCACGCCACGGCAAAAATCCAGAAGTCGCCCCGCCACCTTCCCGGAGCCCTTTGGCCCGTCCCCGCTTTTGACATTCCGGGCTTCCACTTCCAAGCTCCCTCCCATGTCTGATCATCCCTTTCTGGCCGACGAGTTTCACATCCGCTGGTCACAACTTGTCCCGGAGAAGGTGGAAGTCGATATCGAGGCCGGTATTACGGAAGCGCAGGGCTACATCGATGGGATCTGCACGGTTTCCGCTGCGGATGCCAACTACGAAAATACCTTCGCCGCGCTTGAATTGGCCACCGAGGCGCTCTCCAGGGGATGGGGACGCCTCAATCATCTCGCGTCCGTCCGGGATAACGACGCCCAGCGGGAAGCTCTCAACAAGATGCTTCCAAGGGTCACCGCTTTCTACGCCTCCATCCCCCTCAACGCGGAGCTTTGGTCCACCTTGAAATCTTTTGTCAGCTCCGAGGAAGCGAAAGGCCTCGACCCCGTGTCCAAGCGTTTTGTGGAGGAGACCTGCGCAGAATTCCGCGATGCCGGCGCGGATCTTTCCCCGGAAAAAAAGGTGCGCATGGCCGACCTGCAAAGCGAGCTGGCCGAGGTCACAAAGAAATTTGGTGAAAACGTCCTCGATTCCGTCAAAGAGTGGGAGCTCATCGTCGAGGACGAGGGGGAACTAGCCGGGCTTCCCGAGAGTTGCCGGGCAGCTGCCCGCGCAGATGCAACTGCGAAAGGCCTGGGCTCCGAGGAAGCCCCCTGCTGGCGCTTCACCATGCAGTTCCCCTCCTTCTATCCCGTTCTCCAGTATGCTGAGAGCGAAGACCTTCGCAAACGCATCTTCGAAGGCCGGGGCACTATAGGTTTTAATGAGAAATTCGATAATTCGGAGCTGGTCTGGCGGATTGTCAAGCTGCGCCAGGAGAAAGCCGATCTTCTCGGCTTCCCCAATTTTGCCGACCTCAGCCTCCAGCGCAGCATGGTCCGCAACGGAACCCGGGCGATCCGGTTCGTCGAAGATCTCCACCACCGAATCGTAGAGGCCTTCCGGGAAGAGTGTTCCCAACTGGAGACCTACAAGGCCGAAAAGACCGATACCCAGCCTTCTCCGCTTGAACCCTGGGAAGTCTCCTACTGGGCAGAAAAGCAGCGCAGGGAACGCTACGATTTTGATGACGAGGACCTACGCCCCTACTTCCAGGTCGAAAGCGTCATGGAGGGGCTCTTCGGCCTCACGAGCCGTCTTTTCGGTATTAGCATCACCCCCTGCAAAGGTGCCTACCATGAACCGGGACCCTCCGCCCCCAACGACACGATTGAAGTCTGGCATCCCGACGTCGCCTTTTACGATCTCCACGATTCCGCCTCAGGCGAGCACCTCGGTTCATTCTATGCCGACTGGCATCCGCGGGAGTCGAAACGAAGCGGGGCCTGGATGAACTATCTGGAGACCGGCCTCCCCAAAAAAAATGGGACGGCCCGCAAACCTCATCTCGGCTTGATTACAGGAAACCTTACCAAGCCGATCGGGGACCAACCCGCCCTCCTTACCCATAGTGAGGTGGAAACCATCTTCCACGAGTTTGGTCACCTCCTTCACCAGCTCCTCAGCGATGTCCCCGTCAAGAGCCTCGCCGGAGTCAGCGTCCCCCGCGACTGGGTGGAGCTCCCATCCCAGATCATGGAGAACTTCTGCTGGGACCGTGAATCACTCAACTTTTTTGCCCGCCATCACGAAACCGGGGAGCCCATCCCGGACGACCTCTTTGAGAAAATGATCGCGGCCCGCAATTATATGAGCGCCTCCACCACCATGCGGCAGCTCGCCCTGGGAAAACTCGACCTTGAATTCCACATCCAGCCCACGCTTTACCTCGATCGTAATCTAGACGAGGTGGATCGCGAGATCCTGACCGAGTACAAGGCCACGTTGGCCTCTCCCTCCCCCACCATCGCCCGCCAGTTCAATCACCTCTTTGACAGCCCTGGCGGATACGCCGCGGGATACTACTCCTACAAATGGTCGGAGGTTCTCGATGCCGATGCCTTCACCCGCTTCCGGAGCGAGGGGGTCCTCAACCCGGAAACCGGACGCGCCTTCCGGGAAAGCATCCTGAGCAAGGGCAACTCCCGCCCGGTAGATGAACTCTACCGCGATTTCATGGGCCGCGAGCCAGAATTACAGCCTCTCCTTGAGCGCAACGGGCTGGCCTGAACAGGCAACTACTTCTCCCGCTCCACTCGAAATCTCTCCGGCAGCCAGGAAGTGGCTAGCACATCGTTGATCTCGGCCACCGCCCCGGACTCCTCCCCGGTCTTGAACTCCTTGACGTAGGTCAACTTGAGGAGGGCCATCACGGCTTCGTGACGATTGAAGCTCACCGGCTCATTACGCAAGGCATCGGAAATTTGCCAGTCATCTCCAAGACCGCGACTGGCATAAGCCAGAACCTTGTGCTTCTCGGCATAATCGTGAAGCATGTAACTTTGCCACTTTTTCTTGTCGTCGTAGCCGCTGACGTATTGCTCCACCGGATACAGCCACACCCGCATCTCTACCGGGCTTGTCGGCCGCTCGGAGAAAAACTCGTGCCAGGACATATCCCCAATTTCTTCAAAGAACTCCCAGAAGACCTTGGGCATCGCCCCCTCGGGAAGCACCAGCAGGCTGCGAGCCTTCTCCCCGGGCAAGCCTACCCGATAGAAAAACTGCGCCTTCCCATCCTTCCCAATCACCCGCTGCCGCAAACTCAGCTCGTAGGAACCTGGCTGGGAAAGCGGTTGGAAGTAGCGCTCGAACTTATCCTTGATTGCCTCTGACTCCCACACAAAGGGCCGCGCTGCCTTTGCACTGGTGGCATTGAGATACCCCCGGACCACAGTCTCGGCCGTGGCCGCTGCCGGATCATCCGCCATGAGCCTGCTGAGGTCTGTTCCCTGGGGAGCCGGAAGGTTCAGTTCTTCGTTGGCACGCCTGCCAGCAGTGAGACCTTCCATCCATAAAATGGTCCCCATTATCAACGCTCCTACCAGAACCGTGGACACTGCAACCGTGGTCTTGGGATAGTTGCTCATCAGCCAGGAGAAACCGGTCCGGTCGGCAGGGGCCGCCCGCTCATCCCAATCCCCCTGAGTGTGCTTTTCGCGCCGAAACTCATGCGCGGCCCTGGCGGCTTCCCGGCGCACCAGCACACGGGCATCCACGGGGTTGGCCTTGCCATTGCCACAGAACTTTTCCTTCTCCTCCGGCTCCAGGTGGACGATTTTCCCATCCTCGTCCTCCCCGTTGCCTTTGCCCATGACAACCTTCACCCCGTTGGTCTGGGAGCCGTCCTTTTCGGGGACCGGATCCGAAGCGGTTCCCTCCTCCACTGCCACCTCGCTCCGCTCCTCTTCCTTTTCGTCCGGGACCGTGGCTCCTCCCTGTTCGTGCCGTGTCAGCCGTTCATCAAGGTGCCCAATGGAATGCGCGAGGGACTCAAGCGCCCTGGCCAACACCAGTTCCACGCTGTTTTCATCCTCCGATTCCTCGGTCGTTTTCTTATAACGCCCGACCAGCAGCGAGGACTTGTCCGCCACCGAACTCAAATCCACATGCGCGAATTCCTCAGGCAGGCTCATACTGACCGGGATGGCCATCTGTTCGTCGCACTCCCGGTAACGCACTTTCACCAGACATCCCGGGCAGGTCTCCTCCACCATGGGGGAGAGTTCCTCAAATTCCACTTCCGCACCGCAAGCGGCACATTTCAAGGTTATGGGCATCGATGGGTTCCAGCGTTCGCTGATCGGTCGGATCTAGCAAGGCAGAGTTACAATACGGCATCGGGAAGGAAACAAGGAAGAAGATGAGATCCCGAGCAGCGTGCTAAATGGGGACTGGCTCCCATTTAACTCACAATCATACGGATTGCTTCAGCTCTTGCCGTCGTCGCTCGGCGCTTCCTAGCAACGGAAGCGGGAAAGCTGGCTGCAACGTCCTCGGTCCTTGCGATCGCGCTACAATGTTTCAGCCAATTTCTTTTATCACCCGGCCCTGAAGGGACCGACGGGACTCGCTTATTCCCCTGCCGCCCCCGGGCGCTCTCGGTCGTCGGGGCGTATGCGGACGCTTGCCGCAGTGCTGGTAACCACCTCCCGCTCCTCACCTACAGCTGTCACGGCAGGAGAAGACGAGCCCAGATAGCTATCCACGGGAACAGCCCAAAAGTAAGTTGTCGTCAACCATGCAAAAATCAGGGTCGCAGCTAACGGCACGAAAAGGCGAACGGTCATAAATTGCGCGAATGTAAGGGGTAAAGGAAATGCATTATTTATTAAATATCAATTATTTGCAACCTTTTAAAGGGTAGCTAACCGGCTGCCTGTAGCTTGAACTCCCATCATCCAGGACCCGCGGTGCTACAAAATCAGCCGGGAGGAAACGCCGCGGGAAACATCTGCGCCGATTTGAACCTACTTCCGCACCAACACAGTCGGTCGGGAAGTCGTTCCGTAACGGTCAACCGCGCTCACTGCCACGGCGCGGGGGGATCCGCTCAAAGTGAAATCCAACCGCCCCCCATGAGTAACCGCCATGGTCTCCCACCGTGAACCGTAACGTGCCTGTAGCACGTACTTTGATGCAGTTGGAACTCGCGACCAGCGCACCAGCGTTCCGCTCCTTGCCTTGGTCGCGCTGGCACCGGGCGCGGGGGGCTCAGATTTGCTCGCCCACGGCATGGGCGGCACAAGAGCGGGGCCAGTATAAATACTCTTTGCCAGCGCGCTGGTGACCCCTCCGCGATTCTGCATGAGAGCCTTCGCGCTCCAGTGTACGTGCCCGGCGTAATTCTTCCCGATGGTTCGGGAGAGCTTAACCTGACTGACAATTTCACTGGCGGGCCGCCCGGGATCCTCGCTGGACTTGATCCTTGAGGTTGCAATACCAGGCCAGACCGGTCGGCGGCCCTGGCCACGCCACCAGTTCAAAAGCAGGGTATAACTCTGCGGTCCCTGAATCCTCCAGTAGAGCTGGGGGGATAGATAGTCACACCAGCCCGAGACCAGCCATTTGCGCGAATCAGCCGCCAGGTGTTCGTAAGCATTAATATGAGCGGTAGTCCCCCGGGGAACCCCTGGCTTCCAGATTCCGAACGGGCTGATGCCTATCCTTACCCACGGCTTGGCACCCTTCACCCTCGAGTACATCGAACGCACAAAGGAATTTACATAGCCCCGTCGCTGCGAAGGCGATTTCCCATCCGGGAAATCAGGCGTGGCGCGACCACCCACCACACTGGGATAGGGATAGAAATAGTCGTCGATATGCACTCCATCCACATCGTAGCGCCGCACCACGTCCATGATGACATCAAGCGCCCGCTGGCGGGTAAAGCTGCTCGCGGGGTCCATCCATTTGTGAACCTTGAAGTTGCGGATAATGGACGGATGGGTGCGGGAAACATGCCGTGAGGACACGCGGTGATCCTTGTGGGGGACCGCCCGGAAGGGATTGAACCAGGCGTGTACTTCAATATTGCGCGCATGGGCCTGCTGGATGCAATAGGCCAGTGGATCGTAGCCGGGATCACGCCCCATTGTGCCGGTGAGCCATGGAGACCACGGCTCGATCCTGGACCGGTAGACCGCATCCGCCTGCGGCCGCACCTGAAAAATAATCGCGTTCATCCGCAGAGAGGCCATCTTGTCGAGGATCCGCCGCAGTTCTGCCTGCTGCGCCCCCCCGCTGAGTCCCTTCCTGCTGGGCCAGTCAATATTGTAGACGCAAGCGACCCAAGCCGCGCGGAACTCACGATCCGGGGAGGGCGCGTTCTCGCGGCTCGCAATATAACTCTGGGCGCCTGCTACGGAGAAAAGTCCCATCCACAATGCCAAAAGCCGGATCATCGTGCCCTAACAGTTTCAGGTTTCCTAATCATTTCCAAGGCGATTCGCACCCGGCGAAAGCGGAAAGGCCCCCCTGCGCGCATCCGCCGCTTCTCCCTACCAGTTCAGCTTCTGCAGGGACTTGGGCAGGAACTTCCCGTTCTTGCGGACGAGTTTGCCATCAAACCAGATCTCCCCACCCCCATGGTCACTGCGTTGGATGCTCACCATGTCCCAGTGAACCTTGGATTTGTTTCCATTGCTGGCCTCGTCGTAGGCCTGCCCGGGGGTGAAATGGAAAGAGCCCGCAATTTTCTCGTCAAAGAGAATGTCGCGCATTGGTTCCCGGATCTCCGGGTTGAAACCCAACGCAAATTCCCCGACATAACGTGCCCCGGCATCACCATCGAGAATCTTATTGATCTCCTTGTTCTTCCCGTCCGCCTCCGCCTTCACGATCTTGCCTCTCTCAAACTCAAGCACGATGCCGTCAAATGGAATACCGTTGTAGATCGTAGAAGCGTTGTGGGAAATCACTCCATTGACGGAATCTCGCACGGGGGCGGTGAAACACTCCCCGTCAGGAATGTTGCACTCCCCCCCACAAGGAATGGCGGGAATTCCCTTGATGGAAAACTCAAGGTCCGTTCCCGGGCCTTTGATGTGCACCCGGTCGGTATTAGTCATCAGTCGGCCCAGGGAGTTCATGGCGGGCTTCAGCGATCTGTAATCAAGAAGGCACACTCGAAAATAGAAATCCTCAAAGGCCTCCGTGCTCATCCCTGCCTGCTGGGCCATTGCGGCATGCGGCCAACGCAACACACACCATTTCGTTTTTTCCACCCGATGGCGCAGGACCTTGCGGGTGTGCCCCTGTGCCAGGTCCATCCGCCCGGCCGGCACGTCACTCCATTCCGCGATGTTATGGCTGCCCCGGACCGCTATGTAGGCATTCATGTCACGCATCTCAGCCATGCGGTGCTTGGCAAGAAGGCGATACTGCTCGTCGGTCGCCCCCAGAAGAAGTTCCCGCGAAACACGCAGGGAGTTAACCGTGACAAAGGGGAGCGCCCCGCGTCTGCGCGCTTCCCTGACTAGGGCAATTCCCACCGCTTCCGGAACATCATAAAGGTCGATAAGAACCTTCTCGCCCCGTTTCAGGTCAGTCGAGTAGCGCACTAGCTGTCGCGCCAGTTGGTCGATCCTGGGATCGTGCATTTTCGCCTCGGCCTCGGAAGAAGTTTAGGCCTACTCGTGGCGCCACTGCTGGTAGGACGGCACCGCGGTCTTTCCCTTCTCGTTGGGATTATCCTCCAAGCTCGGATTGTTCGAATCGAGGCGCTTCCCGAGGTAGGAATCCTCGAAGGCCCCGCCACCCGCCTTACGGTCATCGACCGTTTCGCAGGAGCACATCACCAGCCCAAGGCCGGCACTTAACAGCACAAAAAACGCAAGTTTCACAGCAAGCGCACTATGCCCCCCCGCCCCGGTGGGGGCAAGTGAAAGCAGCGGCCCGGGGGGAATCTGTCCCACTCCTCTCATTGTGCAAGGTGGCGGCAGACGGCCCATCGGGCCCTCCCACGCCCACTCCTCCCCGGAGCGCTTGTCTCCACGTGTTTCCGCTCGTAGCATTCCGCCGTGATTCGCCTCGGTATTCTCGGTTCCGGTTCCGGTTCCAATATGCAGGCCATCCTCGACGCCATCGCCGCGGACGACCTGAAGGCCGAAATCGCCCTCGTCCTCAGCGATATCCCGGACGCCTACATCCTGGAACGGGCCGCCCGGGCCGGGTTGCCTACCGGCCTGATCAACTGCCGTGATTTCAAATCGAAATTCCCGGAAGAGGCCCAACATGAGACTGCCGAAGCGCTCCGCCAATCCGGTGTCGAACTGGTCTGCCTGGCCGGGTTCATGCGCTTGCTGAGCGCTCCCCTCCTCCACGCCTTCGCCGGACGTATCATCAATATCCACCCCTCTCTTCTGCCTAGTTTTCCCGGCCTCCGGGCCTGGGCCCAGGCGGTGGAAGCAGGAGCCCGCGAGAGTGGCTGTACCGTGCACTACGTGGACGCCGGAATGGACACCGGACCCATCATTTCCCAGGCCATGGTCCCCGTTCTTCCCGACGACACCCCGGAATCTCTCCACGCCCGCATTCAGGTCGAAGAACACAAGATCTACCCCGCGGCCATCGCAGAAGTTGCCTGCACCCTCAAGCAAGGCTAGCCAATCCCGCCCCTTAAGCTCCCCGGATTCCGCTATCCAGCCTGGCACGCAATGCCCGGAAGTGCACGGAACGAGGCCCCTAGCGACGTTCTATTTCTGGGCAATCCCCTGCTCGACTTCAGAACCTCAGGAAATTTCCCATTTTCCCCTTCGAGTTTAGCGAGTAACTCATTCCCGTGCCTCACGACTCCCTCCAGACGCTTCGCAAAGCGCTCAACGACACGATCCTGGGCTCCAAGCAGGCTGCCGACCTCCTTCTCACTGCTCTCCTCGCCCGGGGCCATGCCCTCGTGACGGGCCCGCCCGGGATCGGAAAGACTTCCCTGGCCTCTACCCTCGCGGCCTCCCTGGGTGGCATCTTCAAGCGCCTCCAGTTTACCCCTGATCTGCTCCCTTCCGATATCCTCGGCTACAATCTCTACCACCAGCAGAGTGGTGAGTTCGATTTTGTCTCCGGTCCTGTCTTCTCCAACCTCCTTCTGGCCGACGAGATTAACCGCGCTTCACCCCGCACCCAGTCCGCCCTCCTCGAATCAATGAACGAACGACAGGTTTCCATCGACGGGGAAACAAAAAAACTCCCTGATCCCTTTCTGGTAGTGGCTACCCAGAACGATACCTCGTCCACCGGAACCTTCCCTCTTCCCGAGCCTCAGCTTGACCGCTTCCTGCTCTCAATCCCGATGGCCCTGCCCCCGGAAGACTGTCAGCTCGATATTCTCAAGCTCCACAGCAACGGCGCCGTTGGCCAGGAGGATGTCCCCTGCATCCTGCGCCTCGTGGATCTTGTCACCCTCCAGGAACAGGTCGCCGGGCTTCCAATCTCCGACAATCTCCAACGTTATCTCCTCGCTCTCTGCCAATCGGCCCGATCCCTTGCGGGGCAGGACCACGCCGTTTCGGTACGTGGAACGCTCGCCCTGCAGGCCGCGGCCCGCTCCTATGCCCTCCTCGACGGCCAATCGGCAGTTCACCCCGATCACGTGCAGGCAGTCTTCCCCCACGTCCTGCGGCACCGTCTCCTCACCGATGACACTCTTGACCCTGATCCCATCCTGAACAGCGCCCTCGAACAGACACCGGTCCCGTGATTCTCGCTACCGATTGTACGCCTCCGGAGGAGATCTTCCCCTTTTCTGAAACCCACCTTCTCTACTCCGCCCCTTGGAAGGTCCGAAACTGACCCCAAATGCTCACTCCCCGCGGTGCCATTCTTCTCGGTGCATCACTTGCGCTCATCGTGCTGGGCTTGCTGCGGACCGACGGGGTCCTCCTCACTCTGGGCGCAAGTGGCGGCATCCTCCTGGCGGGGGCCTGGATCCTCATCCGCCTGAATCTCAAAAGGCTCTCTCTCAGCCTACGTGCTCCCACAAGAATCTACGCTGATCACCCGTTCGACCTGCGGGTCTTTCTCCACAACAATCGCCGCCTGCTCGACGCCTTCAGTATCAAGATCAACCTGCGGCTCGCAGGACAGGTCGATATCCACACCTTCGCCCCCTGGACGGCCGCCCATTCGATCTCAGAAGTGCGCCTGCGAGGATCCATCCCTGGACGCAGTTCCTTGCTTGAACACGACTACACCCTGGAAACGAGCATGCCTCTTGGCCTCTTGCACATGAAAGCCTCGGGAATGATCACGCATGAAATCCTGGTGTTCCCGCGCCCTCTCATACCCAAGGAGCTCTCAACCCGAGGGGCCCTGCACGATGCCTCCCTCCTGCCGGGCACAACTCCCGGTCAAGCCCCCGGCGAGCTGAGGGGCATCCGGCCCTGGCAAGCCGGTGACCCTGCCAAGCATATTCACTGGCCTGCTTCTGCCCGCTCTCTCAGCCGGGGCCGCGGACTACGTGTCAGGGAAAACGATCCCCCCGGCTTTTATCCCCAGCACTGTACCGTGCTTTTCCATTCCTTCGGGATGTCCGGACAACTAATCCGCGCCGACCGCTTTGAATGGGCTCTCTCTCTGGCCTGCGGCACCTTGCGCCATCTTCGGGAACACGGAATCCCCACTACCTTCCTCGCCGATTTCAATGAATGGCAGCCCCTTTCCGTGGTTTCCCGCAGCGGCTTTGGCAACCTCCTTGTCTCCCTCACCCGGGCCCAGCGGCGCAATGATACCGAAGCCCACGACCTCGCGCCGGTAATCGAGCGCATTCCCGAGGACCACTCCCTCATCATCCTCTCAGATATGCCAACGGAAGCCTGGGCAGACACGCTGCCTGAGCGCCCGGCGCTCCTCATAGATATCCGCCAGCACAGGTATGGCGCAAAGAAACTGCAAGTCCACGAATAGTCATTTCCGAAGAAGCCCTCACCACCCCTACCGGGAACAGACCCCCGCAACACAACCATGCGCAGTATCTTCCTCGCCCTAACGGTCACCACCGCCTATGCCCTCCTGCGCGGCTGGCCGGAGGCGCTGCACCCGGTCCTGCGGGCCTGTTTTGCAGTCCTCGTCCTGGTCCTGGGAATGGGGTTGTGGCGGCGACGGGAACCTCCCACCCCCAGCATGGCAAGGTCCGCCCGGCGGCCCAGCTGGCCCGACTATCTTGCCATTGGCCTGGGCGTCCTCAGCATCGAATGCCTCTTCCTTTGCTTCCTGAGCGTGGTTCCCCCTCACGCCGAATCCCTCTCCCAAGCTGTGGTCGCCAGACTGTTTCCGGCACGGGTTGAGGAAAGCCAGGCGGGCGGCGGGGACGGCGACGGTTCACACGGCACTACCGTTTCAGGCAATTGGCTCTGGGATTCACAGGGCCGAAGGCGCCTCCCTCTCAGCAGTAATGCGCGCCCCTCCAACAAACCTGAAATCTTCTTCCGGCCCCAGGACCCGGCAACCTCCTCAAGCCTCCTCCGCAGCCGGATCTACCTGCGCGCCTTTGCCCTGGAAAAATTTGATGCCTCCTCCTGGTTACCAGTGGGCATGGCCCCCGAGCTCCTCCTTCCCGACGAGAAAGGCAACGTCAATCTTGCGCAACCGGAAGGACGCCCCGGGCCCCTCCTCCGCGGCGAGATCGTGCAGCCCTCTCACCCCGGAGGCGACGACCTCTTCACCGCGCCCCAAGGGGCGACCCGGGGAAAGGTTGCACAACTGCGCCATGTCGATCCCGGGATCTTTCGACTCAATCCCGCCGCCGATCCGAAACGGGGCTACACCTATGAGGTGGCCGCCAGGACCGTCACCCTCACCAGCCTGCTTGAGTCCGGAGCGCTGGACACATTCCGCTTCCCGGCCCTTCCAGAAGACTCACATCTGCTTGCGTTGCCTGCCAATGAGGAACTGCGCGATGAAATCATCAACCTCTCAAGCAAGACCTTGCGCGATCCCGCCTCCCGGCTTGTGGGTCTTCGCAAGCTACTCTGGGAAAATTACCAATATTCCCTCGAAATCGAAAACTCTGAAGAATTCGACCCCATGCTCAACTTCATGCGTCATGAGAAGCGGGGCCACTGTGAGTTCTTTGCCACCGCCGGAGCCCTCCTCAGCCGCGCCCTGAATATTCCATCCCGGATTGCCTATGGCTGGAGCGGGGGCAAGTGGTACAGCGGTCCCGGCTACTTCATGTTCCGTGCCAGCGAAGCCCACGCCTGGACCGAAATCTACCTCGAAAATGTGGGCTGGGTCGTCTTCGACACTACCCCACCGGGGTCGCGGACCCGCATCGACATCGCCGACACCGGGGAAGAGCTGCCCCTCTACAAGGAACCCGACTCCTCCCCGACCTCCCCGGGACATGCCCTTGGGGGCTCCTCCCTCTGGATTTACCTCGTCCTCGGAGCCGGCCTCACCCTCATCCCGCTCTCCTTCCTCATTCTACGCCTCCGTCGTGCACCGGCCGGAATCCCCGGCACAACCTCTGAGGAATTGCTGCCCAACCCTCCCGGCTATCTTGCGCGGTTCCGTCAGGGCTGTGTAAAACGCGGACAGCCAATGCCCCCTGGCCGCACCCTGCGCCAGCAACTCACCGCTCTCGCCGAGGAAGATCAGATGCCCGGCTTTTCCGAGGATCTCCTGGAATACCACTACGCCATTACCTACGGCAATGCCCGGCCCAACAAGCTCCGTGAATCCGCTCTCCTGCGAGCCATCAAACACTGGGCCTGAGAATCGTTTGTTCCCCTCCGCTCTTCCCCGGTCATGGCCCCGGCGAACTCTTCCGGAGGAGTCTATTTCGACTCGGTAATGTGGGGAGGGCGCAGGTAGAAGGGCTCGGGCACTACTCCCAGCAGTTCCTGCCGTTCCTCCTCGGAGCGCATCCGCCAGGCCTCCAGCAGCAGACCCGCCGAGGGAGTCCCCCGACGAACATCACGACCAGGAAGATCAAGACGGCCCGGCTCCTCCAGGCTCACAAGGGTCCACCCGCAATCTGCCGCCGCATCAACCCGTTTCCTGAATTCCAGATGATCCGAAAGGCAGGGATCCCCGGCCGCTTTCCCATCGCAGAGCTCTAGGGTGAAAAACGTTTCTCGTCGAGCGTCCCCCAAGGCCAGACACGGCCCCCCGGCCCGCACCTCGGCAAGAGCCTCCAGGGAAGAAATCCCCACCACGGGACACCGGTGAACGATCGCAATCCCCTGCCCCGCCGCAATTCCTACCCGCGATCCGTTATAACTCCCGGGACCCGTCCCGATCAGGACGAGATCGACCAACCCCTCCCCCACGTGGTCTAAGGCCTCCTGCAAGGGCTCAAGAAGGAGCTCCGAGGGCCGTCGGCCAGCCTCAAATCCTGCAGAAAAGATTATATCTCCCCCCCGTCCTGCCGCCACCGAGCCGAACGGCGCACTCGTCTCGATCGCAATCTGGCAGGCCTCTTCCACGCCCCAAATGGTAGGCTGAGCCGAAAACTCTCCAATGAATAATCTCTTTTAATGGAAATCTTAACCTATTCCAACTTGCGCCTCGCAGCGTTGCCCGCTTGTTTCGCGGGGCGCACGTTTCCCCTCTGGGTCCCTGACGTGAGCATTCCACCTAATTAATACGCATGTCCGATTACGCCAAAGGTCTTGAAGGAGTCACCGCCAACGAATCCGTCCTCTCGAATGTAGAAGGCCTTGACGGCCGCCTGTCCTACCTCGGCTATCACATAGATGACCTGGTGGAGCACTGCTGCTACGAGGAAGTAGTCTATCTTCTCTACCATCGCAGGCTTCCCACCCAGGCTGAGCTTGATGCTTTTCAGAAAGACCTCGCCAGCCGCCGGGCCATCCCGCAGGGAGTCATCGACTACCTTCAGGCGGCCCCGAAGGATGCCGGCCCAATGGACATTCTCCGCACCGCGGTCTCCATGCTTGGCCTCTACGACAAACGGGCCAAGATCGGAGAACCAGACCATGAGGCCAATCGCGAGGTCGCCATGTCGCTCTGTGCGCAGGTGGGCACCATCGTGGCCTACTACCACCGGGCCCGCCAGGGGCTCGAACTCCCTCCCGTTCGGGAGGACCTTTCCGAAGCCGGCCACTTCATTTATCTCTACACGGGAGAAGAGCCCGGCGAGCAAGCGACCAAAACCCTCGACGTCGCCTACATTCTCCATGCGGACCACGGCATGAATGCCTCCACCTTCTCGGCCCGGGTGACCATCGCAACGCTCTCCGACTTCTACTCCGCAATCACTTCCGCAATCGGCACCCTCAAGGGCCCGCTCCACGGCGGCGCCAACGAGGGCGTGATCAGAATGCTTGAGGAGATCGGCTCCGTCGACAAGGTCGATGCCTACATTGAGGACGCGCTTGCCAACAAGCGCAAGATCATGGGCATCGGTCACCGCATCTACAAGGTGCTTGATCCTCGTGCCCCCCACCTCAAGCGGATGGCGCGTAAACTTACCGCCGAACTGGGTGAACCTAAATGGGTCGAGATGTCCGAACGCATCGCCCAGCTCATGGAAGAGAAGAAGGGCCTCAACGCCAACGTCGACTTCTACTCCGCGACCGTCTACTACTCCCTCGGCCTCCCCACCGATCTCTTCACTCCCATCTTCGCCATCGCGCGCACAAGTGGGTGGACTGCCCAGGTCCTCGAGCAACTCGAAGACAATCGGCTCTACCGCCCCCTCACCAAGTACGTCGGGCCCCAGGAACTCGTCCCGGTCCCCCCAATCGACGAACGGTAGAGCGCCCGGAAGATTCCCCGCGATGCGGACGAAGGCGGCTTCAAGCCGCCTTCAGCATCAGCATCCGTACTCCTACCAGGATCAGGAGGACCCCGAAGATGCGGCTGAGTTGCTGGTTGCTCAAATTCCTCATCAGCTCGGTTCCATACCATGCCGCCACCGCCGCTCCCACGGCCGTAAAGGCCACCAGCTTCCAGTCAATCAGCTCGCTTTTATCCCTGAGGACATGATTGGCGGTCCCCGCCAGGGCGGTCACCACCACAATGGCCAGAGAGGTCGCCACCGCGTGCTTCTGGCCCATCCCGAGGACCAGGACGAAAGCTGGGACCATGAGGATTCCGCCGCCTACCCCGCAAAGGGCCCCTACCAAACCGGCTGCCATGCCCACCAGGAGGCCAATTAATACGATTCTCATCTCTTCCAGAGCAGCATGAAGAGATCCCGTTTATCAAGAACGCGTTTCGTTCGTTCCCGCCTCCCAATCACGCACTCTTGCGTTTCAGCCTCTTCTTCCCGCCCATGGTCAAATCAGCGACCAGGCGATGAAGCACCATCCGGGGATCCAGCTGGGTGGTCACGAGGGACTTATCCGCCTCAAGCGCTGCCTCCAGTGCATGGCCCATCTCCACAGTCGTAAACTGTCCTGCCTTTCTGGCCGCGAAGAAAAGACCCCACGCATTCACACTTCCGCTCTTGGTCCGCGGCAGCCAGGCCTTGTCCCCGTCGGGAAGCCGGTTGAGCGCTGCGGTAAATGAATTCCCATTGTGCACGGGCAGTCCCGGATGAGCATCGAGCAGCACCCGGACCATGAAGAGATTGCGCACCGTGGGAATAATTGCCGCGCGCATGAGGCCAATCGCACTCTCACCCCGTTCCAGCTGCGCATCGACCAGCTTAATGGCCCTCACGGTATCGCGGCTTTCAAGGGCGCGGCTGATTTCCCAGACCACCCCCTTACGACTGAGGGGCACCATCAGGCGGACATCTTCCAGCTCCGCCAATCTTCTCTCCCCAAGATAGAGATTGAGCTTTTCCAGTTCGTTGCCGATCTGCCGTGTCTCTTCCCCGGCCATCTGCACAAACAATTCAAGGGCCTCGTGGTCGAAGGCGAGCCCCAGTTCCTTGGCCCGCGTAGTCACCAGCAGGGCCACCTCTTCCTCCCAGCCTTCCTTGGAAACGTCGATCTTGTCGAAGATCGCCACCTCGGCGTTCTTCTGCAGCCACTTGTAAAACCCGCGTCGCTTGTCGATGGCGCTGGCACTGATCAGGAAGGTCACCTCTTCGCCGATTCCCGCCTTGAGCAGCTCCAGCAGATCTTCCACCCCCTGCTTGGCTCGTGCGGATCCTCCGGTGCGGTCGTCGGCCAGAAAATTGGCCCCCTTCACCCACACAATCTTGTCCGCTCCGAAGAACCCGATAGTCTGCAGCGCCTCGATGGCCCGGACACACACCTGGTAGGCCTCCTCACCGTTGGCCGCGGTCCCCTCAACCACCTCATTGGTGAATTCTTCGGCCTCTCCCTGGGGCTTGAGATCATTAAAGAGGGCCAACGCTTCCTCCGAAACCCGGCCATCATCCGTTCCGATCACTGCATGAACCCTCCCCGGCATGCCCCCTGCTTAGGCTTCATCCCTCAAACCAGCAAGCCTGCACCGGAACTGAAGAGTCGGCGGATATCAGCACTTCCGAAACAACAGCAAAATAACACAATCTCTACCGAGTTTGCGATTTCCTCCTCCTGAAATTTACATTAGTAAGCCTCTCCCCCGGCCCATGAAAACGCTCGCAACTCTACTAACCTCCGCGGTGGTCACAGCCTCTGCTCCCGGTAGCCTTATCATCACCGGAGTTTTCGATGGCCCCCTTCCCGGGGGAGATCCAAAAGGGGTTGAACTGTATGCCACCACCGCCATTGCAGACCTCAGCGCCTTTGGGCTTGAGACCGCCAGCAACGGCGGCGCTTCAGGCGGGGCTCCGGAGGCCTCTCTTCCGGCCGTCAGTCTCGGCGCAGGCGAATTCTACTACATTTCCAACTCCTCCGATGGGGACTTTGCGCAGTGGTTTGGTTTTGCAGCCAATTTCTCGGGCCCCTCGGGGGGAGCGGTGAACCACAATGGAGACGATGTCCTTCTTCTCTACCAGAATGGAGCGGTAATCGATTCGTTCGGCGTCCTTGGAGTGGACGGCAGTGGGGAGCCTTGGGAGACTCTCGACGGCTGGGCCTATCGCAATGATGGGGTGCTTGCCAACGGTGGCGCCTTCGACGCCAGCAACTGGTCCTTCTCCGGTCGCAACGCTTGGGATGGCGATGACAACTTTGATGGTGGCTCCGACAACGGCACGAACGCCACCGCAAGCCCGCCGTTCCCCGCCGGGACTTTCCAGATCCCGGAACCGACCTCGGCCCTCCTCGGTGGAATCGGCCTCGGGCTTCTCTTCCTGCTCAGGCGCAAGAAGTAAGGAATCCTTCCTCAGTTATTGGACGGCGCCTGGGACGCCGGACCGGACCCGCTGTCATCCGGCTCCTTGGCCCGTGCCTCCCGGAAGAAACTCCGGAGCAAGCCCACGCACTCGTCTTCCCGTACGCCGCCAGTCACCTCACAGCGATGATTGAGGGGGGGATTGGCCTCAAGCAGGTTGATCCATCCACCAGCAGCTCCCGCCTTGAGATCGGGGCAGCCAAAAACCACCCGCTCCGGCCGGCAGTGTACAATCGCCCCCGCACACATGGGGCAGGGTTCCTTGGTGACATAGAGGGTGCACCCGGCCAGGCGCCAGTCCTCCATCGCATTCTGCGCGGCCGTGAGCGCCAGCATTTCCGCGTGGGCGGTCGCATCCCGGAGCGTCTCCACCTGGTTCCAGGCCCGCGCGATGACCTTCCCCTCCTGCACCACCACCGCGCCGATGGGAACTTCTTCCGCAGCATACGCCTTATGAGCCTCCCGCAAGGCCTGATCCATGAAGTAGGCATCACTGGCAAGGTCGATGATGGGCTCCTCACTCACGCTGCACAGGCAAGCACAACCGGGGAAATACCCAAACCCCCAAATTCCCCGGAAACCGGGCCGGGTTGAGCCTCTCCGGCCCGAAGAAAAAGAACAACCGCGGGCGGCGGGCCCGCCACGGCTCCCCCGGAAGTCTTGAAATGCCACGCCACGTCGCTAAACCAAGTGCGTGAAGAGCTGGACCCACGTTGACCGCATCGTAGCGCCCTCCGTGCTGGCGGCTGATTTCTCCCGCCTCGGGGAGGAATGCTCACGGGCCATTGCAGGCGGCGCCGATTGGCTGCACCTCGACGTCATGGACGGACACTTCGTGGATAATATCTCCTTCGGCCCTGCGGTGGTGGAAGCCATCCACACCACGAATGATATCTTTCTCGACGTCCATCTCATGATCTCGAGACCGGACCACTATATTCCTCGTTTCCTTAAAGCGGGTGCGGACCTTCTCTCCGTCCACGTGGAACCGGAGGCCAAACATGACATTACGGACAGCCTGGCCACCATCCGGGCCGCAGGCTGCAAGGCCGGGCTTGCCTTCAATCCGTCCACACCCCTCGAGGCCGTGTTACCCTACCTCGACCAGATCGACCTTCTCCTCGTCATGACAGTGGTCCCGGGCTTCGGGGGCCAGGAATTCATGCCCGAGGTCATGCCCAAGGTGAAGGAAGCCGTCCGCCTTCGCGAAGAGCGCGGCCTCACCTTCCATATCGAGGTGGATGGAGGCCTCGATCCTCAGACCGCCCCCACCGCGGCCGCGGCCGGGGCAAACGTCTTTGTGGCGGGCTCCTCCACCTTCAAGGCCCCGGACATCGGGGAAGCCATTCGCGCAATCCGGGAGGCTTGATTCCAGGCCCTTGAGGCCCGTCTCTCCCTCTCTCTCCCTTGCATCCCCTCCCAAGGGTCTCCTCCTTGAGCGCCAGATCCTGTCCGACTTTTTCTGGTGATGGTCCAACTGCCCCCGTTAGCCTTGCGCTCATGCTTCGCCTCGCTCCCGTTCTCATCCCTGTTGCCTGCGCGCTTCTCGCCCTGGCCCCTTCAAAGGCCCCCGGCAACCAGGCCTCCCCCGGGCGGCCCAATGTGCTGCTCCTGCTGGTCGATGACCTCAAGCCAGCCCTCGGGTGTTACGGGGATCGCCACGCCCACACGCCCCACCTCGATAAACTGGCCGCCCGTGGAATGCGCTTCGAGCTGGCCTACTGCAACCAGGCCGTCTGTGCGCCCTCGCGATTCACTCTCATGCTCGGCGCCCACTCCACCGCCACCGGACTCTACGGACTCGGCAACAAGCTGCGACGTTCTCACCCGAAGGCTGTTACCATGCCACAGTTCTTCGCCAAGCATGGCTATCGTACCGAATCGATGGGCAAGATCTTCCATATCGGTCACGGCAACGAAGGCGACCCCGAGTCCTTCAGCGTTCCACACTTCCATGACAAGGTCATCGAATACCTCGATCCCGCCAGCACGGAGGGCGGCAAACTCACCCGGGAGGAAGCCTACTTTACCAACCAGCAACTCGATCGCATCCATTCCCTTCCCCGTGGCGCCGCCTTTGAATCCACCGACTCACAGGACGGAGACTACGCAGATGGCAGAGTAGCTGCGGAGGCTGTCAAGCGACTCCAGGCCGCGAAGAAACGCAAGGCCCCCTTTTTCATGGCAGTTGGATTTGTCCGCCCTCACCTTCCCTTCAGTGCCCCCCGGAAATACTGGGATCTGCACAATCCTTCCAAACTTCCCCTCGCCCGCAACGAAGACCATCCCGCAGACTCGCCCAAGATCGCCCACAAGCGTGCTGGCGAGATCGCCATGTACTCCCCAGTGCCACGCAGGAACGAGGACTACACCGTCGCACTCAAACGCAAGCTGGTGCATGGCTACTATGCCAGTGTGAGCTACATGGACGCCCAGATTGGGAAAGTGATCGCCGAACTCGATCGCCTCGACCTGGCACGCAACACCATCATTGCGTTGTGGGGAGATCACGGGTTTCACCTGGGCGACCTCGGCATCTGGACCAAGCACACGAACTACGAGCAGGCCAATCGCATTCCCCTTCTCCTCGTCGCCCCCGGAGTCACGAAGCAGGGCACCGTCACCCGCCAGCTCGCAGAAAGTGTCGACCTGTTCCCCACCCTGGCGGAACTCGCGGGCCTGCCGGCCCCGAAGGTCCCGCAACCGCTGAGCGGCACAAGCCTTGTCCCCGTCCTCAATGACCCGGCCCGGCGGGTGCGGGACCACGCCTTCCACTGCTACCCACGAAGAGGAGGAGTGATCGGCCGTGCCATCCGCACCGAACGCTACCGGATGGTGGAATGGAAGAGGCCGGGGGCCCCCGCCAGAACCGCGCAATACGAGCTCTACGACTACAAGGACCACCCCGTGGAGCAGAAGAACCTCGCCCCCGGCCAGGGGAAGGTCCTCGCCAGGTTGAAGGAAATCCTGGCCCGCTACCCGGAAGCGGTAGCGAGATAATCCCGCCGCATCGAAGTTCGTCCCCGGACCCGGAGGAGGAGATCGTTTGCCTTGGGCCTGAAGCTGCGGCATGGTTTTCCCTGCTTCGCCCAAAGCAGTTTTCGCCATGTCCTGTTCCTGGCTTTCAATTTTTGCCCTGGTCGCATTTTGCGTCTTCCCGTCCTGCTCTCCCCCACGGGTCGATCCCGCCCGGGCACGCGCAGTCAGTTCGGGTAATCCGCCCGGCACCTTTGCTACGCTCTGGCCCCGTCGACTACCCCCCGGCACTCCCTCCTACCACGTGAAGCAGGGCGCGCCGCCGGTGGACGAGGGCACCTTCAAAAGTTGCCGGATTTTCAAGGCCGGGGCGGTCAAGGACGGAGTGGCTCTCTTCGTGGCCAGTAGGCGACAGTTTCCCATCGAGGAAAGCGAGGAGCCCTTTACCCTTACGGTTGCCGATGCCGGGAAAGACCGGGTCCTGGAGATCCAGACCGCGGACCACCGCGTAACCCTCGCGGTGGCGCGCCGCGCCAAGTCAGATCGCCCCCGGGGACTGGTGATCTATCTCGCAAGCATCATGCTCATTTCCGATGAGGAGAAGGCCTTCATCCGCCAACTTCAAAAACGGGGCTGGAACGTAATCGCCATCACCCCCTCCATTGATCTCTTCGCCAAGGATCGCTGGGACCAGGAATGGGATCTCTCCCAGCTCAATCAATACGCCAGCCTGATGGCCTACGAGATCGACAACCATCTTGTCGAAACCGCCTATGCGACGGAGGCGGTGCTGGCCTACCTGCACCAAAAAAACCCTTCCTGGGTGCGCGGGCCCCATGTCGTGATAGGAGCCAGCGCCGGGGCCCTCGCCGCTCCTGTTCTCATCAAGCGTCTGGAGGGCGTCGACGCAGCCGTCTACGTCGGCGGGGGCGCTAATGTCCCGGAGATTGCGCTGGAATCGTCCATCCGGATCTATCGCCCGAAAATCCTGATGAGTGAAAAGGGCTCCCCCACCCGGCACAGGGCCAGTCGGGAAAACGCTATTCAACGGCTCAAGGAGCTTGCCCTCCAGCGCTCACAAATCGATCCGCTCAAAATAGCGCCCACTCTGCCGCCGGTTCCCACCCTGATGTTGAGCGGCGAACTGGATCGCATCGTCCCCGCCCACACCGGAGATCTCCTCTACAATGCCCTCGGCCGTCCCGAGCGCTGGCGCTATCCGGCTGGGCACATCGCCCTCTTCCTCGGCTTGCCCCTCCAGGCCAATCGCGTGATCGACTGGATTGAGGCTGTGGTCGCGCGCACTCCGGGAATCGCGCGCAATTGAACCGCCCCGATCCAGCCTTCCCTTCCCGCTTAACCCCGGCCAGGATTGGCGATCCTGGTTCCTCTCGGATTCATGTCCTTCCGTCTGATCATCACGGCTAGCATCTGCATTCTGGCATTCGTGCAGTTTGCCGCGGCAGGCAAGATGCTCTTTACCGACCGCGGCTCCAGAATTGTCCGGATTGCCAACCTTGATGGGTCCGGTTTGCAGACTCTCATCCCCTCCGCAGGTTCAAACATCCGGGGCATCGCTATCGACGTCCCCGGTGATGATCTGTTCTATGCCGACAACGGTGCCGACATCATTTACCGGGCCCGTCTGGACGGTTCCGGACGAGAGGCGATCGTAAGTACTGACCTCGGCTTCCCCGCCGACCTCGCCCTCGACCAGGCCGCCGGGAAACTTTACTGGTGCGATCGCAACAACAACCGCATCGAACGCGCCAACTATGATGGCAGTAATCGTGAGACCCTGGTTTCCACCACCCGGCCTTATTACCTTGATCTCGATCGGCTACATCAAAAAATCTACTGGGGGGACTTCTCGGGAGGAAACATCTTCCGGGCGGACCTTCCCGATGCGACGAATATCGAGACCGTCGTCAGCGGCCTTGTCCAGACGCGTGGGGTCAAGGTTGATCCCGCCGGGGGCTACCTCTACTGGTGTGATCGCAACGCCCACAAGATACAACGCCGACATATCAACAACGGCCCGATCGAGGACCTTTACACCGGCCTGGACACGCCGCACGGCATGACCCTGGACATCCCCGCAGGCAAGGTCTACTGGGTCGATACCGGCACTAACAACGTGACTGCCAGCAGGGGAGCCATGGCCGTAAACCGCGGCGACATGAACGGAGCAGGCCCGCATGAGGTAATCGCCAACGTCAATCAGCCATGGGATATCACCCTTGATACCCGTGTTGCCACTTATCCTGAGTGGATCCAGCGACGCTTCCTGAAGAATGGGCCCGCCTCCCTCTCCGATCCGACCGCCGACCCCGACCGGGACCAGCAAAAAAACCTGCTGGAGTATTTCGCCGGGCTCAATCCACTGGTCGCCGAAACCCTGCCGATGACAAATCACGCATGGTCAAATGGGACCCTGCTCTTCACTCACCCCCGGAGGCGGTCCCCGGTCACTGACATCCTCGCTACTGTCGAGATTTCAACCGACCTCGAAACCTGGAACTCGGGTGCCGCCTTCACGGACATCCTTGAAACAAATCCCGGCAATGATGGCGTGACTGTTGTCCATGCGGTAAACCACGAGACTATCAAGGCATCCAGGAGCCTCTTCATGCGCCTGAAGGTTGAATTCGCGACCCCATGATCCGGGGGCACTGCCTCGCGCCCTCAGCGAGCACCTTTCTTCAGGTAATTCAGCCCCTCGAGGAAGTTTTCCGTGCTCGCGAGGGTCTCCCAGTAGTTCTCGTTATCTCCCCGCGCATTGAAAAATCCATGTTTCTGTCCCTGGGAGATGATCAGCTCACACGGACGCTTCTTTTCCTTCATCCGTGCCGCGAAAAGCTTGTGGCCGGTGACCGGAGTTGTGGTGTCCGCCGATCCGACCAGGATCAGGGTCGGGGCAGTCTTGCCATGCACGTGTTCTACCGGGGAAAGTTCGCGGTAGCGCTCCTTCAGTTTGTCATGGCCGTAGCCCTTCGGCGACGTATCGATGACAGGATTGAAGAGGACCATGGCGGAGGGAATGAATACGGGCTCGCCTTCCTTTAGGTCATCATGGCCGGCAACCAGGCCGCAGCAGGCCGCAAGATGACCCCCGGCCGAGCCCCCCGCGGATACGATCCTCCTCGGGTCAATCCCCTGGCCCCCTGCATTCCGCCAGATCCAGCGGAGGGCCGTCTTGGCATCCGCCACCGCTTCAAAGGGGGAAGTCTTATGCCGGCTGCGCACCCGGTAATCCGCACAATAGGCAACCATTCCGCGCGATGCGAGCCGGGTGGCTTGGGGATGGAATTGCCTGGTCGATCCGCCCACCCAGCCGCCGCCGAAGAAAAAGACGATGGAGGGCCGCTTGTCATCGGCCTTCCACCCCGCTGGTCGGAAGATCTCGAGCTTGAGCTCGGCCTGTTCGGTTTTTCGGTAGGTCACCACCTCATCCGGTTTCCGGACTTCCGGCTTGGGAGCTCCCAGAGCAATCGAACAGGGAGCCAGAAGAGAAATGGTCAGGAGCGCGCGCATGTGGCATTCTCCCCCCACCACCCGCGAAGGAGCGAGAAAAAGATGTCGCTCCCGCCCTGGCCGCCTCCCCATATTTCTGAATCACCAGCATGACCCGGCGCAGTCTCGGTTTCATTTTCCTCGGCCTCGGCCTGGCCTCCCTCGCAGGAGGTCTTCTCCTCTTCTTCTCCGGCATCTTCACGTTGGATCAGTCCCTGAACCCTGTTGCCCGAATCACCTCCCCGGGAGAGGTTCCGGTCACGATTGACGAGGCCGGGGTCTACACCCTCTGGAGTGACAAGAAGGTCCAGGCCGGGGCGTCGTCGCTCGAGTTCTGGGAAATGGTGCCGATCGGCATGAGCTTTTCCCTCATCCGGGTTTCTGACCGGAAGGAATTTCCCGCCCGCTTGGCGGAACGCTCCCCAGCCACGGTCTCAACCCCGGACCGTCAGTCCTTCGCGATCGGGACCTTCGAACCTGACATGGGAGGGCCCTATCTCCTGAAGGCGGCCGACTCCTTGGGCAAGAACCAAGAATTCTCGCTCACCAAGGGGAGACTCACTCGTAACATCACCCAGTTCGGCCTGCACTTGATTCTCACCTGTCTCCTCGGGTTTTTCGGAGTGGTGTTACTCGCCCTTGGGCTGGTCTTTCTCCTACTGAAACGGAATGCCTCGCCCCTCGCGCCACCCGCAGCCTGATACTATTTACATGCCCTCTCCCCTTCGCGCCCTGCTCTTCGATTTTGATGGCCTGATCGTCGACACCGAGTGGCCTATCTACCAGGCCTGGCGCCAGACGTTCCATGACCATGGTCATTCTCTTCCGCTGGAAACCTTCAACCAGTGTATCGGCACAAACTTTGACACCTGGTCGCCAAAAACCCATCTCGAGGAACTGACCGGGAGCCGCATCGACTGGGAGCCCCTGGATGGCGCCCGGCAGGCCTCCATTGAAAAGGACCTCGAAGGGGCTGCTGCCATGCCAGGAATCCCCGAAGCGGTCTGTGCCGGCAAGGAAGCCGGGCTCAAACTTGGTGTCGTTTCGAGTTCCTCCCATCGTTGGGTTGACGGCTGGCTCGAGAAAATCGGTCTTTCCGAGCAATTTGACCTTACCGTTTGCCGGGACGATGCCCCGCAAATCAAGCCTGCTCCCGACCTCTACCTTGAAGCCGCTCGCCTGCTCATGCTCGAGCCCGCAAGTTGCCTCGTGGTGGAGGATTCCGTCAACGGCATCAAGGCCGCCAAGGCCGCGGGCATGCCCAATGTTGCCATCCCTAACCGGGTGACCTCCTGCTGCGACTTCTCCCTCGCCAGCCACGTGCTGGCCAGTGCCCATGACTTGCCCGGACTCATCGCAAACCTTCCCGCAGAACCCGCGGAGTAATTGCCACCCCGGAGCAAGGGCTAAAGCCCGGGCGGATGACGCACCACATGTCCCCTCGTAGAACGCGGGAGCGGTCGCCAACGCGGACCATCCTGACGGTAGCGCCCGTAGGTATCAAAGCGTAAGCCCGCGATGACCAGAAACACGTGCCCATTGCGGACGTAGACTGTGATCCACTTCCCGTAACCACGCTTCCCGTAAAAGAAGAAGCCCCTTGAAGGCATCTGGTCTTCCATGAGCCCGGCGCTGCGAAGGACGTAGGATACTGCCCCGGAGCAATCGTAGCCGCTATCATTAAGCCGGGCGTGCCCTCCACCCCACTTATAGGGCAACCCCTGAATGCGGTTGGCCGCTGCAATGGCATCTTTAACCGGCAGAGGAGCATTGCGAGGCGCGACCGCCCGGCCGTTGACGAGGATCGCATTATTGGGATCGGCCTTGTAGGCAACCGCGTAGCCAGCCCGGCCCTGGCGGGAGCACGACGACAGGCAAAGCGCGAAGGTGAGCGCGAAAAATACGAGGGACGACCTCATTAATTTAATGCGTAAAGGGTGAACGTAAAGCATCCTAATATTAAGGGCCGGGGCTGTCGATCTCTTTTGGCAACGTTGGGCCGCAGAGATTGGGCGGGGGAATTGACCCCTCCCGAAGGCCTGCCAGCAATGAACACGCACGACCTTTCACTCTGTCCCGTGCAACCAGTCGACCAGTTTTTCCATGGCGCACGCCCGGTGGCTGAGTCCGTTCTTGATCCCGGGCCCAAGCTCCGCAAATGACTCCGTGTAGCCCTCCGGCACAAAGAGCGGATCATAACCAAAGCCCCCGGTTCCCGCGGCCTGCTCAAGAATCCTTCCTTCCACGCTGCCCTCAAAGTCCCCGAGGACAACACCGGCCCGGGCCACCACCATTACACATCGAAAGCGTGCTGTCCGTTTCTCCATGGGAACCCCATGGAGTGCGGCGAGTAATTTATCGTTGTTTGCACGGTCGTCGGCCTCCGGTCCCGCATAACGGGCCGAATAAACCCCCGGCGCACCCTGCAAGGCATCGACTTCCAAGCCGGAATCATCCGCCAGGATAAGCGCCTCACTCACGTTGCTTATAGCAACCGCCTTGAGCGTCGAATTCTCAACAAATGTCGACCCGGTCTCTTCCACCTCCGGAGCACCGGGAGCCTCGGAAAGATCGACGACTTGGTAAGAGTCCCCGAGAATGGAGCTGATCTCCTTGGTCTTGTGCATATTCCGGGTCGCTATCAGCAATCGCCTCATTCCCTGATCCTCCCTACACCAATTTGATAATAAAATCCGAAAATGCAGGGATGACTCCCGTGATTTCATCCCGGGGCGGCGACAATTCCAATTGCTTCCCCAGCTCCGTTTTCATGCGCGCAAAGCCGCCGCCCACTGTCCGACAAAATAATGGAGGATTTCACTCGCGCGCTAACTGCCTCCGCCTCAATGTTGTATAAATAGGCCTCGGCGGTTTTTTCGCGATAGCGCAAGAAGAGCGCCTTGGAGCAGAGGAAAAACAGTTCTTCGCTCCTTTCTTTCAGGAAGGAGTGACAGAGGCCCCGTCGTGGCTCCGGTGCTGCCGCGACGGGGTTCTGTTTTGAGCCCGTAGGACCTGGCAGACAAAGCCCCCGCAAGGCTGCTTGCCTTGTTCGTCACCATCACAGACAACACCTGTTATGAAGCCTCTTGCCGCTATCCTCCTTTGGACGGTTGCCCCTGCCCTTTCTCTGGCGGAACAGCCCCGTCTCATACGGGAGCTCCCCCTGGCAAAACCTGCCGCCGTCGGCATGTCGCGCGCCAAGCTCGAATTAGTTGACGAGAAGGTAACCGAGTTGATTGCCCGGAAACGCCTGGCCGGTGCTGTCGTCGTCATTACCCGTAGAGGCAAGCTGGTCTACAACAAGAGCTTCGGGCTCCGGGACATTGAGAACAGTAAGCCCATGGAGCCCGATACGATCTTCCGGATCTTTTCCATGACGAAGGCCATTACCTCGGCAGCTGCCATGATGCTTGTCGACGAAGGGAAACTTCGCATCGAGGACCCTGTTTCCAGCCACCTCCCGGCATTCAAGAAGGCCCGGGTCTGGAAGAACGGAAAAGCCATTACCCCTAACAATCCTCCCACCGTCAAAGACCTGCTCTGCCACACCGCAGGATATTCCTACGGATTCACGGGCATCCCGGAAATCGACAAGCTCCACCGCCAGGCGGTCCCCCTCGTGGAAGGGGAGCTTCTCACCGATTTCTGCGCAGGCATGGCAAATGTTCCGATGGCATTTGAGCCGGGCGAAGGGTGGCTCTACGGGATCTCCACCGATCTCCTTGGCGCAGTAGTCGAGCATGCATCCGGAATGCCTCTCGCCCGGTTTTTCCAGGAACGCATTTTCGAGCCACTTGGGATGATCGATACCGCTTTCGTCATCCCCGAGGCCAAACGGGGCCGGATGGCGGTAGTCTATCGCGTGGACAAGAAGGGCGCGTTGACCAGGAACGACCGCAACCTGTTCAGCTACAGCTCCAAGACGAAAATGCGATCGGGTGGTGGTGGGCTGGCCTCTACCATCGGCGACTACACCCGGTTCCTGCAGATGATCGCCAATGGTGGCGAATTGCACGGGCAACGGTTTCTGAAGAAGAAAACGGTGGCCGAGATGACCCGCAATCACCTCACGGGGCCTGCAATGCCCATCCGTTTTCCCAACAACATCCGTCATGGCACAGGCTTCGGGCTTGGTTTCTGCGTAAAAGTCGCCCAGACAGACTGGAACAAGGCCGGGCGCCTGGACGAATACGGCTGGGGTGGCATGTTGAGCACCCATTTCTGGATTTCCCCCCGTGATGAGCTCGTGGTCGTCACCATGGAGCAGACCCTCCCCTTTGATTTCATGCTTGAGGACGCCATCAAGCCCCTGATCTACGACGCGATCGAATAAATGCGTGGCGAACCGGGTGCGCTGACCCCGGAAACCCGGCCTGCCGGGCGCTTGCCCTGACCCGGGTTATCTGGCACCGTCCCGCCCCGTTTCGGGGTTACAGGACTTACGATGAGCGAACGACGCAAACCCTATCCCTTCGACCAATTTGAATCCAGGTGGCAGAAGCGATGGGATGAGGACAGGGCATTCCGCATGCCGGGACCGGGCGACGAGGGATTCGATCCTGACGCCCCCAAGTTCTATGCGCTCGACATGTTCCCCTACCCGAGCGGGGCCGGGTTGCACGTTGGACATCCCGAAGGCTACACCGCCACCGACATCATCACCCGTTACAAGCGCAAGCGCGGATTCAACGTCCTTCATCCGATGGGCTGGGATGCCTTCGGCCTGCCCGCCGAAGAGCATGCCCGCAAGACCGGGGAGCACCCCCGGATCAACACCCAGAACAACATCGACAACTTTCGCCGCCAGCTCAAGATGCTCGGCTTCTGCTACGACTGGGATCGGGAGGTCAATACCACCGACCCCGGGTACGTGAAATGGACCCAGTGGATCTTCCTGCAGATTTACAACAGTTACTTCGATACGGCAGAACAGAAAGCCAGGCCCGTTTCCGAGTTGGAAGCCAAAGGCTGGACCAGGGAACAGATCGACGAGGTCCGCCTCGCCTATGTGGCAGAGGCCCCCGTCAACTGGTGCCCCAGCCTGGGCACGGTCCTCGCCAATGAAGAAGTTGCCGAGTGGGAAGAAAAGGGGCACGTGGTCGAACGCCGCCCGCTCCAGCAGTGGATGCTGCGCATTACCGCATACGCACAGCGCCTCATTGACGAGTTGGACGAACTCGACTGGCCCGAGGGAATCAAACTGCTCCAGCGGAACTGGATCGGCCGGTCCGATGGATCGCGGGTGGTGTTCACCCTCGCAGACAGGGACGAAGACGAAATCGAGGTCTTCACGACCCGGCCTGATACCCTCTTCGGCGCGACCTACATGGTCCTCGCCCCCGAGCATCCCCTGGTAGACCGGATCACCACCGAAGAACAGCGGGAGGCCGTTGCGGCCTACCAGAAAACATGCGCCACCAAGTCCGAGATGGAGCGGGGCGAACTCAACAAGGAAAAGACGGGGGTGGCAACCGGCGCCTTCGCCATCAATCCCGTTAATAACGAGCAGATCCCGGTCTGGATCGCGGACTATGTCATGATGGGATACGGCACGGGCGCCATCATGGCCGTCCCTGCCCACGACACGCGCGACTTCGCGTTTGCAGAGGAGTTTGACCTGCCCATCCTGCAGGTGGTGGCGCCTCCCGCCGGCGAAAACTGGCAGGGCTTTACCGGTGAAGGCACCGCGGTGAACTCCGGCCCGCTCGATGGCCTGCCCACTTCCGAGGCCAAGAAGGCGATCACCGCCTGGCTGGAAGAGCAGGACCGGGGCGAAGCACAGATCAACTACAAGCTGCGCGATTGGCTCTTCTCCCGTCAGCGCTACTGGGGAGAGCCTTTTCCCATCGTCTGGAAGAACGGGCGGCATGAAGCCCTTCCGGAATCGGAACTACCGCTTCTGGCTCCTGAACTGGAAGACTACAACCCCACCGGCGACCCTGAACCATTGCTTTCCAAGGCCGCGGAGTGGGTGGAGTTGCCCGACGGGGCGCGGCGCGAGACCAACACCATGCCCCAATGGGCTGGTTCATGCTGGTACTATCTGCGCTACTGTGACCCGGCCAACCCGGAACAGTTTCTCTCCCCCGAAGCCGCGCACTACTGGCTCAACAGCAACGGTAATCCCGGCGGGGTCGATCTCTATATCGGGGGAACCGAACACGCTGTTCTGCACCTGCTCTATGCCCGTTTCTGGCACAAGATCCTCAACGACCTCGGCCACCTCAACACACCCGAGCCGTTCCAGAAGCTCGTCAACCAGGGACTCATAATGGGAGAGGACGGACGAAAAATGTCCAAGTCCCTTGGCAACGTCATTAATCCGGATGACGTGGTGGAAGAGCACGGCGCCGATGCCTTCCGCCTCTACGAGATGTTCATGGGCCCCCTGGAACAGGTGAAGCCCTGGAACATGCAGGGGGTCGAAGGAGTCTCTCGCTTCCTGGCCAAGACCTGGAGGATCGCCATGTCCCTGAACCAGGAGGGGGAGTGGGAAGCAGGCGACAAACTGACGGATGGAGACGCCGACCAGAACCTCCTCAAGATCGTCCACGCAACCATCCGGAAAGTTGGGGAGGATATCGAAAAGCTCCGCTTCAACACCGCGATTTCCCAGATGATGGAATGCGCCAACGCCTTCACCTCTGCAGAGAAGGTTCCCAACGCACTTTTCCGGAACCTGCTGGTCCTTCTCAATCCCTTCGCTCCCCATCTCACCGAGGAACTGTGGGAGCGCCTGGGCTACCCTGGTTCCTGCCTGGAGGAGCGCTGGCCCTCCTACGACGAGGCCCTCCTCGTGGAGGACGAACTCGAGATGGTGGTACAGGTCAATGGCAAGGTGCGCGCCAGGATCATGGTCGCCGCCGGGGCCGCCCAGGACCTGGTGGAGGCCGCCGCCCAGGCTGACCCCAAGGTGCAGGGACACCTTGAGGGGCTGACGGTGCGCAAGGTTATCGTTGTCCCTGGCCGCCTGGTCAATATCGTGGCGAATTGAGGCGTTCTTTCGAGTTGGCGATCCGCCGCTCCGGCGCTACCTCTCAACCATGCTTCGCGTCAACGGAGAGCTTATCGACCCCAACCTCCTTGAGGATGCCTTCGCCCGGATCAAGTCCGAGGCGGAAGCGCGCCTGCAGGTTTCCTGCTGCGAACGCGACCCCGAATTCATGACCCAGGCCGAAGAGGAGGTTATCGACTCCGTCCTGATTGCCCAGGAGGCCGAGACCCGCTTCCCGGAGCTTCCTGGCGATGAGATCAAGGCCCGATTCGAAAAAACCCTCCAAGACTATCGCAAGCATGGGGCAAGCTGGGACATGCTGGAAGCTCAACGTGAAAACCTTCTCGACGAGTGCGAAGCCAACCTGCGCATGGAGAAGTTCCTCGATAGTGTGCTGGCCGGCAAGACCGATGTCAGTGAGGACGACCTCCAAACCTACTACCAGGCAAACCAGCGAGAATTCCGCACGGTGGCTGAAGTCCGCGTGCTGCACCTCATGAAGGCTCTTGAGAAGCACGAGGATCCCGTCCTCCTGCTGGAGGAGATGGGAGAACTCCGCGAGACCCTGGTCGAGGGGGCCGATTTCGAACAGATCGCCAAGGCCGAGACGGAAAAGGAGTCAGGCGAAATCGATCTCGGATGGATTACCTTCGACCGGCCCTCGAATCCGATCGAGTCCATCATGTTCACCATGCGACTGGACGAGGTAAGTCCTGTCGTCGCCTACGAACAGTCCTACCACATTCTCAAGGTCGCGGAGACCAAGCCCGCCACATTGCGCCCCTTCGATGAAGTGAGGGAAGATATCGCCCACCGGGTCGAGTTTGAAAAACGCCGCAACGCCCTGCGGGAGTTTGCATCCGGCCTGCGCGAAGACGCCACCGTGGAACGGGTCGATTTCAGTGGCGACGAGGAAGAACAGAACGAAGAAACAGCTGCCCCGAGCTGAGAAAATCCACGCGACCCTTCAAGCCCCACTGATGGGGGAGCCTCCCCCCTCGCTTCACTTCATCCACCGGTTGTGCCGCATCCAGTCCTCAAGTCGGGCGGGCCAGGTCTTTGCGTCTCCCGAGCGTCCCAGTCCATAGCCGTGGCCTCCCTGCGCATAAATATGGCAGGACACCGGCACGCCCTTGTCTGAACAGGCCGCCGCAAAGTCCGTTCCATTGCGCAGGGGCACCGCCCGGTCATCCGCGGAATGCACGAGGAAAATAGGCGGGGTCTTACTGGTTACCCGCCGGGCGGTGTTGTTCCTGTCCAGAAGCTCCCTGGAGGGATTAGCCCCCAGAAGATTACGCACCGACCCCTGGTGACAGTAGGGCTGCCCCATCGCGATAACCGGGTAGCAGAGAATGCCAAAGTCCGGTCGGCAGCTGACCTGATCAATGGGATCGTCGGTCTCCTCCTCAAACTTGTCGTCAAACATGGTCACCGCAGTGGAGCAGAGATGCCCGCCAGCGGAAAACCCAAGGATCCCAATCCTGGTGGGATCGAGCCCCCAGTCCCTGGCCTTGAAGCGCATCGTGCGAATCGCCCGCCGCGCATCCATCTGGGGAACAGGAAAGTGATAGCCGAGCGCAGGATTAGAGCTGACTCGATACTTCACGACCATGGAAGTGATCCCCCGTCTGGCGAACCACTCGCCCACCTGCCGGCCCTCGTGATCAGCCGCCAGCATGGCATAGCCGCCCCCGGGCAGAACGACAACACCCGTTCCATTTGGCTTCTCCGCCTTGAAGAGCACGTACTGCGGCACTTCGGTATGAGAAATACGCCACCCGTCGCCTCCTGTTTCCGTGCCTGCCTTGGGGCGTTTTGCGCCCGGGGCCTCCCCGGGCCATAGGTCAATCCAATCGGCCCCAAAGACCATCGGTGCCGTCATCAGCAGGACCAGCAGCAGTTGTTTCATCCAGGCAACCTAGAAAGCCCTGTGGCCGACGGGAAGTCCGGAGTTGCTCTCACCCCCCAAAGCCGGCCCGACGGCGGTAGCCCACCACGTAGCCAACAAAAGCCCAGAACATGCTGTTGAGCCCGATGAGGCCCACCATCACGCCCAGCCCAACGAGTGTTGCCATCGGCGGCGTCCCGCTGAGGGCGGGCAGGATGGCCACCAGGGCAGCAAGGAGACCGATCAAAAACGCCCACCCGATGAAAGCCCGTACCTCCTTGAAAATGACGCTTCTTGTTACCCGATGGGGAATGCCAATAGTTTGAAGGATCCCAAACTCCTCCCGCCGTTCAGCAAGGTTGCGGGCAGTCACGATTCCCAGCCCGGCGCTGCCGAGAATGAGGCCCAAGCCCCCGAGGACATGGAAAATCGCGATGTAGGTGTTCTCCACGCCGTGAAATCCCTCCAGGCGTTCCCGTGTCAAAGTGACCGTGCTCCCACGATCTGCAGTGGCTTTCTGGAGCTCCTCCAGGGCGGGCCCGGGATCCCCCGGCACATCAGCCAGAAAGAGGCGATACCCCTCCTGGGATGGGAACAGCCTCAGGAAGGCCGCCTCGTCCACGATCATGTTCCCCTGGAAGATGCTGTCGGCCAAGGCGCCTGTGATTTCGACTTCAAAATCCTCCCCCCGCTCATCCTGGTAGGTGATGCGGTCCCCCACCTTCTTTTTCAGGACCCACATCATGGTCGTTTGATCGACAAAGGCCCTCAGGACACGCGGTTCCGCCGGTTCCCGGAGAATATTCCAACCGTCCTCGATAGTCCTTCCTTCCTCCACCTCCCTGATGGTGAACGCACCGCGCTGAGCCATGGCGCCAACATCAGTGGCCAGCAGGCGGGGACGTGTCGCGGTATTCAGATTGAAACAGCTCGCGTCATCTCCCACTCCCATTCGAAAGGGTCGGATCTCGCCCAGCAGGCTCCGTTGATCGCCCAGTTCAAAATAGTCCGGGTCCTTCTTTGCATCAGCCGCACGGTTAATCGGATTGGTCGTCTCGACCCAGAAGGCAAACCCACCGGCCCCGCTCGATTTTTCGGCCCACTCTTCTCCTCCGTGCTTCCGGAAAGCCGTCACCGCAATGACTAGGAAAACCCCGCAGGCCATGATCCCCACCACCACCAGGCTGCGGGTGGGACGGCGTCCGCTGTTGAGGGCGGCCAACGAGCGGGACGAAAGGACCCGACGACTCCGAGCGCCATTCCAGCCCAACCACGCGCGATAGCTCAAAAGACCCGCCACCAGTAAAAACGTCCCAGAAAGGAAAAAGGCCGCCTGTGGACCCATTCCGGCCCTGGCCAAGATACACCCCGCCCCAAGGAGAACGCAGACAATCCCACAGGCCAGCATAAGGCGCACCCGAACGCTCCCACGACGCACCTCCTCCGCTCCCGCCTCCAGCCGCAAGGTCGCGCTTTTCCGTGCCTGCTTCCGCGCGGTGAGCCAGATCACGCTCATCGACAACGTGATGAAGGCGAGGAGGCCGGTGACCATGCTGACGGGATTGAGACGAACGGCGAAAAAGGTGCCGGCAGAGTCCTCGCTCCAGATCGTTTCCAGGAAGCGCAGAATCCCTACCGAGTAGGCGATCGCAATAAAGAGGCCGATGACCCCGCTCACGGTAACGATCATAAGGCCTTCCATAAGGCGCCACCGCAGAACCCTCCCTGCGGGCACTCCCAGCGCTGCCAGGAGTCCGCTCTCCCGGTTCCGCTGTTCGATATTGAAGCGGAACAACATCGCCGTAAGGGCCACGGATGCCACAATCAGGAAAAAGCTCATGCTCAGGAAGAGCCCTGCTATATCGACCGGCGACCGGGCGGCCGTCTGCGCTTCTTCGCCAAGGTTCCGGAGAAGCAATCCGGCCATCCCGGGCTGGAGAAGAGGGAGAAGCTCCTCCTCCAGCCCAGCCCCCGGAGCGTCCCTGGTGGGAACCCGCAGGGAAGTGAACTCCCCCCAGCGGTTCCCGAACAATTCACGCCCACGCTCCTCGGAAATGAAGGCCTTGGGGGTCCCCCGGTGTTCATCCCAGTAGTCTTCGTCCTTCTGCCGGATGCGGCCCAGATCAAGGGGTAGCCCTGGCGCCCAATCCTGGGCATCTTCTGCCTCTGCCACCCCCGGAAAGTCCGGCATCCAGAGCTGGTCCGCTGCCAGGCCCTCGCGCGCTACGATGCTGCGCACCCGGAACCCGGCGGTGGCCTCTTCCAGCTCGTTGCCCCGCACCAGCTTGAAAAAGGCCAGGCTGATTTCCTGCCCCTCCTTGAGGGCAAGGTCCTCCGCCAGCCAGTCGTTGATCACAATGTCCTCCTTCGAGAATAACTCAGGCAGGAAGGCCGCTCCCCTGGACTGGACCGCTGCTACCATGGAGTAGGGAGTCTCCTTTCCGTTGGCTGCGTAGGTATTGATCAGGTAACTGGTCACCGGGAGAGTCTCCGGAAAGCGGGCCCTGACCGCTTCCACGATCGGAGCCTCGAAGAAAATCCGTGCCGAGCGGATTTCGGTCGCCTGTGCCAGCGGAACATCGACCAGCGAGAGCCCGTAATCGAGCAAACGCATGCGGCTGCGGATATGCTTGGCGAGATCACCGCTGTATGAAGTCCCGTCTTTCCCCGCACCCAGAAGGATCAGGTTGGCCCTAGCCGGTTGATCGACTACCTGCTGCAGGCGGCTGAGGGGGACAAAGACGGTCGGGACCGGAAGCTGAGTTGCCTGCAGGTTGAAACGCCCGAACTGCCCGTCACCCACGACGGCCCGCACCTTGGCGCGGAAGCTGATCACGTCCTCTGCTTCTCCGGAAAGCGGCGCATCGCGCGACAGCATCCCGGGTTCCTGCAGGCGCAGGATCACCGAGTCGTCCTCTTTCAGGTCCAGTGCCTGCGCCAGGTAATCATTCACCGCCACCTCGCGGGACTGGAGGGTCACCGCCTCACCGGTCCCCGGTGCAAATCCCCAGAACCGATCATCCACTCCAAGGATCTGGACCCTGCCCAATCCACGCTCACTGGACTGTGAATTGAGCTGGCCCCGCAGGAACAGAATGGGCGCAGCCCGCAGAGAATCCGTAGCCACGTCCGTAGCAAGAGCGTCACGGAAGAACCCCTCCCCCGCCACAAAGACCTGGTCGACCTCCCCCACCCGCTGGCGCGCTACCTCACGAAGGGTCTCTTTTACCGAGTCGCCTGCAATCAATGCGCCCAGCAGGACGGTGGCCCCCAGAACCGCCCCTGCTCCTACCCCGAGGTAGGACAGCTTGTAGTGCCAGATGCCGCGCCGAATGAACTTGAGGGCATTCATTGCTTCTCAAGGTTCCCGCCCCGAAGCTCATAATAGTTCTGCATTCTCCGGGCGAGAGCCGCATTGTGAGTGACCACCACCAGAGTCACGCCCATCTGAGCATTAAGCTGCTCAAGCAAATCGGCCACTACCCCGGTGGTCTCCTCATCAAGGGAGCCGGTCGGCTCGTCCGCAAGCACCAGTCTCGGCTCGTTGACCAGGGCCCGCGCGAGGGCCGTCCGCAGCCGCTCCCCCCCCGAAAGCTGATAGGGAAAGTGCGCAAGACGATCCTGCAGGCCGACCTCCGCGAGCAGCTCCTCGGCCCGGGCGGTGGTTTCAGCCTCCGCTTCCGCCCAGCTTCCGGCCAGCCGCGGAAGCACGACGTTCTCCAGGACACTGCACTGTGGCAGCAAGTGGTGGTGCTGGAATACAAAACCAAGGGACTGATTCCGGAAGGCGGCCGCCTGTTCCTCGCCAAATGACGCCACGTCCCGCCCGTCGATCAGAACGCGGCCCTCACTGGGCCGGTCCAGCACCCCGAGAAGATTGAGCAAAGTCGTCTTTCCACTTCCCGACGGACCGACTACCGCGGCCGTCTCCCCCGTGGCCACCTGCAGGTTCACCGCCTCAAGCACACGCAGCGACTCGCCGGGCATCTCGTAGACTTTGCTGACATTTTGGACATCGATCATTCGCGAATCACCTTCCAGCGCTGGGCCTTTACTTCAGAAACCGGCAGGGTGCCGAGCCCTACTGCTTTTACTGGAATCCGCATGGAAAAGACAGCGCGGAGTCGGGCTTCAAGCGCCTCTTCGGCCTGCCCGTCACCAAGGTTCTCGATCACCAGGCTGATCTCCGGCAGCGCTCCCTGCTCATCCACTTCCACCTGGTACTCCCCCACTCCGTCTACCGAGCGCACTACCGCCTCAATCGCGCTGGGATAAATGTTCACCCCTCGCACCACCACCATGTCATCCGCCCGCCCGATAATTCCACCCTCCAACGCAAAGGGAGCAGGATCCGTTTCCCCGGTGGCAACCGGCCGGACGAGATCCCCGGTGCGGTAGCGGATCAGCGGAGCCCCATAACGGCCCAGGGTGGTCAGGACCAGCTCTCCCACCTCTCCCAGCGGCACCTGCTCAAGACTCTCCGGGCTGACAACCTCGGCGTGATAGGAGGGATGGTAAATGCGCAGCAAGTCGGGATTGCCGGGATCGCTCACGGTAACCGGCCCGACCTCCGTCATCCCGTGGTGATCGACCACGCCCGCCCCCCACTCGGTCTCAATGCGCTCCCGCACTTCCGGGATGCTCCCGCCGGGCTCCCCGCACACCACCAGGGCCTTGACCCCCAGGCTGTCCACCGCGAGATCCATCCCCTTCCCCACCAAGGCAAGATGCAGGGCATAGGTGGGCGTACAGGCCATGAATTGCGGCCGATGGAGAGCCATCATTCGCAGCCGGTCCTCGCTGGAAAGGCCCCCGCCGGGAATCGCCCGGATCCCCATCGCGGCGGCGGCCTCAAAGGCCGACCAGAACCCGAGAAAGGGCCCGAAGGAGAAGGGAAAGAAGGCGCTGTCGCCAGGACACGCGCCCGCGTTGGTCCACACCCATTGCCATGACTCAAGGATCCACGCCCACCCCGCGGGGTCGTCGAGCCAGGCCATCGGGTTGCCCCGTGTCCCGCTCGTGTGGTGGAAACGGGTATAGGTCTCCAGCGGATACGTCAGGGTCGTCCCATAGGGCGGATGGGCCTCGTGATCGGCGGCCAGTTCATCCTTGGTAGTGAAGGGAACCTCCTCCCTGAATTCCTCCAGGCTCTCGACCCTGCGTCTCTCTCCCAGCTTCGCCGCGTAAAATTCATTCGCGGGAAGAATGGCACCGAGCAGATCGTTGATGGCGCTCAGGGATTTCATTGCTTCAAAGCGCTCCGGCAGACCGAAGCTTTCCAGACTACTCCTTCGCCGGGGCTTCAATGCCCGGCTTCCTCGGCGGGGACCCGTGGGACCCGGCGGGCTTGAACTTCACCACCATGAACCCTCCGAGAGCGGCCATCAGGATGCCGCAGAGGAATTGCCAGGGGACCGCCGCAAGGCCACCCTCGGGTCGATCCATGCAGATGGACACGATGGCATTTACGAGCGGGGCTCCGCAAAAGATGATCGACATAACCGAGATCGCCACCACCGCCGGGGACATCCCTCCTTTTGCCCCGGAAGCCATGGCAAGCAGGACGCAGAAGGCTCCGGCCGCCCCGAGAATCCCGGCAAAAAGGGAAAGCCACATCCCCTTCCCCGGCATGGACCAGTCGGTCTCCTTGTTGATCAGAAGGACCACCAGAGGCGCCAGCACCGCGGTGATAAAATAGGCGATCCCCACGAAGAGAAACGCCTTGTAGCGCCCCAGATGCGGGTCCCGCATCCCAACCTGGCCCGCGTGGAGGAAAATCCCGTAGAGGCCCCAGCAGGCCACGGTCATGAGGGCGAAAATAAGCCAGTTCATGGATTTCTTTTTCTTGGGTGATGGAAGAGTGGCGCTCACTTGGTTAGTCAGGACTTGGCCGCCGCCAGGGCGGCTTCGAGATCGGAGCGGATCTGGTCCGGAATGGGGACCGCGCTGATACCCCCGTTCTCAAACTTCACACAGGCCACAGCCACTTTCCCGGTGGCAATGGGTGCATCCGCAGGATCGAGATAAAAGCGAAAACCGTAGCGAACCGAGCGGGTGCGGATCTCGTCAATGGAGACCCGGATGACAAGGATATCATCGTTGCGGGCAGGCTTACGGAATTCACAGCTGGCACTCACCCGCGGCCATCCGATTTCCGCCTCCGCCATCTGCCGATGAACGGGATGGCCGAGACTGCGCATGAACTCATGCTCTGCGGTCTCCATGTAGCGGTAGAAGTTGGAAAAATGCACGATCCCGGCGAGATCGGTTTCGTGAAATTCGACCCGCCGCTGATATTCGAAGGAATAGCTCTTGCTCTCGTCACTCATGAATCCCGTGGTCCGGCTGCGGCGCAAACCCGTCCGGCGAGTTCGAGGAAACCGTCCTTCATTGCAGTAACGCTATACCGTTCCGCCACCCCGCGGCGACCTCTTTCTCCCATCGCGACCGCCTCCTCCGGATTTGCGAGGAGTTCTTCCCAGCCCCGGGCCAGCGCGGAAGGATCGCCGGGTGCCACCGTCTGCCCTCCTCCGGTCACCGCGGCAATCTCCTCGAAGGCCGATCCTCCCGGATTGACCACCGGCACCCCGCTCGCCATCGCTTCGATCAGGCAGAGTCCAAAGGCCTCGGAATACTGCATCGGCACGGAAAACACCGTCAGTCCCCGAAGAAACTCCGTCTTCTCCTCCCGCGTCAGATTGGGATGCCAGTCCACCATTTTACTTAGCCCGGCCCGCTCAATCTTTTCTTTCTGGTCCTTCACGAAAGCCTCATCTCCCGGGGTACATGCTCCCGCAATCCTGAGGCGACACTGTGGAAACCTCCCTCCCTCCTGCAGCAGAAGGTAGGCATCCACCAGGTCCCCGAGGCCCTTCTCACGGCTCATGCGGGCGAGATAGCCAATAGCCTGAAGACCATTTCCCACGGGTTCCCCATAACCCTCCAGATTGATTCCGTTGGGAAGAACCTCGATTCCGGCCACGGGGATTCCAAGACGCTTCGCCATCACCCCGGCATAGAAATTGCTGGGAGCTACGAGCATGTCACACTCTCCCAGCCGCTCTTTCATTTCCTCCCAGCTTCTTGTCCGATAGGGTTCCGGCAGGCTGTCCAGAAACCCATCCTCTCCCTGGAAGAATGCCATCACCGGGATGTCGCCAAGTCGCTTCTTGAGTTCCCGTGTCATCCCCGAGAGCAACGAGTTGGAGAGCGCTATCAGGTCCGGTCGCTCATGATGCTCTAGCCAGTCCATCAGCTTGTCCAGTTCCTTGGTGAGATCACTCTCGTCCACCTGCAGCATGGCCAGGCACATTTCAGCCTGCTCCCGAGGACTGGTCATGTGGCTGCGTCTGGCTGCTGTCCGCAGAAGCCCTGCCCCGTTGAGGAGCCTGTCCAGCCAGCGGGGGGTGTGACGGAAAAAAGAGAACTTCTGCTGCAGGTAGACATTAATTCCACCAAAGAATATTGGCGCTTCGCGCACCTGCGGAATGACATCCTCATCCAGCTGCATGGGCAGGTACAACGGTAACAATGCCACCTCGTGCCCATCCCGGTGGAGGGCCGTGACCAGAGTGTTGTCACGCATGCACGCCCCGCAGTGATAGCTACCCGTGCCCGCGGTCAGGAAGGTGACTTTCATGCAGGATGGGAAAGGACGTTATTGGACCGTATGCGGTACGCGCCCATGCTCCAGTGGCTCGGGAAGGGCCGCAAGGCTGCTCATCGCTTCCGCGAGAGGCCTGTAGTCCTTGCCGTCCAAATCCCCGATAAGGCAGTCGGTCAGCATCGGCCGGATATCTTCGTGCTTCTTGATCAGTTTCGCAAAGCTGAAGTCCTTGTCGTAAAATGCGTAGACCAGTTTACGCATGACCTCGATCATCTGGCAGAGTTTCTCCCCGTAGCCCTGGAACTGCCCCGCCGACACATCCCCCGCTTCCAGCGCGCCGCTGATTGCATCGGCCGCCATCTCCCCGCTCTTAAGCGCGAGAAACACCCCGGAGGAAAAGACCGGGTCAAGGAAGGCAAAGGCGTCCCCGGCCATGACCAGCCCGTCCGAGGCACAGTGCTCGCCACGATAGGAATACTCCCCGGTCACCCAGTAGTCGCCAAACTGCTCACCTGTGGCAAGGTGCTCCGTGATCCAGCTGTTCTCCTTTATCTCGCGCTCATAAATCTCCTGCAGGTCACGGGTATCGCGATAGAGGTAGTCCCGTTCCGCAACGATCCCTGAACTCACGATGTCATTGCGCAGCGGAATGTTCCAGAACCACCCCCGCCCGTCCAGATAGGCCACGGTGGTCGCTCCTTCATCCAGGCCTTCATCCCGCTTGGCGCCCCGGAAAAGGGTCCAGATCGCGATTTTGTTAAGCTGCGGATCACGACGACGCCATTGCTTCTTGCGCAGAAAGAGCGCATCCCGCCCGGTGCAGTCCAGCGTCACGGGGGCTCGGAGGGAATAGTCCTCTCCATCCTTCCCCCTCGCGACTACCCCGGTGACACACTCCCCGTCATATGTGAAGTTCCTGACCTCCGTTTCCTCACGAACTTCCGCTCCCTTCTCCTCCGCGTTCCGCAGGAGCATTTCATCAAAGACAGCCCGCTCCACCTGCCAGGTGGTCGCCGCCGGATGATCGAGATGCTGGAAGAAGTAGAACGGCGCAGAGATCTTTCCCTCCTGCGTCACGAACTGCACGCTATGTTTCTTCACGAAGGCGTGCTCTTCCATCTGCTCCAGGACCCCCAGACGCTCCAGCGGAAAGTAGCAGAAGGGCATGAGCGATTCCCCCACGTGATAGCGGGGAAACCTCTCCTTCTCGAGGAGAATGACCTTATGCCCCTTTTCCGCCAGCAGCGCCGCCGCGGTAGAACCGGAGGGGCCGCCACCGACCACGATGACGTCACAGGACTGGGGCTCACTTGGCATCTTCATGAATCAGAGGAACGGGGAATAATCTCGAGAATACGGGCCAGGCAACTGCCGTCCGGCCTCATAAGCTGATTATAGCGACCGTAGAACATCTCGTCATTTCCGAGGGCAGACAATTTCGTTGGAAGCTTCCCGCGCGCAACCGAAAAGTAGCCCAGCGGTCGGCTTTCATAGGTCATCCCGCTCTCGTTCATGATTCCGCCCAGCGGTTTTCTCCCCGAGAGAATGGCCTCGTGCAGGTCCCCGGGGAACTGGCTGACCTCGATTTCGATCAGCCCGAATTCGGCCGCCCGGCCTGTTGCCGCTCCCCGCAGGATCACTTCGCGGAAGTAGTAGCCGTCGGCCTGTCCATCGGCCAGGACCTCCAGGATCATCTGCTCCCCGTGATGCCGTTCCAGGGTAGAGGTCATGTCCACCTCGTGAACGAGGAGCCCGCGGAACGGTTCCGGCACCGCATCGGGCTCCTGCCATGAGAACCAGTCTCCCAGCAACCCTGCCCGCGAAAGCGATTCGCGCAGGAACTCGGGGAAGGCTGGCTGCTGGAGTTGATCCACGGAGAATTGATTACAATCTGATCGGGGAAAACTGTCGGACGAGATCGCCATCCCCGGGGGCAATGCCGGTGACGGTCTGAAATCCGGAACCTACACGATCTGATCCGTCTTATGGTGTTCGAGAAAGAAATCGTGAAGGAGGTTGTCCACGCAAAGGAGCCCGTCGCGGTTAAGAATAATGAACCCATCCGCCACCTTCAGGAGACCCTCCTCGGTCAGTTCTTCCAACTGGCCAACGAAACGCTCCAGAATATTTACGCCAAACTTGTCCCGGAAGTAGGCTGAATCAACGTGCCCGAGCTTCATCTGCAGAATGAACTCGCGGATCATGCGCTCTTCCTCGCTGGTCCGGAAGGCGCGCTTGATGGGCATCTCCCCTGCCTCAACTGCTCTGGTATAATCGTCGATCTCGGTCAGGTTCTGGTAGTGCACCCCCTGCACGTGGGAGAAGGAGGCCACCCCCAGGCCAACCAGGTCGGCTCCGCCCCAGAGGGCATCGCGGTAGATAAACCTCGTCTTATCCGGATTCTTCACCGCGGTGTAGCCCGAGCTGATGGTATACCCATTGGCCTCCAGTTCCGCGAAGGCCTCCTTCACCCAGCGGCGCTTGGTCTCCCAGTCGGCCACCGGGGCGACCAGTGCCCCGCTCTCCTTCATGTCCTTGTAGATGGTCGTATTGTAGGGGATCTCCATCTGGTAAATGGTGATGCTGTCCGGACTGAGCTTGAGAACCTGTTCGATATTCTTCTGCCAGTTCTCCTCGGTTTCCTCCAGCATGCCGGCAATGAGGTCGATGTTGATCTGTTCGAACTCTTCCGCCTGAGCCCTTTCGTAGGCACGCCACACCTCCTTGCTGCGATGAGCGCGCCCGTTGATCTCAAGGATCCGGTCATCAAAGTTCTCGATCCCGAGGCTGAGCCGCGTGACCCCGATTTCCTTGATCGCCGCCAGCTTCCCCGGGTTGAGAGTCCCTGGTTCGCATTCAAAGGCGACTTCCTCCGCCTCGTCCCAGGGCAGGATGGCCTTCATGCGATCGGTCAACTCGGTAAGCTGCCTGGCAGAGAGGTAGGAGGGCGTCCCGCCACCAAAGTAGACAAAGTGCGGCTTGCGCCCCTTGAGAAGGGGTTTGGCCGCCAAACGCTCCAGTTCCCGCATGGTGTCCTCAAGGTAGTCGCGGATCTCCTGCGCATTCTTGTCGGTGTAGACCCGGAAATAGCAGAAGTGGCACCGCTTCCGACAGAAGGGGATGTGATGATAGAGGCCCAGGGGCGTCTCCGGGGAGGGCGCCCTTTCAAAGGTCTCCAGGACTTCCGTTCCCTGCTCTTCCGACCAGAAGGAAAAAGGAGGGTAATTGGAAATGAAGTAATTCCCGGCCCGGGTGGCCTTCTTTTTTGGAGGGGGGGCGGTATCACTCATGGCTTCGGGGATAGGTTCGCGAACAGGGCCTCCGTAAATCACCTCGGAGATCCGGATCGAAGTGTAATGGAATCTCCCGGCAAATGGAACAACGCAGCTTGCGGTGCTGCCTCCGCAGGCCTTTCTGCACGACAAGACTTCATGAGTCTGGCCCGCCACAAGAGTCTATTTTGAGCACTCCCCGGCATTTCAATGATCAATCGCTGAGGGGTTCATTGTCCTTCGATGCAGAATAGGCTGCCATCCGCGCCGCCCACCACGATACATCCGCTGGCGAAGGCAAGATCAGAGCCGATGCCCTCTCCCAGGTCGATCCGCCAGATCTCGCTGCCGTCTGAGGGCTTCAGGGCATACACCCTCCCGTCCCCGGAACCAAAAACAACAGCATCCCGGAACACGATGGCGCCACCATCGATACGTGAGCCGGTTTTAAAGCGCCATGCCCGTTTCCCGCTTTCCCGGTTCACGGCGTGCAGATGCTTGTCGCGGGAGCCAATGAAGACCAGCTCGTTGTTCAGGGCGGGGGCAGCGTAAAATCCGAAATCCTTGTCCTCGTAAATCCACTTCGGCTTCTTCTTCTCTATGTCCACCGCCACCAGCTGGTTCCCGTAATTGGCAGAATAAACCATGCTCCCCATGGTGGCTACGGTCCCGATAATCTCGGCGTCTACCTGCACTTCATTAACGGCCTTGCCATTGGTAACATCGACGACGTGCACAAGAGCATCGCAGCCGCCCAGGACCACTGTCTTGCCATTCACGAGGGCCGGCGTCCCATTAATCTGCTCGGCGGTCTCGTAAATCCATGCCTCGCTGCCGTCTTTCGCCCGCAGGGCACGGCAGATGCCATCATAGCCGTTGACCACGATCCAATCCTCCTTGTTATCGGGACTTCGGACCAGGAGACCGCCCCCCACGAATTTGTCTGCCCCCTCATATTTCCAGAGTTCCTTGCCGGTCTTTTGATCGAGGCAATAAAAGAAGCAGTCGCTTGACCCGATGAACACCCTGCCCAGCCCGACGGTGGGCGGAGCGTCAATGGTGTCTTCCGTCTCGAATTTCCAGCGGACCTTTCCGGTCTCAAAGTTGACGGCGTAAAAGGTTCCCATCACCGTCCCGATGTAGACCGTTCCATCCGCAATGGCAGCATCGCCGATGACCGGCCCATCCAGGACGG
The DNA here is from genome assembly GCA_022448985.1 of Roseibacillus sp. Lineage (GTDB taxonomy): Bacteria > Verrucomicrobiota > Verrucomicrobiia > Verrucomicrobiales > Akkermansiaceae > Roseibacillus_B. The sequence goes on from JAKVCR010000016.1 coordinate 156,208, forward strand.
CATCCCACTTGACCCTGGGCTTGCGGGGGGCCGCATCCGCCACCCGGCCCTGGAGGGCATTTCCGCCCCGCGGGAGGGTCCAGCTTTTCGTCACGGGTGCGGCCTTGTTCTCTACAGGCGCCCCATTTCCCTTGGTCAATCCCAGCAGGACCAGGGAGATCCAGATGGCGAGAAGTCCTGATAACGGGTTCTTCATAGTGCACTCGGGGCTGAAACTGCATCCATCGCGCGCTGATAGAGTAGCACAAATCCTTCCGCGGTCATGGCCCGGGGATTGAACTGCCCCGTCCACTGTCTGGTTGCGTCCTCTGCCAGCTCGGGAAAAACGCGGGGATCCACCCCGACTTCCCCCAGGGAAGGCAGGGCCGCAAGGCCCAGCAGGTCCTCGACCCACTGGGTAACCGGAACTTCTGCGTAGCCACGGCGGGAAAGAAGTCCTCCATAGTGATCATACGTATCCCGGGCAGCCGGTTCTTCGTAGTTATATCGCATGACATGCGGCAGCATGAGAGCAACCGCATGCCCGTGCGCCAGGCCAAACCGGGCCGTGAGCGGGTTGGCAGAGGCGTGGGCCGCTCCGAGCATGCTGTTCTCGATAGCCAGCCCGGAGAAGGACGCGCCCAGCAGCATCTCACTGCGGTCCTGTCCGGTGGCGTTGCCCGCCAGGGTCGACTCGATGGCGGAAGCGATGTGCAGGAAGGCTTCCCGGGAAAATGCAGAGGAGAGCGGATTGCGCCGCGTGCACACCGCCGTCTCAAGGGAGTGCGCAAGAGCATCGAGAGCTGTCAGGACCGCAACCTGGTGGGGCATGGAGGCGGTGAGCTCCGGGTCCAGGATGGCGAACGTAGCCAGGGCCCCGGGATCGCCACAGGCCATCTTCTCATGCGACTGGTCACGGCTGATCACCGCGTAGCTCTGGCATTCGCTCCCCGTCCCCGCGGTGGTGGGAACCGCCACGAACGGGAGCAGGGGGGTCCGGGCCAGGGCATAGCCCTTGTAATCGCTCATGGTCCCGCCGTTGGTAAGAAGGAAGTTGCAGCCTTTTGCCGTATCCATGCTGCTCCCGCCCCCGAGGCCGACAAAACAGTCGACTTCCACCCCCCGGGCGAATTCACAGGCAGCGGCGATATCACTTTCCTCCGGATTCTCGCTGGTGTCGTCGTAAACGGTGAAGTCGATCCCCGCCTCCGTCAGCATGGCAGTGGCACGTGCAACGTGACCCGCCGCCACGATCCCGGGATCCGTCACGATCAGCACATTTTTCCCGCCGCTCTCCCGGATACAAGCGGGCAACTCCGCGAGAGCGCCTGGTCCACCCACCAGCCGCGGGCTGGGTCTGGTCGTGAAAGGTTCCATTTCGAATTCAGCTCACCACCGCAAGATCTCCCTGGATCGCCCGACGACGATACAGGAACTCGAACAAGTTGCCCTCGTGGGGCTGCTCCCACTGGACCCGGTTGGTCGGGAATGGTCCAATATTCAGGCGCTCGATGTCGGGCGAATTCATGAGTTGGCGGATCCAGTCTGGATCCTCGGTCCAGGCCGAAACCACCAGGGTTTCCCCTATCTCATCAAGCATTCGCTCCTGCGGAATCTCCGAAACACTGGCAAAGGGGAACATGAACTCCGTGTTGGCGAGCGGATGACCGGAATCGGCACAGGAAATCAGGGTCGGCCGCAGGTAGGTCTGCCCATGCATCTCGACCAGCCGCGGCCCATTACGGTAGCGGGCCGTCACATCCTCGGCCCCCTCCACCTTGAGGTGTTGATCGATGAGGTCATTGATTGAACCCGCCCACTCGGTGTTGGAGAAGCCGCAGAGCAGGGCCTCCTCATGGTCGCGGGGGAGGGGTTCAATGGCCGCGAGTTGCCTTGCGATGGCATCCGCCAGCTCCTCCCCCCCGGAGGGGACCAGGATCGCGGAGGTGTTGATGCAACTACGACCCCCATTCGCGGAAATGGACTCTACCAGGGTCCTGGCATGATCCTCCCACTTGTCAGCGTAGTCCGCCCCGAGGAGGACCTTACTTCGTCCCGTGCCGTGCACCTGGATACTGGGAAAGCCGGCATACTTCCGCACTGTGGCATCGCTGCCGAAGGCAATGCCTCGTCCGCAGGTCATGAGAATGGTATCCCCGCCTTCATGGGTGGTGGGATAAAAGCCGAAGGCCTCCTTCGGAAACCCTGCCGCGATGAGGGCCTGCACGATACGTAATGGCGTGAAGGGATCCTCCCGGCCGGGCTTGAGGAGAACCGGGATCTTGAGGACGGGGGCCGGGAGCCAGAGCGAGTTGACCGCCGGGGCGTTGCTGGGAAGGGATACCCCCAGGGCCTCCGTGACCGGATAGTAGTTTACCTCCAAGTCCCCAAGAGTAGAGAGCCCCCGGTCAAAGAGCTCGAGGGGAAGGTTGCGGGTAAGCCCCCCGATCACGGTTCGGATCTGGGACATGGCGGCATGAATCTTCCCCATGTTCATGCGCACCAGGGTGTGCGGCAGTTTCGTCAGGGCAGAGAGCGCCTCGACGTAGTCCTGGGGCCCCTGCGTTCCGTCCCCCACCGGCAATTCCTCATGCATGAAAAGTTCCGCCGCCTGTTCGCAGTAGCCGGCCAGGGTGTCGGCCGGGATGGCATCGAGCGCTGCCTGCGACTTCTCAATCCCGAGGAGATCCCGCCTTATCAGGCCCGGGTTGGCGGTGTGGGTGAAGACCCTGCCGTCCGTCACCGCTTCCAGCTCCACGGTATCGAGACTGCGGTACTCTTCGCCCAGGCGCAGGATGGGAATATGAATCTCGTCACTCATCGCAAGCAGCAAAACGTCCGCGCGTTACGGGTAGAAAAGTTACTCTGGTAATTCATTGTTTCGGTCCGGTCTCCGGGTTCTCCACCCGGGGCTGGTTTCATCAATAGACCCCCTCGATCACCTGCTTTGTCCCGCTCTGAAAGGGGCGCACATCCCCTACCCCATCCCACGGGAATTCCCCACAGGGCTCGCGACGAATGGCTTCATCCCGCTCAAGGAAGCGCGGCACGAAGAACTCCTTCGTCATGGTAGTCAGCTCCACCCGTCCATACTCACCGTATTCCACGTCTCTGGTGGCGTCATCAGGGTCCACAATCCGCAGGACGGCCCGCGGTTGGGGTGCATAATAGGTCAGGCTGTACTCCCCGGGTTCGCGCTTCCGGCTGATCGCAAGCCCCATCAGGGTGTTTCCATACGTCGGGGCGTAATTGATCTGCCCCTCGAGAACCTCTTCCTCAATGAACCGGACATACTGGGGCGTCATGGTCGTTCCTCCCGCAAAAACCCCCTTGATGCCAGCATTCACCAGGGACATGCGCTCCGCAAGGCTCTCAAGGAGCTTGGGGGTGGTGAACAGGCACTTGATATCCCGGTGCCGGATGATGGTGACGGCCTGGTCAATGACATGCTCCTGGTACTTGCGGGCCATGGCATATTCCCCGTCGGAGATCAGCCGCTTCACCCAGCGCGGATCGAGATCAATAAAATAGCAGGCCCCGCCCCGGCGATTGGCAAGATGCTCGATCGAGAGTCTCAACCTTCGCGGTCCGGTGGGCCCGACCATCAGCCAGTTGCCCCCCTGCGGGAAGAAGTCGGGCGCATAATGATCACTGAACTCCGAGTAGTCGGTCTTGTAGTCTTCCCAGCCGATCCGCTGCTTGGGCATCCCGGTTGTCCCCCCGGTCTCGAATACGTTGTAGGGCTGGCCTTCGTAGGCCTTCGGGATGAACCGGGCGGGATCCTCTTTCCGCAGCACTTCATCGTCAAAGCTCGGGAACTTCTGCATGTCGGCGAAGCAGGTCACCTCCGCGATGGGGTCGAACCCGAGACCCGCAGCCCGGTCAAGCCAGTAGGGGCAACCGGTTTCGGGCGAAAAGTGCCACTTCATGCTTTCGCGGACGCGCTCGTCCAGCGCCACGCGGGCCTCTTCCACGGTCAGATCACAGCTCATGTCTATTGTGTCCCCAAAGGACGGGGCTAATCCCTACCGCTTTCTGCAAATCCCGCAAGTCCCACGATCCCACGGCCCCCGCTATTACTTTGGATTCGTGGACTAATTGGTCTCCGGTAGCCGCCCTGGAGCAATGACGGCCTTCAGGGAAAGAACTTCTCCACCGTCTCCCGGTCCGGAGGGGTTGTGGCAAGAGACCCTGCGATCATGGCGAATGCCCCCGCCCCCCAGCATATGGCTACCGGCATGACCCCGCCCAAAACGGTGAATTCTCCTCCGAATCCTGACATCGCGAAAAAGATGAACCAGCTGACGGCCACCACGATTACGCTGGCATATGCGCCCACAGCGGTGGCTCGCTTCCAGTATAGCGCGGCCAGGACGAGAGGCGTAAGCGCCGCAAATCCGGAGAAACACCAGACCGCGAGGTCAAAAACATTCTGATTCTGCAAGAGGAGCGCAAGGACGTATGTGAGGGCCACGACAGCGACAACGAATCCGCGAGCCATGAACAGGATCTGCTTGTCGGTGTAGTCCTTCTTGGAATTATGCAGCACCACGTCGTTAGTGAAAATCGTCCCAAGGCAGAGGAACTGTGAGTCGAGCGAGGACATGATCGCGGCCAGGACCCCGGCGGTAAGCATGCCTGTGAGGATCGGATTGCCGATCAGGGTCTTCAGGACATTGGATAGCACCGCAGCCGGGGGCATTCCCCAGGGTAACAGTCCGCTGGCCCAGATCCCGATCAGGACACAGGGAACCCAGACGATCATGATGCACAGCGGGTGCGCAATGAGGGTCAGCTTGAAAGCCTTCGCGCTCTTTGCGGTGAGCCAGTGCTGGAACAGGTGGGGAAACATCCCCACGCTCAGGGGAATGAACATATAGGTCAGGAACATGAGCCAGGGCACGCCCACCTCACGATCCTTGTCGATGAGCTTCTTCGTTTTCGGATGCTTGGCCTTATGACTGATCTCCACTTCCCCCCGGGTAAGGTGCGGCTGCTTCCCGGCCCACTTCTCCGCCTCTTCAGGATGCTTGAGCTTGCCGACCACCTTTGGTTTCTCCGCCTTGACCAGTTTCCGCGACTCCTTGTCAAAGGCATACTCCTGCACGACCGTCCCCTTCTCGGTGACCCGGGCCGCCACGTTGGTAGGATTCCCAGCCTGGTTGAGCACGTTATAGATGAAAATGAAGGCTACCAGGCCCATGATCATGAAGACAATGGTCTGGAACGTGTTGGCCCAGGCCGCCGCCCGCGAACCGCCGGCAAAAATGTAAGCGAGAACCACTCCGCAAATCACGAGACCGCTCAGCCAGGGCGGAACCCCGCCATTCAGAATCGGATTGTCGTTCTGGAAGAGCTCGGGAAAGGCCCCGGCCGTGGCCGGCTGCAGGGTCTTGCCTGCCCCGATCACCCCGATCAGCAGGTAGGGAATGACCAGGAGGACGAAAATCGGAAAGAGAAGATAGCCGAGCCCGTTCGATCCGAAACGCGCCCGGAAAAACTGTATCTGGGTGACAAAGCCGTGGCGTTTCCCAATCGACCAGATCTTCACACCAATCAGGAAGAAACAGGCCGCATGAATAAGTCCCGAGGAAGAGGCCATCAGTCCGTAGGTTCCCACTCCGCGTTCAAAGGCCTTTCCGGTCGAGCCAACCAGTGCGAAGGCCGTCATGGTCGTTCCGAAGACCGACATGAGAAGCATGAAGGGGCCAATCGAACGGCTGGCCACGAAGTAGTCATTACTCGTGCCACGGAAAAACATCTTGGAGCCCAGCGCGAAGGCGAGCAGGGCGCCGAGGTAGCAGACAATAACCCAGACAGTTGCCATGATTCTTCAGGGTGTTGTGATTAGTGTTCCTCTCCTCCCTCGGCCCACTCTTCCAAGTCATCCGGCCATGCCACCTTGATCACAATCCCCCAGAAAATCGCGGCCATCACTGAGTAGGCCGCATGATAGGCAAGGCCGACGGGCATAAAGCCAAAGACAAGTTTGGAGCTGTCCCAGTTCCATGCGTCTTGGTGCAGAACGGCTAGGATTACAAAGACAACCAGGAAGACGAGGGAGTGCTTTTTCATACGGAGAGCCGGGTCGTGGTCGACCCACGTCCCGGATATCTTCCCTGAATCGCCCGCAGGGTGTCAAACACCGATGCGGGAGCTCCCGGCCTGACCCCGCCTACTCGACGGTCCCGATGGCATAAAGATGGGTCTGGCTCGCCACGTAGACCGTGTCGTTGGCCACCACGGCCGAACTGTAGATCGGAGCGTGGAGCTCAATGGTCCCGAGATGCTTCTTCTCCTTGGTAGCTCCCAGGATCACAACCTCGCCGTCCTCCGTGCCAAGGAAGACCTTGCCGTCCGCCACCAGGGTGGAGGCCCACACCCGGCTCCCGGTTTCGTGCACCCAGTAGGCCTTGCCGGTCTTGGCGTCCACACAGTGGATGTCC